>JAAOMR010000074.1 GCA_018853935.1 Acidithiobacillus ferrivorans
AATACTGGGTGGATCAGAGCGTTGCTTCATGGTGCGTCCTTCAACCCCCACGTGCATGGGGAATACGCTGAGCTTATCCATAAACGTGCGTGCGGTTTGCTTCAACCCCCACGTGCATGGGGAATACACTGGCCGCAATTTTCTCCAAGCAAGTCTCAACTTCAACCCCCACGTGCATGGGGAATACCCAAGGGTCATTTTTCCGTCTCGTAGAGCGCGTCTTCAACCCCCACGTGCATGGGGAATACCTATGTCCGCGTCTAACGCTTTATTGAGCCGGGCTTCAACCCCCACGTGCATGGGGAATACCCAGAAGCAGATAGATAAGCGATCCGTTTTTCCCTTCAACCCCCACGTGCATGGGGAATACTCTTCCTGTAACCTAATGTTTATTAGACTAAATATTGACCTTATCCAAATTGCCGGACTTTTTTACCTTTGTCGCTGATTTTTTCCGCTTTACTGACACCAGTAAAAGCCCATCAAAATCGCTTATAACATTGTTGCCCGGCCCACACAGTTCTATGTCAAACCCTGTGCCTCCCCTTCTGACGGTAGCTAATGATGCGCTCACCCCGGAGGCTCTTATTTGCTGAAAAACAAAAGCGGATGTTTTGGCATCCAGTTTTCCCACAAACACCATGGGAGACATCTCCACCAGATAACGTCTCAGCCATCCGCGCAAGGCTGGCTTCGGCGCGGTAATACTAATGACTATCCAGGGCATCGTCGAAAACCACATGCTTGCAAATGGTAACCAAGCGTTCCAGCAATTTCTCTCGAACAAACAAATCCCGACATGCACGACGTACCACACCAGAAAGATCGCGGCCTGGCATGCCCGGATTTTCAGCAGCCACACGAAAGGCGACAGGAACTACCGTGACGAACTTAACAGTGTCCGCAAGGTCGAACACCAAAGAGCGATCACTGCCGGCATGGACAATGCCTATCGCCGGAGACAACCCCATGGCCAGTATTACCGCCTCTGAAATCCCATATAGTGTAGATGTTGCCTGACTGATGGCCTGGTTTACCGTGTCCAGCGATTTTTGGTTGCGGCCAGGCCAGATAACGCCATGTTCATCCGACAACCTGGCATATGCCTCACGTACCCAAACGCCCTCCAGTCCTCGCAACTGGTCAACAGAGCGTCCTTGAGGAGGATCTTTGCCCATCATGACCTTGTACAAGCGTCGAGCGGCTGCCAATCTGAATACAGGATCAGCCAATAACAGTGCCTGTTTTTGCAAATGCTGACCAATAGCTCCACCAGGTTTTCCCGCAGAATAAATGCGCACTCCATGCTCGCCTGTCCACAGCAGAAGACAACCCATCCGAGCCAGAGCCACAATTGCACCATGTGTTACCGATGTCCCAGGCGCCAGCATCAGTACCGCCAAACGCGCTGCGGGGATCGGGGTCATCAGTTCCTCATCATTGGCAACCGACACCACCACCGGCACGCCGTCTTCAACTTCCACCCGACATCGCTCTACAAATAAAAAATCCAAACGTCCGGATATGGGCATTGAAGGATCCGACATAGGGGGGCGATCTGCAGACAGCACTATGCTACCAACAACGAACCCGTGACAGACTCGGTTTGGTTCAGCGGCAGCAGCAGCACCATGCCCAGACCAAAGCCACGTGCCCGACCGATGCCGTTGGTCATGGTCGTTAGTGCCAGCCCGGCATCCGTCACTGATACCTCACCGGTAACAAGTGTTGTTGCCAATGCTCCTTTTCCCCAATCCATGGGATACCATTCAAGAGGCGACACGGTAATTCCCTGTCGGATAGAAAACCCGCTCATCCGCTGCGCTATCCAGTCCGGCATTTCTTCCGCTGATACCGGACGTTCACGCTTTCCTGACAACCGTTTCACCGCATGGACGCGAACCATAAATCGGCACTCTTCTTTCGGCAACACATATCGAACGGCATTTTTCTTATCTGGAGCGTCCCACGTACGGATAACCAACTTTCCGGCTTCTCGCTCAAAATGAAACTGAAAATCACGCCCACCGTGCACCTCATCCTTGCCATGCACGGCACTCCATGCGGCATTGTGCCATCCCCGCAAGGTCGTTGAGCGAGTGGGCACCACAAACTCCTGGAAAGAAAAGCCTGAATCGTTATCCATTACGCGCGCTCCTTAACCAGTCCATAAATTCATCACGTCGCATATAGCCATTCGTCGCAGAAGCCACTTCGACATCACAATGGTCACTCTGCCAGTAAGGCACCTGAAATGGAGCAATGCCCCTGCACACGTCTCGCGAGGTCGCTTCGTCATTCGCGGAGGCGGCGAACAGCTTCCACGGCATGTTCCTGGTAGGTTGTCCATTCGGCCAACGCAAAGGGAAAGAAACATCTCCTATTGGAAACAACTGTGTTCGCTCCCTATCGATCTCTCCCAACCCTTGGCGGGATCGTTTGCCTATGCCATCCACGGTATCCAGTAACTCCGCGACCATCTCCATGTTACCTCGGCCAATAAACATCATTTCCGCGGCACCTAGAACAGGGTAGGCGCTGAGTAAAGGCTTCGGCATGCTTTTCATCCCGGTCTCATGAGCATCACCCGTACGGGCTGATCGCACGAATGGGGCAGGGCGGGCCACCGGCGGCAATGGCGATGCGCCTACGCAAAGTCCTGCGCTGCCGGCAAAAAAATCGGAACCCTTCTCCAACGGAATGTCAGAAATCGCTTTCTTCGGCTCTATCCCACAACGCACTAAAGCCGCCCACAACACCGCATCCAGATGCACAGCGTCAGCCAGCATGGGTGCGCTTAAAAAATATACATGCCAATAAAATGTCTGACTTTCCATTATTTCTATTCCTCCACACCCGTTTTGACGATCTCGATGACGGCATTTAGTCCAGTTTTAAACATGGGACTCGCCTGCATGACCTTGTCCAGCAACGGGTACTTGCGTAGCGCGGTGGCGATCTCAGGTTCATCCAACTTCATCTGGTTCCATTGAAGGGGCAAACCAAGAGCCAAAGATGTCCACTGATCCATTACCCGGTCCTGAAATGTCTTTTTTTCAGACCCCATCTGGGCGGATAATTCCAATGCTTGCCTGACCAAAGGTTCTGACAGGGAAATCCAGGACCCATTTTTGTTAAGCCAGCGTAGCTGTCCACGCACCCCTTGCGCATGGCTTTTCATCAACGCAGCCGCCAGGGCTTGCGAATTTCCTTTGCCTTGCACGACAAACGCCACATAGGGTGGCTTCACGCTCATTATGTCCTCCCATTTCGCGGGAAGGGGACGGTAACGCACGCGCCGTAATTCTGGAGCGGCTTCAACTATCGGTCGAATGTGTTCCAGACGATGGCCGAGTGTCATTTTTGCCCCTGGCTTCGTCGTTACATACAGCAGTGTTTCATCGACCGTCACAATGGCAAAACTATATGAACCGCCGTCCCGGAATGAACCGGCTCGTGTACCAATGTCACCAAAAAAAGATGATTGACGGTAAAACGTATAGCAGCGGTTACATACCGCTTGATGTTTATGTTTATCATCTTTGTGGTGTCCGCTATCATCGGACTCACCACAAGCATCACAACTATCCACTCGAGCCGTACGCCATTTGTCCTTTGGATTTGCCGGGGCGTGGCGCTCCAGCAAACACCCAACGTGTTCATAAACGAAATCCGCAGCCGAAGTCATGATGTCCCCTTTGGTTTTTTAACTTTGTTGTTCGATAACCTGCCGTTTGACGCCTTACTCTGCCGATCAGATTCTCCCAGGATGAGCGATAGCACAGAGCTTTTGACGACCGGAACTTCAGCTTCGCCATCACCAGGGGCACCGCCAGGACCCGTCGGATCATCATCCGGCATACCCCGGAACCCCCTTTGATCCATCGCGGTTTCCGGACGCCAGCGCATCAGCAAATCATAAAAGGCCTGCCCTTGTCGGGCGTCTGCCGAGAAACGCGGATCACCAACCCACAAAGTCCCGCGATCATCAAACCCGCGAATCAGGCGACCTACCCCTTGAATGAATATGCGCAGACTTTTGGTGTTATTCGCGTCATGAAGAATTGTCTCGGCCGCCGACCAGTCGATCTTCTTCGGGATCACCAGATCCTTCTCTCCATCCTTGACCCGCTGCATATAGCGCCGGATAGAATCCGCATTGGCGTTTACCATATTGGCAGCGCGCTGCTGGTCCATTATTTTGTTTGTGGGGATGATGGGCAGGCGTGGAATCACCAGTTCTGTCATCCAGACTTTTCCATCCGGAGTCCGCACTTCGACACCCTCCCATGCGCCTGGAGAAAGAATGACGCGGGTTTCATGCGACCGGGAGGCTCTGCGCAAAAAAGCATCCAAACGTTCGCCGGATTCCTTGTTTTGCGACACTACTGCATTCATACCAAAAGCTTGAGTCAGCAGGGGAACCAGTTCCGGATGATCATTGTAGCTTCGGGTCAAAACGAGCACCCGCTTGTCCTGTCCGGCAGCGGCAACGATCATGCCAGTCGCATGCTCAACCCATTCACGATTATAGGCACCACCGCTCTTGGGGATGAAAGGGTTTGGAATGTTAGCCGGTGTGGTACGCAACGACAGATGCCCAAAATTCCTTGGTGCAGGGAACTTCACGGGTTGTTGATTGCCATAATCTTGCGCAGAGAATCCGAATTCCCCCCGAGCCGAGCTAAACGTCGAATCCTTCGCCTTGACTGCCAGTGTTGCTGAAGTCAGCACCCAGGTGCCGATACATTTCCGCAGCAGCCAGCCATAGGCCTTCAGTGGCTCCGTGGCGCTTTGTGCCATGCCTCCCTCTTCGCGCAAAGGCGACCATGAAAGATAACGCACCCATGTGACAGCCGCATCATCCCCTGGTTCTACTTCATCAACCAGCGTGGCCTGTTTAATGTGTATGTCTGCATCCACCGATTTCCCGATCCATTGTTTCCACTGTGTCAATTGTTTCAGCCAAACCTCCAGTCCGTCACGCATGTGCGGGATATCCTTGCCACCGGTAGCCGTTCCTTGCAATATTTTCAATGCCGCATTCCCATGTTTATGCACTTTTTGCATATATCCGTATAACGCCAGCAAATCACCGCCGACAGGAACATTCATGGTTTTTACGGATTTTCCCGCACGGCAACCATCCAGCGTTTTGCGAAAGCCTTCAGACTCTTTGAGAAAGGCTTTGAACGGTCCGGTGTTGATGGATGCCGAATTTTCTTGCTGAATGGCATGCAGCAATCGCGAGGCGAGCCGTTCTCCGTCTATCGGCCGGAATTTGCGTTCACTTAACGATTCAGCGGCATCGCTGATACGGTCCGCTTCATCGGACAGCACCACGTCCACAGCCCCAAACCCGAATTCAGGTGCCTTGCCATGTAAAAGTATGGAGTGATGCGTAGTGACAATCAGGTTGGCGTCCCGTGAATCCTCGCAATCCTGATCATAAAGCGCCTGATCGCTCTCCGGATCACCTGCTCGCAGTGCGGTTTCTGCGCGCAAGGATATTAGATCTCCGTCGGAACTCCGAATAATCGGTGGCTCGTCACCGTATTCCTCACGGTAAGCCATGAATAACCCACCCGATGCAGCCCATTGGAAAAACTGCTTGTCGGACGCTTTCAGTTCGATCTTCTCGCTGGCGCACCACGCCCGCATTTTAGCCGCGCGGCTGGGAGACACGTAGTTTCCTCGCCCCAGTTTTTGCGCCAATTTCGGTCGCGTTCCTGTTATTTTCTCCGCATAGTCCAGCGCCGCTCTCATGTCCTTCCCGTTGTGGACTTGACGCAACAATGCCAAGGTGTACGTCGAAATGACAACCCTTTTCCCTATGGCAGCGAGCAGTGCCCCCACAACCGCATACGCCAGCGTTTTGCCGGTACCTGTGGGTGACTGCAGTATCCCCAGTGACGCACTGGACAAGGTTATGTTGGTGCCATCATCCTTCTTCACTTCGCGTGTTTTGGCACCAGAGGGCATCGCTTTGGCAAATGCCACCGCCAAATCATGCTGGACCTCATTATATTGATACCCATCAATATGCTTCTGTCCATAACCATCAGCACGAAAAAAAGTGTGGACTGCTTGTAAAATATCCATACAGATACCCCTATTCAGTTCGTTTAACGCCCATTCAGGCTAGCAAAATCGTAATCTGCAAAGCCGGTTTTTGCTTGATCCCAAAACTGTTCCAGCGCGCTCTGAAACACCCCTGTCGCTTGGAATGACATATCGTCACGAATAAAGATCTGCGACTCGCCATGCGTGAGTTCCACTTCGAATTGGCCACATCCAGATGACTTATGCCCGCCTAGCCACGGTTCAAACGATAAACGTTCAAAAGCCGCAACCAATAACGGTAAGAGAAAAGTATCGTTTGGCGTAAACAGGCTCAGCCGCCAATCCAGTTGCGTTCCGGCAATAAACTCTTCCCACCCTTCCACAATGGAAGCGACAGACAGGTCAGCCCCTTTTGCTGTTTCGTTTTCTTCGGCGGCCTTGGCTTTCTTGTCAGCCCGCTGCTGCTTAGCCAAGCCATCCAGCCGCGACAAATATTCGTCAAAAGATGGTAAAGCGGCGATATCCTGAGATTCTGGCCCCTTCCGCGCGATATAGGCCCTACGCGCCACAGTGTTTTTGGGATCCGTAAAATCGAGTTTAAATCCATACGCGTTTCCGACAGAAAGCTTTGTTTGCAGCTTCCACAGGCCGAACAGCGACACAAAAGGGTTCGTGGCGCGTAATGCCTGCTCGTCATGCCAACTCAGGTCGCCATCCAGCTTTAGTTCACCGGCGCCGTTATACAGCAGCAGAGACATATTTGGTGGCAATTGTTTTCCGGCGTCGGCCAATACGTCACGAACCACCCGAAAAGCCGCCACACGTATTGCATGCCGCAGAGTGCTGCTCGGGATATAGGGACGCCCACCCTTGCCTTGAGACGGCAAAAAATGCGACTTACTGTCGGATTTCGGGCTGACGGTCAGCGGATCTACTGCAATCAGGTGACCGGTGAGTATCATTGGGTGCTGCAGGTTTTGTTGAGCCATGATTACATCCTTTGGATTCATCAAGCCGGAGAAGCCCGACTGTCATTTATCATGGTGTCCGCGGAAACCAAAACTGGATGCATGTCCGGCTTCTTGCCCTTTCGGCTGGAGGGCCTGCAAGACGGTTGGTTCTGTCCTCGCAATAGGCCTTATTCAACCCCCACGTGCGTGGGGAATACCGAGGCCTTTGGATTGGCAACCATCCTGCTTGAGCTCTTCAACCCCCACGTGCATGGGGAATACGCGATAAATGGCGGGCAACTCTACACTGCAGAGCTTCAACCCCCACGTGCATGGGGAATACGCCAAACAGCTGCACTGTGCAAACACGTTTCTCCTTCAACCCCCACGTGCATGGGGAATACTGAAATGACCGGCATAAACCCCGCCACCCTGTCCCTTCAACCCCCACGTGCGTGGGGAATACAACGAATCCAACCAGCCTTCTGCCTGCGGGATCCTTCAACCCCCACGTGCGTGGGGAATACAAAAAGAAGCTGAGGAAGCCAAAGCAGCGTAACCTTCAACCCCCACGTGCGTGGGGAATACGTATTCAGTACTGGAAGCCCTTGAACCCTTTGTACTTCAACCCCCACGTGCGTGGGGAATACACGATCTGACCCTTGTTGCGCGTACTGTATACCCTTCAACCCCCACGTGCGTGGGGAATACGGATATTGGAACAACACAATTCTTTCGCTGAGGCTTCAACCCCCACGTGCGTGGGGAATACGGAATGAGCACCCCGCCATCTTGCCGTCTGTACCCTTCAACCCCCACGTGCGTGGGGAATACCCTTCTTGCAACCTACTATTTATCTGACGAAATATTGAACTCATTCAGAACGCCGATTGACTGTGCTGCCTTTTTGATGTACATCGAGAATTCCTTGACCATCTCTCCGTGGAATTTAAAGTTTTCCTGTTGCTGGGATTGAGCCGTGGCACACACCAACAGCCGACAGGATTTTCCAGTGGCTGGTACGCACCGACGAAACCAGACGACTGGCCTTTCCCGGGCACGCCAAGGACTGCATGGCCAGAACATAGGTGTACGCAAGCGTGTGTTTGGGTTGGCCTGCGGCCTGATGTGGTGAGGTCGGATCCGTTTTGCGGAAAATCTGCGCGGAAGACATGACCTCCCTCCCTTGCTGCTTTTCCGAGAGGACAACCATGTTATCTTTCCCTGCATGGAAAACCCGCACAAAGGCAGGTGCGCGTAGGTTATGAATTGGTGGAGTGGTTGGGGGCCCCGCCATTGCGAGCGTTGGGACAGCCAAGGTTAAAGCGATGAAGCCTGATTTCAGCATGGATAGTCTCCAGGAATTTGTTTGCGTGTCACTGGTTGGCGTTGAGGACTTGTTCCACCACTTTAACGGCGTCGCTGATGGTTCGCGTGTTTTCCATGTCTTCGTCGGGGATTTCGCATTCAAACTCCTCTTCCAATGCCATGGTGATTTCAACCATGTCGAGGGAGTCGGCCGCCAAGTCATCGGTAAAAATCGAATCGTCAGTCACGTTATCCGGGTTGATGCCGAGTTGTTTGGCGATGGTAGTGCGAACGCGGTCTGCAATGCTGGTGGTCATGGTGCATCCTTGATTGTGTGGAGGGTTGTCGCCGTTTCTGGCATTAATGCAACTGGCGCTTTGCACGAGTGACGGATGACGCCTTCTCTATGGCACCAGCAGCAACTGGTGTGGTGGCTTCTTTAACCGGCTTGGCGGTCTTTGTCGGTTTGCCGGCCGCGCTGGTCCACTCCAGGCTCAGCTTGTTTCGGCTCAACTCTGGCAAGGTGTCGATTGGGGAAAAGTCGAAGTCAGCGGCATGCAACTCCCGGAGTGAAGTGTGGACCTTGGCGTTTCCCGGCAGAGCCACGGCGTATTGCCCTATATGGTTTTTGAGCAGTGGCATACGGATGGAGATTGGTGAACGCAAATCGAGAAGTGCTGGCTTACTGATGAATCCAATGTGGAGATAGCCTGACATGACGTGGTGTACCTTGTTGAGCGAATGGATATCTGGAATATGTATGGAGCGGAAGCCTGACTTGAATTGCGGGGATTGTTGGGAACGTGGAGCAGTTGCTGACAGATATTTTTTGGGGTGGTAGGAAGGTCAACGACCACCTTCGCTTGTTTTTCTCTGGTAATGCTTAACCGTTTAGCATATGATTGCGCGCAGTTTTTTAATTTCACCAACATCGAAGGAAAGCATTATGGAAGGAATCACCAAAAAGCGCGTGCGTCGCACAGCGGAACAGCGTCTGGCGGATTTGGAAAAGAAGCATGCAGAAGTCATGGAGCGCCAACGGACCGCACTAGCCAAGATTGATGAGGCAAAAAAGCGGCTGATGCAGGCACCTTCTGCCCGCAAGGATAAGGTTGAAGAAGGCAAACGGTTTGCCCGCGCAACCTATATGCTTGCCCCTGAATGGGATCAGCGTCATTTTATTGCTGCCATTGAACTGGCTTTGACGAAAGATGCCGAAACTTTGCAGGCCCGTGGAGAGCAATTACTGGAAGAACACGGCAAGCCACGGCGTGGTCGGCGTCCATCCCGAGTCTAATTATTGTGGAGCTTTCGCCAATTATTGCGTTGTTGGCTGGGCTTGATCCGAAACAGCGGGAGGCATCTGTGTCGGCGGGCGCCATGGTGAAAAGGCAGCAGTCAGCCGGGCGATGGGGCGGAAATTTGGTGGTGGCAACTATGGATCGTAATCAGGTGCTTTTGCTACCCACCCTGCCCATTGAGCAAAAGTCCATCAAAGCTATGGACCTTGTTAAAATTATGACAGCCCATCACCCGGACACCTGCGCTATGATCTATGAGGATCAGCATGGGGTGGCATGGTGCCTCCGGCTTGGCGGCCCCGGGCTGCCCGTCATTCAGGATGATCTCTTTCGGAGAACGGCCGTCCTGGCTGTGCTGGTTTAGCCTCTGACCAGGGCATGGTGTGTGTTCTCCCAGCAGACTTCCAGCCAGCGCTTACTCGTCTTGGCCAAGCGCCTGGAATGAAAGGCCTTCAATTTGCTGGATAGATTGACCCGCAATACCCTGCAGGTCGCCGTACATGCCTACCGTAGCATTCATCACTCGCTCGATTTGAGACTCGCGTTTCGCCCATTGCCGCATGATCGCCTTGCGCTCGCTCTCAAGATCGGTGCGCATGGAGGAGAACGCCTCAACGATCGCTTCTATCCGTTGCCGGAACCGCGGGCCCGACAAATACTGGTAGACCATCTGCGCTTTCGTCTCCTGGCCTTCGGACGCGGCGCGGGTCAGGCTCAATTCCAGAAGACTGTGGCGCAACATGATGGCCACAGGTAACGTGACAGACGGGTGAATCACCCAAACGCCGTCGATGAAGTCAAATGTCTTGAGTTCGCCCGGGAGGGCCTGGCTGACAATAATGGCGATTTCCGCTTTGGCAGTGCGCTGGTCGTCTCGGAGTTTGGTCAACCATCCATCACTCCAATTTTTGGTCCGCTTGGATTCCCACAGCATGGTGCCGACACGCGCGCCAGAAGAGCTGATCACGTGATGTAGCACGTCGCCGCCGAATTCGCCTTTGGGTACCGGCTTAATCATGTCGATGGGGAATCTGGTCTGCAAAACGCATTCAAGCTCCAGTTCCTGTACTTCGCCCTGCAGTTGCTGGGATCCCTGCTCGGATCGCAGCTTGAGCTCTTCGATTTTTTGCTGCATGGACGCGATCGTGTGATCTTTTTCGGCCACCTTGAGCCGCAGCCCTTCTTCTGCTTCTATGCGCGCCTTGTTACGCACGTCCGACAGGCTTTCTGTAACGCGCTTTTCCACTGTCAGTTCGAGTTCGCGACGGGCGTCGTCCAGTTCGCGCTGCTTTTTGACCATTTCCGCTTGCGCCTGCTGGGCCTCCGCCAGTTTTTCGTCGCGGCTGGCCAGAACCACCTGCAATTCGGCCAACTCGTTCGCTTTGGATTGCAGCTCGTTCGCCGCGGCTTGGCGCGCTTTGCGGGATTCCTCTGCCACCAGCTGAACGCGCTCTGTTTCCAGGTGCTGCGTTACCTGTTCGGCGATGTGCGTCTCCAGTGTGCGGCTGGTTTCGGCGATCTGGCGTTCCTTCTCATGAAGGCCAGCAGTACGTTCAGCCACTTCGCGGTCTTTGGCAGCCAGTTGCTGGTCGAATTGCTCCCGCGTGGCGGCGATCAGGGGGGCAGCCAACGATTCGGTAAGGCGGATTTCGACGTGGCAGTGCGGGCAGGTGATTGTTGGTTCAGTAGACATGGATGATCCTTGTGTGAATATGGTGAAGTCCTGACTGGTTGACCAAAGACGGATGGAGTGCCGCCGTCCTATTTTGCAGACGCATGTCCTTCTGCAGGAAGGATACATCTAAAGGCGCATTCCAGTAATTTTTGATCAAGATTTCGCTTGAATGCCTGTCAGTCTTGCGGCTCTCCCTGCGGTTAAATCCTTTGGCTTTGGTGCACCGTCAGGTATCATAATACAAATAATTATCTTCAGGAGCCAGCTTCCCGTGCGGACATACAACCAAAGGCCATTCGACGTAACAGAGATACTGTTGCTTCTTGCTATTGCGGCCATTTCAGCTTACGTATTGATTCCGAAAATACATGATTATTTTTATAAGGTGAAGGCCGCCACCGTGGTCGCGCAGTACGCTTCTGCCATTAAAACCATAAGCACTGCCATAAGGCTCGCGCCAACAGACAAAACGGAGTATTTCCTGTATTCGAGGAAGCACGACGGCGTGCTAAAAAGCGATAACGACAACAAGCTGGTGAGATCTCACGCTGAACATACGGAGACGCGACTGGCTATAGGAACACACCTATTGCGTCCTTTGACGATTTATTTGAGTGTCCCATCATATTTTATCCCGCTCCAGACAAAAGTTGTCGACACTTACTTTCAACACGATAATGATCTGCGTTTTCTCTACCAGAACCTGTTCCATGCTGGTAAGCCATTCCATCCCCATGTTTACGCTGGCACCAGCAATTCTGGTGGTAGCACATGCAAAGGATATCCTGTTGTGGTTACCGTTGGGATGAATTTCAACCTACCTAATCGGAGTGGCTACATAAGTACCAAAATCGAGCTTTTGTTGAAACGAAAAGGGTTTAAACCACATAACAACATGGTTCGCACGGCGGTTAATGTACAGGGTCAGTTATGTCCCGGGTGATTGCGGGGTGCCCATCTGCAGGCGGGTGGAAGACTCTGCGCTCTTAACCGCTATGGTTCCCAACACAGCAGCAGCTGGCTAATGACTCAATCCTGTGTGTGACTTCATTATCGGCAATAAGCCGTTCCGGTAACAGTGACCACGTCCCGTGAAACGTCTGGATTGGCCACTACCGGTCCTGGGACTTCCCGCACGGCAGCCATCACTATGGGATAAGGTCTGGTAGGCATCGGTGATGATCCTAGCTGCAGATTTATCCCGCCTAAATGGGGCTTACCGGAAAACGAGAGTGCGGCACAATCCTGTTTGGCCGCGGCTAGAAAGCGGTGCAGGGCTGTCACGCCGGCGTGATTTTTTGCATTGCGGAGTTTCTTCGGCGCCGCCGTATAGTTGAGGCCTTCGAGGTGCAGCCGTGATTGCAGGGTGCCCAGAAGCGGCAGGAGCGCGGACGGGTCTGTGCTCTCGACCACCATGGTTTCTTGTACACGCCACGGGACGGCTTTGTCCCCGGTGCGCATGGTCGTGTAGCCGCCGATGTGCCATTGCAGGCCGTGTACCGAAGACAGAACCTGCGTATCCGCCCATGACACCGTCTGGTTGACCTGGCTGGCTAGCACTGCGGGGTCGGCTCCGCTGGCCTGTGCCGAAAGGGTGGCGTGCAGTTCGGTGTCCGCGACCCGATAGTTGGCCGTGGTGACGAAATGAATCTGTGTGGGTGGGATATGGGTTGCTTCCGGCAGGGGGGTGGCGGACGCCATGGCGCAAACAGGGGAGGCGAGTGCGACACAACAACTGGCTGCTATGATTTTGTGCATGTGAAGTCCTCGGCAGGCTGATCGTAATGTGGGCTGTCTGGAACCTTCGGCGTGCGCGGAGCCAGGAACAGTGGTTATCATCATCCACCTACTACCCAATGATGTGCCGGAAGTAGGCTTCCCGCACGATTGTGGCACTTTCGTCTATGTCATATTTGGGCAGGCCTGGGCGTAGCAGCGTGTCCATGTCTCGCCGGAACGCCTCCTTGCGCAAGCGCGAGTCAAGTGCTGCATGAGCGTCGTTGGCACTAAAGTGAGTTCCTTCCTTTTCCAAGTACCAGGCAAAGGCGTCCATGGCTTTGCCTGCATCCACAGCATAGGGGGTCGTGCCCGCCTCGCTAAGCTGCCATGCGTGGTAGAGATCGAATAGGTCGCGGCCTTGTTCGCGCTGCATTAGCGCCCGCGTCTTGGTGCCCAACATCTCGTTGATGTCATAGGAACGTGCCGTGGCGCGTACAGGATTACCGTCGTCATCCAGTAAATCGATTTCGACGTCCACCAGCGGATACAGTGCTGCGCTTTCGTTGAGATTGATCTCGACCTTGATGATCTCTTCCCGGCGCAGCCCCAGCGGCACGAACCTGTACACAGTGCGCAGAATCTTCGATGGTCGCAGTACATTGCGGATTGCGAGCCACGCATCGGCAATCATGGAATCAGCAGGTTGCCCCAGCACCGGCGTCAAAACGTGGTGCAAGTGCTGGTCCAATACATTCGGGCTCATCGCCTTAACCAGCACGAGGTCGATGTCTTCCGAATAGCGCGCCGCCGGCGCGAGGTGGGCCTTGTGCAGCACCGTGCCACCTCGCATGGCCAGATGCTCGCTAAGCACCGTATCGGTAAAGATGGCGGCCACGCCGCGCGAAAGTCGCAAATCCTGCTCTATCTGGCTTTGCTTCGGCCAAGGAGCATACGCCTGCCAGGCCGTCAAATGAGATTGCTGCATCATGTATTGGCACTCCGAAGGTCAGGAGGCAGACGCACCTTGAACGTTGCGTCCACTGGGGCTGAAGCGACAATTTCGCCTTCAAGTGGGACGATGCGCTTGCGCCTGCCGTGCAGCCAGTTGGCCACTACCGCTGCGAGTGCCTCCTGTCCATCCATCGCCAGCAGGGTTCCCAGCCGTTGGGTGGTGGGTGTCTCCTGGAACGCATTCAACGCCTCGGACAGACCTGAAGGCGAGCAGGCTCCCCAAAGCACATGCAAAACCTCTTGCACGCGGACCATGCCTCCCAGCAACGCCGAGCGCTGGACCAGTTCGAGTGCGGTCCATTCCGCGGTGCCAACCCGGAATCTCCCATTGGGCGTCTCGTGCCAGCGAGTCGGTACGCGCTCGATCTGCGCGTGGGTATAAAAGGCGATCTCGTGCCGCCCCACCGTGATTGGGCGGCGAGGATCGGGGACCATCACCTGCGTCACCATTACCGCATAGGGTGACGCCCCATAGGTTTCGGCTGCGCTCAACAAGGCGACGTAATAGGGAGTATGTAAGGTTTTGCTCAGGTAACGGTCTAGCCAGGCTTCCAGTGGGGGAGCGCCCACTACGGCGTGCTGCAACGGCACAATCAGCCAATGGTCAGCACCCCGCGACAGGCGAAGGAGGCGGCCTCGTCGTTGCTGTCGATAGAGAGCCTGGCGCAAGGCTGTCGGAGTAACACCGGGCAACGCCACACGAATTTCTTCGGTGCGCAGGTTGAGCTTGCCGGTGCGCTCGGCGGCATCGAGCACGGACGATAAAGATCCGGAATGGATCATGGCGGAATGAGCAGTCATTTTGCGCAACGTATCATTAAATGTCGCATAACGCAAAGTAAACGCGTAGCGTCTCATCTTGACCAGCAACCCTGCTTATCCTACGGGCACAGCCAAAGGCTTGGCCGCTACTAAATCTCCCACGGATGATCCGGGGGTCACTCCCATCCATGAGTTAGTCAATCCATACACGCTCAGTCTTCCCGGCTCTCATCGTGCCTTAACCGATACATCCGATACGACTACAACATCCAACCATCCAGGTCATGGGAATCTCCTGAAAAATTGAGATACTTTGTATCGCATACACACAGCCACCACAAAATTCCACACGCCACCCGCAGCTCCGCCACCCCTGGGCAGGACACACCTGATCGTGTCATACGGGATCCGGTGTGTGAGTACGGGTGGGCGGGCCACCACGAGCCACCTGCACACGGATATCATCAGCACAGTTCAGCCCCAAATCATGCGCCACCAGACGGAGCGTGCTGATGCGTTCCAGATGCTGGGCATATGTGAGACCCTGATCCCTGTCCGCATCACGGGCTAGCGTCAGGAAATGCATCTCAATATCCCGGCGTTCCAGTAAAGCCTGTGGCGGTTTTGCGGCCTGAAAATGCGGACGTTCAGCCATTGTTCAGCAGCGCACGCAGTTCCGCGCCCGCTCTGAAATACACCGCTTTCCTGGGCGGCACGGGCACAGATTCTCCCGTCCTGGGATTACGCCCCTGCCTGGCGGCGATGTCATGCAGGCTGAAAGAAGCGAAGCCACGCAGTTCAACGCGCTCCCCAGCGGCCAGAGCATCCGCCAGCATGTCGAGAATACGATCCACCGCTTCCCGCATATCCGCACAACTTACCGCAGGGGAATCATTTTCCTTGAATTTGGTACATAGCTGCTGAATTAATTCAGATTTTGTCATGCCATCCTCAGTTCTTCTACACCCACGACCTTTATTTTTAACCACGATCAGTTTTCGTAACAGTTACTCAATCCATCAGACCAAGACGTTTTCCTATGTCACACACGATCTGCTTTTGTGGTGCCGTCAGATCGTCGTACTGCAGGCAAGAAACCCGTATGCTGTTGAGGAACTGAATCTCCCAGGCAGTGAGAAACGCCCGCTTATGTTCGAGCGCCTTATCCACGATCAACAGCGCACGCTCTGCGGGCGGAATCATCGCATTATACCCACTGGAGTCATTTTGCCTCACTCCACCTTCCGGGGGGGGCGACAGTACGATCCATCCGCCTTCTGTATAGGCTGCAACGTTTGCGAAATCATGTCTTTTGCACAAAGAAAGTGAATGCTGTGCCGTTTTGAGTCTGCTTCAGCAAAATATGTCCGGTTTGCCTGGCGAACCCCTCAAGCACCTTGGGTGCGATCGGGTCTGTGGCCACCACCTTCAGAATTTGTCCAGAGTTAATCTCAATAAGCGCTTTTTTGAGTCCGAGAATAACGCGCGCGCAGTCCATGCCAATGGCGTCGAACAGTTTTTCTTCCTGCGGCATCCAGTCTCCAAAGCGGTCGGTGAAAAATTCTGATGAAACTGTAACAGGAAACCATTGGACGTACACCCCCTTTTATCCAGAAGGATTTGCCGCGTGAAGTTGCGCCCGCTGCCCGTTCCGAACTAGGATTACGGTATGCAAAAGCTTATGAACAAAGATTGTGACCGCATCCTGCGTTGTCTACACAATGGCCCCAAGACCACCAAAGAAATCGCTAACGCCATCCACATGCCCTGCTTGCGTGCCAACCATCTCGTGATCGACCTGGCAAAGCAGGGACTGGTCTACGCACACCACTGCACCCTCAATGCCACTGGATCACCCGTCAATGTTTGGGCATTACGACCCTGTTGTGAGCGTCTGCCAACGACTCATGACATACGTGGTGTCCATGATCAAAACCCAACCTGCAATCCCGGCTACGCCTGCCGTGACGGTGGGAGCCGTGATTGCAAAACCGGCGGGAATCGCCGGAGCATAAAGGTGCGCGCCGGATGCCAGTAGATGGACAGGGTCAGCAAGGCGGAGCCGATAATCAGCCCGGTAATGGCGAAACTCAAGTTCACCATGCCCTGTTCCTTCAGCACGTCCGTCATGGTGAAGATAACATAAACCAGAGCAGACGCCATGAGCGCGCGCCGGTCAATGCTGAGGGAAATGAACGCGATGACCAGGTACAGCGCAAGAACGGCAAGTCCATGCCCAATTGACGTATGCCCGTTGAAAACGCCCAAAGACATGAAAATTGGTTCAACAAGCAGCGGGGCTGCCAGCAAATGCAGCCAGAACGCCACATCGGAGCGACGGGTCAATCGTTCCGGATCAGACATATCCCAGCGCATGGCCAGAGCGAACGCCACCAAGCCCAAGGCGAACAGAATCCCTGATGTGTGTGCCCTGGTTGCCGGAAAAAACATCTCGGTCGTGGCCACTAAAATTAAACCACCTGCGGAAACCGCCGCAGCCACCGTGATGGGCACATGGAACCGCCACCAATGCAATGCAGCCGCCAGCATGGCAAACAGGCCAGCGGCAATGAACATTAGATAAAAAGCCTTGCCGTATGTGGCAATGGCAGTACCCTGTGCAACAGGAGTATGCGTTGCCATGGCGAGTAGCACGGTCATCAGCGCGCCGCCCACAAAGGCAAACACCAGGATAATGGAAGGTAAAGCCATGTGCCGCTTGCGCGTAAAAATCTCGGCCAGGGCCCAGGCTGCCCCCGTCTCGGCCAGTGCCCCGATCCACGGTTTGATGGATCCTGCTATCAGGGCGACGGACGCCAGAAGCAAAAGACAAATAATGACCACGAATATATCGTTGAAGCTCGTTACGAGCCGAAAGTCTTCCTCGTCGATGGCAGGGCTCTCCTGCTGCGTAGCCATGTAGCCACGGAAAGCTTCGGCGCTTTCCTGGCTGAAAATGCCTTTAGTGACCGCGGTAGTAATATCTTCTTCTGTGTACATGGCGTTTGCTCTCGTGTGAAATGCCTGTTGAGAATATGGTGTTACTGGAAACCGAAAATCGATCAAGTTACTCAGGTGGTCTCCTGCTTCTCCCCTGATGCCAATCCGCCATGCTCTCGTCCTCCAGGACATACTCGCCCCAATCTGCACGCCACACCAGATTCTTTTCCCGTAACGCATCCATGGCACGCTGTACTGAACTCATCTGCAACTTGGCAGGCCTCCCCATTTTAATGGCGCATCTCCGAAGGAAAAGTTCCCCAAAGGGGTTGCCGTCTGCTGGATCGCTGTCAAACATGATAAATTACGCAACACAGCGTAACCATGCGTAATAAAAAGATCCGTCAAAGGAGATTTTTTAGCCGCCGATTGGTGACGATGGCCATGGGCTGGTGCGGTTCGCACGCCAGAAAGTGGGTTAATTAGCTCTGCTGCGGTTCCACATCCAGTATCCGCCGGCAACCAGCGTGACACCGAGCACAGCGACCACCAGGACTTCGCTCAGGCTCATGCCGCGGAACAGCCGAAAGATGGCGCCGTAAATGAGGCCGTGGATGATTCCGCCAACGATCGTATGGGCCAACCACCCGCCGTGATCTGCAACAGCGTGGTGGGCATAATAAGGGTGGTGATAATGATCAGCGTAAGCCGCCGCATGGTGCCACATGGAAATCCTCCGGAAGTGATGGTGCATTTGTCGATATTGTATCGCAAAGGCCAGAATCCATCCGCAAATCTGACCCTTGCTTGCAACTGGTTATCGAGCTTGTGCCGCCCGCTCCCTGATCAGCGCCAATGAATCCCGCACCATCAGGTTTCCATCCCGCCATACCACTCGCATCAGGTCATCCCAGTCACCGCCCGCTTCGCCAATTCGCCAGGTTTTAATTTCGCCGGTATCCCGGTTGCGGTAGGTGCTCAACAGGCCCTTTTTGCTGGTCTTGCCCGGGTCGGTTATCGGTGCCTTGTACACGTCTCGCCAGCCTTCCGGCATGAGAATGGCAGATGTCTTCATGGCCATCTTCTGGGTATCCCGGTTGACCTGCTGCAGGAGTGCGCCACCCATGCCGAAAGCGATGTTATCTGCGGCGAACCCATAACCTTTGAGCTCCATCAGGATGCCGCGGATACTGCGCTCGTTGATTCCGTCCCCATAAATGATCCGGGTATTATTCAACACATCGAAGCCCTTGCTGTTCCGGACAGCGCCGAACTTCGCCTTGAGCATTTTGGCCGTGGCGATCGACATCTCCACGGGGTTACCGGAGTCCGGCCGCACCACGACAATCCCTTGGCTGGCGATGATGTCCTCTCTCAGCGCACCACCAAACAGTCGCTCCACAGCATGGTAGATGTCGTAGCTGTCCGCCACGCAGGCGAAGATTTTGCCCGGCCCGCCGAACTGCCGCAGCATATTGCGGTAGGCGTCCACTTCCCCTTCCTTGCCCCATGCGGTAATTGTCGAGTGCTCTGACGCGGGAATCGAGTATCCGGCCATGGGTTCGTCGTAATAGGCTCGTGCGTAACGAATGGCCGAGAGCGTATCGGTACCCATGAAATTCACCAAATGCGCCATACCGCCAATGCCGGCCGACTCCTCGCTGGACACGCCGCGCGCGCCGAAGTCGTGGAGCTTGAACGGCAACTGGCCTTCGGGATCGTCGCTGGTATCCATCAGGTACTGCCGGATCACTTGTTTGATGGACCAGGACTGGGTGGCGACCGTGATCGGGTACCACACCCGCAGCAACATAGTTTCCATGTAGGCTTCGAGCCATGCCACTTGAGGATCGGTGGAGCGCACAGTGACCAGGGCATTGTGGTTCGGAATCATGGATCCTTCCGGCACCGCGCGGATTTCCAGCGGCAGGCGACCGCCGTGCCGATCGACAATGTGGCGCCAACCTGCCTCGTTGAACGGTTCGCCGTGGGCGATCAGAAGTTCCTTGGCCTCTTCGATCATGGGGTACGTTACCCGTGTCGAGAGATAGCGCGACAGAATGTACTGCAGCCCGAAGAACAGCGTCTGGTCGAAAACACCGCCGCGCGATTCGATATAACCGAACAGACTTTGCGCGCCGGGCGGTAACTGCAGGTAGTGGCTCGGCTTGTAGGAATCGGTGTCCAGGATGGGATTGTAACTGATCGTGTTTTGTTGCTGTTCCATGGCAAAACCCCTTTGCATGTCCTGATGACGGCAGCCGGTCTATCCGTCCGCCGAGTTACTACGCTTTGCGGAGATTACACCCCGCCCAGAAAACTGGTGCCGATATGCCAGTGGTCTTCGAACATCTGCCCATCCAGGGCGTAGAAGTCGGACAGGGGTACCCACTTCGCCCTGCGGGCGTCGTCGCCGCCTTTGACCGCCGGCAGTGGCCCGGTCGGAAACTCGAAGTGGAAGGCATGGGTGATGGTGCGCCCGCGCTGGCTGCGGTCTGGATCATCAAACACCCGGCTTCCGCGCAGGGATCCCTTGAGCACCGGTACGGGCAGTTTGAGCCGGGTTTCTTCTTTCAGTTCGCGAATCGCCGCATCAAGCAATCGTTCATCCTGACCCAGAAAACCTCCTGGCAGTGCCAGCAGACCCTCGCCAGGCATGGCCCGGCGTTCGACCAGCAGAATATGTCCACTATGCACCACGACAGCATCCACAGTAACAAAGGTCGGCGGATATGGGCAGGCCGCATATTGCTTCCGGTAGTCCTGAATGAACTGGTACTCACGTACCAACGTCTTGAACTGTGGCAGGCGCTGGAACTCCCGCACGAAGTGCAGACAGGGTGCGGGCAGGGCAGATTCCAGAACCAGGTCGGTACCCGGCCCATTGGGCGAGAGAATGAGATCCCTCAACTCAGTGGCGGAACGCCCCTCGAAGTTGGGCACGTCGATTTGTTCCCATTGCGGAAATGCTTTGAGATAGTAGGAACTCTCATCCTTGGTGTGACCGATAATACCGACGTGCTCCGCGCCCACTTCTCGTGCCGCCATATCCACGGCGTCCTGCACACCACGCAACCAGAGATCTTCCAGGTAGGGGTAGTCTTTGATCGGAGTGATCCGCAACCGAGCACCAGCCTCCGGAAAAGTCGCCCGGATCATGACCTCCCGCTCGCGGACGGTAAACGGGTTTTTCGGGGAGCGAACGCGATTGGCGGACCCCACCAGTACCAGGACGTGTTTGGCGCGCTGGAGCGCGGATTGCAGAACGGCGTAGTGCGAGTTATGGAAGGGCTGAAATCGCCCAATGAAAACGATTAAATCGTATGATTTTTCTGGCATCGAAGGAATCCCCTATCGAGTATGGTTTGGTGTCGGTCTTTCCGAAACTGATGTAAGCCTAGCAAACAATTTCATCTTCAGCAAGGCTGATCATCATTTTAAGTGGGTAGCCTGAAATTCAGCTTGCCCAAGGTTGGCCATGCAGGCGAGATCTAATGCTCTGCAATATTACATCGGATTGGCTACAGATATCTGCGTCGTCTTTCTTGGTTTCCATGCTGATTTCCTCAAGCTGTGCCATGGTCAATACCCGGACAGGGCACAAGCAAATTAAATCAGGCAGCTTCATGGAAGTATTGTAAAGTATACATGGCAATAACTATGCAATATTGTTCAATTGCCAAAAAACAGCTGTATCCTCCACGATCAGCCCAAGCTAAAAATCTGGCATGGTTCGCGTGACTGCTCCCCGGCATGAATGCCGGGGCTTCCTTGACAGGAGTGCTTTTGTCACATACTCAGGCCGATACCGCCAGCCTTTGCAACCAGAAAGGGGTAACACGCTATCGTGTCCGCCGCATGTTCGTCCGCATGATCCTTCACCCCACAGCATGGCAGAAATATGGACTCTCCCTTACCCAATTTAACAAACATTACCATTTTTTGTTAATTACAGTAAAATCGGTATTAATGCCACCCTGGGAACCGGGAGCGGATGACTCTGGCCGCTATCTGGCAGATCTGACCACGGCATCCAAAACGTGACACATCAACACCTGGACTTTCGCCTTTGCCGAACAGTAAGCTATTAGCGAATGGTGCTCGTACAGGAAAGTGTCGGCGTTCGGCATTCGGTGCAACTGTCGGGCAACCTGTGGTGGTTGAATGCAGCCGCCGCATCCCAAACCAACGCCTCCGGAGTTTGTCGCCATGGAAAATCGAATTACCCAGAATCATTTTCAGGAACTGACGACGCTCTACGAGGTGAGCAAAGTGCTCAGCTCCTCCATGGACCTCGAACACACACTGAACGACGTTTTGAAGACGCTGGAGAGCCATCTACACATATCCCCGTCCATGATCATTTTGCGCATGGACAAGGATTTGGTTGGGGTGATTGCTGCCACTGGTTTGTCGGCTGCGGAAATGGAGCGGGGACGTTATCGCCTGGGGGAGGGCATGGTAGGCAAGATTATGCGTGCCGGTATGCCGGTGGTAATCCCTGATGTCTCCCAGGAGCCCGCCTTCATCCACCGCGCCTATGAGCCGGAGATTAGTCAGCGATTACATGCCTTTGTAGGTGTGCCGATTAAGGTGGGGTATGAGTGCATCGGTGTGCTCGCCATCTATCGCAATGAGTTGCACAAGGGTGTGAGTTTCCGTGCTGATGTGCGCTTGTTGCAGATGATCGCAAATCTGGTGGGGCAGACCGTTAACCTGCATCAGGGGATCTCGGCGGAGCGAAATCGGCTTTTGCAGGAAAAGCATCGTCTGCAGAAAGAGGTACAAAAACACGCCAGCATTGAGAATGTTATCGGGCACAGCCGGGCCATGCAGGCGGTATTTTCTGACGTGCACCAGGCGGCGCTGGGAAAGGCGACCGTATTGCTGCGCGGTGAGTCGGGCACCGGCAAGGAAGTTATCGCCCGTGCCATTCACCACCTCAGCCCCCGGGGCGACAAACCTTTTGTCTCGCTCAATTGCGCTGCGCTTTCTGAGGGTGTCCTTGAGTCTGAACTTTTCGGACATGAGCGCGGTGCTTTTACCGGAGCCACCCATGAGCGCAAGGGGCGCTTCGAACTGGCGGACGGAGGCACGTTGTTTCTTGACGAGATCGGTGACATTTCTCCGGCTTTTCAGGCCAAACTCCTGCGGGTGCTGCAGGAGCGGGAATTCGAGCGGGTAGGTGGCACCCGGACCCGGCGGGTCGATGTGCGGATTATCACTGCCACCAACCGCAATCTTGAAGATGCTGTGCGCAAAGGCGAGTTCCGTGCCGACCTCTACTACCGGATCAACGTCGTCAGCATCTCTCTGCCACCGTTGCGGGAGCGGCGAGAGGATATCCCCGATCTGACGGAGTATTTCCTCGCTCGTTACAACGCCGAAAATCAGCGTAAACTGACCATCACCCCGGAAGCCTTGCAAACGATGGTGTCCTGCTACTGGCCGGGTAACGTGCGGGAACTGGAGAATTGTGTCGAACGCACCGTCACCATGACGCGCGGGAATGTCATTCGTAATAGTGATATACCTTGCCAACGCAATCAGTGCCTGTCGATGGCATTGCGACCACTGGAAGGAAGCCATCCTATCGTCACCATGAAGGTGCATGGCAATAACACACCACTACACGCGGTACCCGACCCTGCGGAACACGCGGTGGCTGCATTAGCCTCAAACGATCAGGAAATCGCTGCCTCTTTGTCAGAAAGGAATCTACTGATCCAGGCCATGGACCGTTCTGGCTGGGTACAAGCCAAGGCCGCCCGCTTATTGGGAACGACCACCAGAAAACTCGGTTACGCCCTTAACAAGCAGGGCATAGAAGTTAAAAAACTCTAAGGTCTACGCATTCTACCACGGTTTTTTTCTCAATTTGGAAACATTATCGGCGAAGCATGAAACTCGATCCATGCTTCCAGATCCGAAAAAACGGTCACCTGTTGCCAGGCGAAAGCCCACAAAACGGCGCGGCTTTTCGGTATTTGTCGTTGGTTGACAAACGTTGCCGCCAACTCCAGGGAATCACCACATTCCGGTCGCGGGAGCGTCACCCAAAACAACTGCCCTGAGGATGGTATGACTGCACGCTGCACCTGATTGGTAGATATACCTGGATTATCCGCGATGAAGGCTGCGCCGCCCATGCTGATATCCACCAACCGGACAAAAATCGATGGGGAGCTTTCATGTACTTCGCGCAACCCCACCTTGATTGGCGGATTGACGGCATACCGGTGATAAGTTCGTTGTTGCGACCAATATACCGGCCCAGGATGCACGGTGATTGACTGGTTGGCAACATTGATTACTTTACCCAAAAATCCAGCTTGAAAAACGTCATCACGCCCGATCACCAGAATGCCTCGGCTAACCAGTTTTTCTCGATCCAACGAAAAATCCTTGTGTATAGCCCCAGTTTCTGGATGTAACCATTGTGGGATGGTCAGACGTATTATTCTAGCACTGTCCATGACCCTGAATCTCCCCACGGATAAATCCGGGGGGTTCACCCCCACCCATGAGTTAGTCCATCCATATACGCTCAGTCTTCCAGGCTCTCATCGTGCCTTCACCGATACATCCGGCACGACTACAACATCCAATCATCCAGGTGGGCAGGCCACCAACAGATCTTCTGAGCACATATTTCCACGTCGCTCTGCAACGACGCCGCCAGCACGAACATCCGCGCTGAAAGGACAAACATTCAAGAAGGAACCACTCTGTCTCTGACCCGTCGTTTCGACAGACCAAAGCTGGCGGGCAACAGCCCTCCATTCGCGGTTTGCACCACATCGGACACCGCCTTCTTCAGCAGTGATTCCCCCACCAACCAACCCGTTCGGGCGGTTTCGGTGTCCAATCTCCAGACCTCGCCATGCTCCTCCTTACAGAGATGAACATGCAGACCCAGAAAAGCGCTATACAAATCCCGCTGAGCGCAGACGCCGCACGGACAATCGTGCCAACGCTGACCCAGCGGTTTCTTCACCACGGCTTCACAGTGACAGGTCTGTGAGAGTTTCGTGGTCCGGGTGGAGAACTCGATCACCTCGCCACCGGCGCTTGCAGCCTTGTGACGCAAATGACCCATGAATTCCCCGGGTGCCCGGTCGCGGACGCTCTTGCCGAACATCCGCTGAAAGGCTTTGTAACTCAACTTTTCCGCCATGACGGTGTTGCCCATGGCCACTACACGATTAGCCAGTTTCCCGTGCTCCGTGCGGCGATAGGCCGCGAGCCTGCGATGCAGCTCCTTGAGCCGGGCGCGTAGACGCAGGTAACCGTGGGTGAACACCCACTGCAGACGCTTGCCGGACGCCGACTTTTTAATGGTGCCGTCCTGGTGGTAATTCTCCGGATTCGATCCGCGCTTTGAGCGATCCATGGCCCGCTGAATCCGGCGAATGGCTTTTTGCAGATTGGGCACGTTGGCGCAGAACTTTTCGAGAAACGCATCGGTTTCCGAGACCGCGGCGATGGTGGACGGGCCAATATCGATGCTGCTTTTGCCGACACGCACCGGGTTTTTGTCTTTCCACTTCGGGAAACCGTCGATCACCAGTTGCACATACCAACGTGTTTTTCCACGCAACACACGGCGCACGAGGCGACACAGTTTGACCGGACATTGCAAAGCAAACGTCTGGACCCCGTGCTTATCTTTCAGATCAAAAATGGGTTTGAGAGATATTCTGTTGGGATCCCACTTCTCCTTTATGGAATCATCGGCCCCGGTTGTATTGGAGTCGCCGTTAGAAGCGGCAAGAACGGCCTCTTGCCTGGGTCCTGGTTTTTTGTTCCATTCCACATGATCACCGCACCACCGTAATCCAGTGGTGTTGTTCTTACCTTCCATGGACTCCAGCATTTTCCATTTTGGTTTGAAACGCGGGCGTCCGGCCGTCCGGAATTGATAGCGTTGAACCGCCTTGAAAGCGCGGGTACCGATTTGCTGGGTCGTATGCGCATCCAGATGATCGCCGATCCAACAACCATTCTTACATTTTGTGGCATAGGACTGCATGTCGGCATCGGTAAATCCTTGGCGGGTGGCTACCCACGAGAAGAACCAGGAGCGTTCTTCCCGTTCTGGTGAACCTGTCTCACCAGCAGGCATTTTGCGGGCACAAGCCCAATAACAGGAGTCCCGCATGAGATCCATGCGTCGCAAGGCTTCGCCGAGTACTGCATTATACAGTTGTCGCCCAGCTTCGAAACGTACGGAAAGCAGGTGCGATTCCCTGGAACCAACCTTGAGCGGCAATTCCAGAATAAACATGGGCTTCTTTTTCTTTGGCGATCGGCGTTTCTTTTTTGTCGGAGTATGGGCGGGTTTCTTAGGCATGTTTCTGCTGCTCGATGTACTGTTTGATGATCTCCAGTGGCGCCCCGCCCACAGTGGAGACGAAATAGCTGTTGGTCCAGAGGCTCGGCAATCGTGTCCGGCACCAGCTGAACTCCTGGCGTATCAGGCGGGATGATCGTCCCTTAATGAGTTTGACCAGGTGATTCACACCGAACTGCGGGTCTACCTCGACCAACAAATGCACATGGTCCGGCATGACTTCCATCTCCAATATCTCGCTCTCCGTCTCAAAACACACCTGCCGCATAATCTCTTTGAGCCGGGTATCCGCACCGTTGACCAGCACGTCGCGCCGGTACTTTGGACACCACACCACGTGGTATTTACAGGAAAACACCACGTTGTTGCTGGATTTGTATTTGACCTTATATTCTGAAATATGTGGCTATTATACAGGTTCCGTTTAACACAGCCAACCGCCGCTCACCCCATGGATGAATCCAGGGGCTTGCGCGGCGGATTTGGTCATCAGCACTCCAAAGTCCCTATCCGGCTGAAACTCTAGAACGGCTGTCAATAATCGAGATCCTGACAGCCAGCTTGCAAAAATACGGTAAGGTTCGCTGATTATTTCCCAACGGCTGAAAATTCGTTGGGCTTGAACGGCGAGTGGTTGGGTGCCAGTTATCAAAGTATCTGCGGTGCACAGGCCTACGCTATCCGCGTGGGGCGCAGTTGCTGCTGCCCCATTGTCGGGTTGCCATTCCAATATCTGCACTTTATCCCAATCCACCATCGGTATTCTGGTCAATCCCATTGGCATTCTGTCAAACGAGTTAACATGTTAAGCGCATGCTGGCAAACATGGAAATCGGGCAGCGGAATGCGTGATCAGGCTGTCCTACCCTTTATCCGCTGTATTTTCCCGCATAGTCTTCACCGCCTGCCCCAGCCCTTCCTGAAAGCGGCGGCTATGCACATGCAACTGACCAAGCAGGCGATGGAGTTCCTCACGATTTCCACCGCTACGAACAAGAAGAATTTCGCGACCCAGGGTATGCACAGCTTCATGTTCAGCCAGCAAGGTCTCCACACCTGGTAGATCTGACGCATTGGCATGCAGCCAGGTCGTGATCGGGCAGGCTGCCAGATCCGCATTCTCGTAACCCACATGGTTCATTGCGGCCTCTTCTGCCGCATGCACCCATCCCAGATGCTGATAGAGGGCCAGCAGCGGCGTGTTCGAATCCCCCGTGCCAAGGACAAAAGTGCGCGCAAAATCAGCGACCGCTTCCGCCTCCAACGGCCTGGCAATGGCATACCCCTGGAGATAATCGACATCCATCTCGCGCAGGAGGGCAATATGCGCTTCGGTTTCCACCCCTTCCACGGTGATGACGACGTCCATGCCCAAGCCCAAGTTGACGAGGCTCTCGACGAAGACCAGATCCTGCGGCTTGTTTGACAGTTCGCGGATAAAACCCTGGTCAATTTTGATCTCGTCAATGGGCAGGTTTTTGAGCCGAAGGAGGGAGGCGTATGCACTCCCCACGTCATCCAGTGCAATCTTTACACCCGCACCGCGCAGTCGTTGCAGATGCCCCATGGCGACCTCCTGTTCGAGGATTTCCCCGATCTCCAGGACCTCCAGTATCAAGGCTTCCGGGGGAATTCCTGGATAGTTGGCCAGCGTACTCAGGACGGTATCGGCGAATCCGGACTGGTCGAGCTCTTCCGGGGTCACATTGATGCTGAGAAAGAGATCCAGCCCGGCTTCCCGCCATTGTGTCAGTTGCTGTAGACCCGTTTGCAGCACGAAGTGCCCCAACGCTTGACGCTCTCGCACGCCAAGGGAAGAGAGGAATTGATCGGGAGAAACCTCCCGGCCTTCCCGGTGCCAGCGAGTCAGGGCTTCAAGACCCGCCACCCGGCCCGACATCAGGGCTACCAGGGGTTGGTAACGTAGCGTCACCTCTCCAGTGATCAAGGCCCGCAGGAAATCCTGGCGCAACACTTCATCGCCCATGGTGATGGTACCAAGATCAGGGTGATAGAGCTGCGCCCACCCTTCGCTCGCCCGACCGGAGTTGCTCCCGGCAGGGCGCGTCTTGGCGGCATACATAGCCTGATCGGCGTGACGCAGGAGGATGTCGGCGTCGCCCTCGTCAAAGGGGTAGATGGTCAGCCCCAGACTCGCCTGAATACTGATCACTGTCCCATTGATGCTGAAGGGCTGTGCTATCGTGGCCTGGAGACGGGCCAGGACCTGATCCAGTTCATCCATGCTGCGCAGACCTTCCAGCAGCAGCACAAACTCATCGCCGCCCAGTCGCGCCACGGTATCCGTCCGGCGTAGCGCGTTTTGCAGGCGGCTGGCCATATCCTGGAGCAGGCCGTCGCCGGCGGCGTGTCCGTAGGTATCATTGACCGGCTTGAAGTCGTCGATGTCGAGAAAACCCACGCCCAAGAGTCGCTCCTGGCGGTCGGAGCGCGCCAGCGCCTGATCAAACACCAGTCGCAGACCCTCGCGGTTGGGCAGTTTGGTCAGAAAATCGTGGGTAGCCTGTGCCGTCAAAAGATGTTGCTGGTCGTGCAGATGCATTTCCCGTATCAGCATGCGAACTATGCTCACGCCAAACACCAGAATGCCCAGGATGACACTGATCGCCAATGGCAAGTGGGACCTTTCTTCGTGCCACCATAGCTGCCCCACCAGTGCCGATGACCAGTGTACCTCTACCGTCCATGGATATCCTGACACCGCCACGCGCACCTGGTTTGCTGTAGAAGTGACCCGCGCGGGCAGGATCACGCCCTGCCTGAAGAAGGCTAAGGGTACCTCGTGCGCTCCAAGCACACGCAGGGCAAAATCTGGGGAAATGGCCAGTGGTTTGAGGCTCATCAAATCAACCAGACTACTGATCGACAAGGCGGAGCTTCCCGACATCTTGCGCGCCACATACACCAGGGGCACCACCCAGGCATGCGTTCTATGGTCATAGCGCGGCTGCCCAATCATCCGATGCGGATGACCAGGCAGCGGTGTAAAATTCGCTTGCGGCTCCATGGCGCGGGCGGCCCACGTGGTAGTAGTCCAGAGGACGCGATCTCCGGGGGTGTTCAGAATCTGGATGGCGATGACGCTTGGATCCAACACCCGGATGATCTGTATCTGTTCCAGGGGTGTACCGGACAGTTGCGCGCCCGCAGGCAGCAGGGCGTTGCTGATATAGTAGATCTCGTTGAATGGTCTATCCAGGCCGACGGATATCTGCCGGGCGGCGCTCTGCGCAGCGATCTTGGCACGCAAATGAACGTCTTCTGAGAGAGATTGGTATAGATGATGGGAGCGATGGACGGCCAACAGCACGACAACGCCAGCGAGCAACAAAAACGCCACGCCGACCGCCCAGAGTTTGCGATACTCCGTAGCAATTAATCGCGATCGGGTCGGGGTGACGGGATTGTTTCCAGTCGGCGATGATGTGGCGACCGTCAAGGCAGTTTCCGGGTCACAGCCAGTAGTTCGGCCACCAGTAAGCGGTTTTCCAGTTCCAGAAGGTGACCCTGATACAAGGCAGCTTCATCGTCCTCCTCGTCCAAGAAAGACTTAGCCTCACGAGCAAGTTGATGGATATGCTCGTGGCGGGTGAGTAGGCCAGCGAAATCCGGTGCCCGACCAAAGATACGTGCACCCTCTCCCCGTAGCCATCGTCCCAGATGGCAATAATCCTCTGCATCCGCTTCCAGCGTATGCGCAGGAACTGGGTTTTCGTGCCGCAGGGCGCTGAGAAACATTTGTATGCGCAGGAGATGCCCTTCTAGGATCGGTGACAGGACATCCATAGGGGGAAGTGCATCTTCGCTTCGAGCGGTTGGGCGATAACCCGTGACCCAGGCGGGAATAGAATCAGGTGAGAGCGGCATGGAAAAGAAGTATCCTTGCAGATGGCTGCAACCCATTTTGGTGAGTAGGGTTGCGTGCTCCGCTGTTTCCACGCCCTCGGCAATCACTCTAATCCCCAGCATGCGACTGGCGGTGATTACTGCGGCGACGATGGCCAGATCCTTGGGGTCATTGATGATGTCACGTACAAAGCTCTGGTCGATCTTAATGGATTGCGCGTGGAGCTGCTGGAGGTAGGTTAACGATGCGTTTCCAGTACCGAAATCGTCCAGAGCGACATGTACACCCAATTGGTTGCAGATGCGCAGCTGCAGCTGTGCACCTGCCATATCGCTCAAAGGTGCCGATTCGGTGATCTCAATCTCTAGCTGGTTTGGCGGCATGCCAGGGTTGTTGGCCATGGCTTCCCGCAGATCGTCCAGGAAGCGGGCATCCAGTAGGTGGCGGGTACTGATATTCACAGATATGCGCAATGACAATCCAGCCGCTTGCCAGATGGCGCCTTGTCGTAGTGCCGTTTCCAGAACGAAGCGACCGACGGGACGCGCGAGCCGGGGATGATCCAGCGCCGAGAAAAAGGCCGCAGGAGGGAGCAAGCCTTTCTCCGGGTGCTGCAGACGGATGAGGGCTTCCACACCCATGACCTCTCCGGCACTGGAGACAATGGGCTGGTAGTGCAGGATCAGGGTATTGTCTTTCAATGCCTGTTCCAGCATGGTGCGCATCTCCGCATCCGCCTTCACGGCTTCATCCAGGGCCAAAGTATGCATGTGCCATCGATCTCGACCTGCATCCTTGGCGGCATAGAGTGCCATATCGGCGTGTTGTATCAGGGTGCGAGAATCGTTGTCATCCAGGGGATAAAGGGTAATGCCGATGCTGCCGGAGACGCG
>JAAOMR010000740.1 GCA_018853935.1 Acidithiobacillus ferrivorans
GGAAACGCATAATCCTCTATCGTAACCAGGCCGGATGCCCCTGTCGTGGCCCGGCAGGAGACGGACATGCAAAGCGAACTTTGGCTGGCCCAGGCGATTCTGGCTTTTCATATCCTCATCATCGCGTTTAACGTCTTTGGCCTGATCGCCATCCCGCTGGGTGCCTGGCGGGGTTGGCAGTGGGTCCGCATCTTCTGGTGGCGGGCCCTCCACCTCGCGGCGCTCCTGGTGGTGGCCGTGCAGGCGTTGCTGGGCAGCCTCTGCTTTCTCACCATCTGGCAGAGCGAACTGCAGGAAGCGGCAGGGCGGCAAGGCTATCGTCTCCCCCTGATCCAGACCTGGATCAATCATCTTCTGTTCTGGCATCTGCCCATGTTTTTTTTCACCACGATCTATATCCTGATCTGGATCGGGGTGCTGCTGCTATGGTGGAAGGTGCCACCCGTTTTACCCTGGCGCAGACCATGAAGGATGAGCGCGGGACCACCTTGGCGTGGACCGAAACGTCTATTGTGCATACAATAAGGCTATGGATATCACCTATGATCCCGCCAAGAATGAACGCAACATGCATGAGCGCGGGCTGAGTTTCGACCGGGCTACGGACTTTGACTTTCATAC
>JAAOMR010000741.1 GCA_018853935.1 Acidithiobacillus ferrivorans
TGATTAGAGCGATCATGCGTTGGTGTATGGAAAACCGTTTGCTGGTCGTGATCGCCGTCCTGGTATTGATCGTCGGCGGTACGCTGGCGGTGATCAACATCCCCCTGGAAGCACTCCCCGACATTTCGCCCACCCAGGTCATCGTTAAGACCTCCTACCCTGGCCAGGCGCCGCAAATCATTCAGGACCAGGTCACCTATCCTCTGGAAACCACCCTGCAGGAGGTACCCGGTGCCCAAGCCGTGCGCGGCTACTCCATGTTCGGGGACTCCTATGTCTACGTCCTCTTCAAAGGGGGCACCAGCATCTATCAGGCCCGCAATCTGGTACTCC
>JAAOMR010000742.1 GCA_018853935.1 Acidithiobacillus ferrivorans
CGTTGATACCTACGATGCGGGCAGCCTGGGCACGGGTACCGTGTGGATAGATCCCTACGGCGTGAATCTCCTGCAAAATGGAACACTGACTGTCCAGGCGGGCAATCTAAACATCACCAATAGCAGTAACCAGGTAGGGAATTTGAACGTGCTCACTGTACGGAATACAGGGAGCTATGCCACCAACGTGTATTTATCCGGTGTCGATCCCATCAGCGGGGGCCTTGCGGATAACGCCGCAGGCAATCTGGGCTTCGGTGAATTTGAAAGCGGCGGCGTCCTATATGGAAACGCGACGAACAGTTCTGGCGGCTCCGCAGTCAATAACATCCCCTTGGCATCCCTGACCCTGGGAGCAGCCAACTCCGGGCAGATCAGTTTTTTTGACTCTACCGTCACCGACTCGGGCAACCTGACAGCTAACGATGCGGC
>JAAOMR010000743.1 GCA_018853935.1 Acidithiobacillus ferrivorans
ACGGATTCGGCGTGTACCACACCCACGCCCTGCGGCGCTGGCTGCAAGCATCTCATGCCGCACTCGCGCCGATCTTCCCAGATCTGGATGCGGAAGACCGTGGTGTTGCGGAACGGGGAGAAGAGGAGGTCGGTGATGGCGACGCCTGACATTAAGACCTTTCTGGTGGACGGAGGGATGCCCGGTTGCGGGCGGTCCCTTGCCGTCCGGACGCTGGCGGACATGTATATCATGGGCTATCGGGATAAA
>JAAOMR010000744.1 GCA_018853935.1 Acidithiobacillus ferrivorans
CCCACCATGCAAAGCAATACGCTGACTCCCCCATTTTCAGAAGAATCTGCCTTACTGAAAGTGCGGATGGCCGAGGACCTTTGGAATACTCGCGATCCTGAACGGGTCGTTCAAGCCTATACCCAAGATACGGTCTGGCGTAATCGCACAGAGTTTCCGGTGGGGCGGGAGGCGATCAAAGCCTGCCTGGAGCGCAAGTGGGTCAGGGAACTGGACTATCGCCTGATCAAGGAGCTCTGGGGTTTTCGTGACCATCGGATGGCCGTGCGATTCGCCTATGAGTGGCACGACGATTCTGGTCACTGGTACCGCAGCTATGGCAATGAGTTATGGGAGTTCAATGAAATGGGATTGATGCAACGCCGATTGGCCAGCATCAATGATCTGCCTATCCGGGGGAGTGAGCGGCAATACCACTGGCCGCTGGGCAGAAGACCCGATGATCACCCAGGTTTGAGTGCGCTTGGCTTGTAGGTGCCTCAAGGATAAATCAGGGACATTCCCATCAAATGCTCAGGTAGTCTTCATCCGCAAAAGGAGTACGATTGTGAGCATTAACGCCACAATAATACGCAGTAATCTATCGCTTTTACCGGCTTTTGGACTGGGATTGGGGGTGGCGGTGAGCGTGGGGTTGGCGCGATTTGCCTATGCTCTCCTCCTTCCCGCCATGCGGGAGAGCCTGAGCTGGAATTATGTTGCTGCAGGTTCACTCAACACGGCAAACGCACTTGGTTATGTCGTCGGCGCGGTATCTGCCTATTTTCTGCTCCGGAAAATCCGTCCGAGCCAGTTGTTCATTACAGGACTGCTGTTGACGATCGTGGCGGTACTGGCGACCGGGCTGCGATCCGACTTGCTGTGGTTAACGTCTACTCGGCTTCTGGCGGGTATCGGTGCTGCCTGGGTTTTCGCCTGTGGCGGGGCGCTCGTGGCGGCGCGTTATCATGCCCATCAGACTCTTCGTAGGGTGGCGACGGGGCTTTTTTTTGCTGGAGCGGGCATTGGTATCGCTGCATCAGGACTGG
>JAAOMR010000745.1 GCA_018853935.1 Acidithiobacillus ferrivorans
AACGGCAAGAAACTCGCCACGGGCAATGGATACCAGGGACCGTAGTAATCCATGCCATATAACCAGCTATTGCCCGCCCAGTCGTAGTAGTAACCGTCGTACGTGTACACAAAACTGGAGGCGTTGGGCAGGTAATACGCATTGACTCCGTCTCCGACGGAGAACGCAAAATTTACTTGTGCAGTAGCAACGGGGCTGGAAGCCATCCAGGTTGCGGACAGTAGTAAACCCCATAAGGCGACCGACAGGA
>JAAOMR010000746.1 GCA_018853935.1 Acidithiobacillus ferrivorans
GCGCAGGAGATCCAGATTTCTATTGACGACACTGTTTTGATCCTGTCCCGAACGGTACAGGATCGCGGCGGAAAGCTTTCGGACATCACTTTGGTGGGCGGTCAAGCCCTAAACTTCTGGGCAGGCTGATATTTCGGTAGATGCGAACCAGGACCGACCGGTCGTGGGGAGGAGGCAAACCGCACGATCCGGCTGAGGAAAATCTGTGCAAATTGTGCTATCCTGAGAAAAATCTTTAACGGTTGAAAAAAATATGGACGATCTGGTCGGTTATGCATTTTTGCGGGATCGCTGGCGCCTGTCAGCATTCCCCGTCACATGTCCGGCAAAACGTGCCTCAGTGACGCGAATCACCATGCGAAATAATGAATTGCTGGTGCCCCCGAGCGTTGCACCTGGCTACGGAGATCCGCATGACCCCGTTGTAGGACTGGATCATCTCCTGTTCGCTCTCAAGCATGAAGGCGTCAACCTGCAGGTGTTGTCCGAAATGATGTCGCATATTACTGCCGACAGTTTAAGCCAGGCCGTTTACAGGAAACCAAACAGCGCCCCCTTGCGTATTGCGGCTTATTTATGGGAGCACTTTACCGGGAACCAACTGGATGACGCTCCGGAAATCGTTGCGTCGACCGTACCGCTTTTTGATCCCGACCGAT
>JAAOMR010000747.1 GCA_018853935.1 Acidithiobacillus ferrivorans
ATATTCCCCGTGATCGGCCCCAGATGCAGGTTCATACCGACCCAGCCTTTCGGCACACCGGCAGGATTGACACCCTGCGGATTGAAAATGGTCATGACGTTCAGCAACACGGCTATCATACCCATAAACCAGAGCGTGTCCGTACAGACATGCCGATACTTCAAGTCTACTGGCAAGCCCCGTGTCATCCACCAGACGAACAGATAAATACCCGTCAGCAGCAGGAGCACCCCCATCCACGATACCCCC
>JAAOMR010000748.1 GCA_018853935.1 Acidithiobacillus ferrivorans
GGGATCGTTTGCTGGTAGCCGTGAGTGGCCGCCCGGAAGATGAGCATCTGGTGCGCGCGGCTTATCACCTGGCGACCGCTCAACGGGCCGACTGGCTGGTGATTCATGTGGACACCCCGCGCGGACTGCTGCAGAAAGCGCAGACCCAGGCATGGATATGGAACCACCTACATCTTGCGGAAAGCTTGGGGGCTGAGACCGCACGCCTGACCGGAGTAAACGTCGGTGCCGAGATTATGGCCTATGCACGATTACGCGATGTCACCCAGGTTGTGCTCGGCCAAACGCAGGGCTTGCGCAAATTCCTCTGGTGGTGGCCCGGTTCGTTGACGGCGCATCTCTTGAACAGTGAGCGTAGCATTGATGTGGTGATTCACCCCTTGCCCGTAAAAAAAGTCATTCCGGAAGAGCGACACCTGCAGAATCAGCAATACCTTGGCATTATGGACACCCCTCTGCGCCGCCGCACGCGAAATCGCGCCTTTGTGATCAGCGGAGCAATAGGTCTCGGCCTGAGCACTCTGG
>JAAOMR010000749.1 GCA_018853935.1 Acidithiobacillus ferrivorans
CCGCTGAGAATGCTGTGGAGTTCTTCAAGCAACTCTCGGACTTCAAGGGCGGGCGCATCGTCGTCACCGTCGGTCTGCCGCACAAGTGTCCGATGATTCCGCTGGAACTCACCTTCGCCATGCATGATTTCATTAAGGATCGTGGCCTGCTGGATAAAACCGAGTTCTACTACACCTATCCCATCGGTCGGGTCCATAGCCTGGAAAATGTGGCGAAATGGGCGGCACCGGAGTTTGACCGTATGGGGATCAAGTACGAAACGCTCTTCAATATGAAGGAAGTTGACGGCAAGAATGCCGAAGTGCTCAGTGAAGAAGGTGGTGCCGTCAAGTATGACCTGCTGGTGGCGGTGCCGCCGCACAAGGGTCAGGAAGTCATCGAAAAAAATGGTCTGGGCGAAAACGGCTGGATACCCACCAATCGCTCCTCCCTGCACATGGAAGGTGAACAAGGCAAAAACGTCATTATCTTGGGCGACACCACCAACCTGCCTATCAGCAAGGCTGGCTCGACGGCCCATTTTGAGGCGGAGACGGCAGCAGAAAATGTCGCGGCAATGATCAAGATAGGGCGACCGGTGCGTAGTTACGACGGCAAGGTATTTTGCTTCATTGAAGCGGGCAAGGATCGTGCTACCTACGCCATGTTTGATTACCAAAATCCCCCGCAGCCCAAGGCACCAACCGGTGCGGTCCATGCCTTTAAGATGGCCTACAACAAGCTCTATTGGGCCAGTGCCCGTGGCTTACTCTAAAGGAGGTGATCTATGGCTGCCATAATATCAGAAGCCACCCACGAAGAAGCGCTATCCAAAGCCCAGGAGGCCTTGGCGCGCCTGGTAGAAAACGGCGATCTGGAACGTATTGTGCACTTGGCGCGACTTGCCGGGGCCGCTCAAGACTCGATGAGCGATGAAATAGTCGGGCGGTTGGCGGGCCTGGCCAGCGACGGACTTGATTTACTGGACCGGGTCAACCGCAGCCAGATCGTCCATGCCCTGCCCACCCTCTCCGCACTGGTGGAAAATGGTGACCTTGAGCGTATCGTGCATCTGGCGCGCATGGTTGGTGCCGCGCAGGACTCCATGAGCGACGAAATGGTGACTAGGATGGCGGGCATGGCCAGCGACGTCATGTGTCTGCTCGACCGCGCTACCCGTACCGGTCTCATGGACCGGCTGTTAGCTGTGGCGGAAAAGATGGATCAGGAGCACATCCTGACCGATTTCCTCCGCAGTCTGGCCGGGGCTACTGAAGAAGCGGCCACCACCCCCGTGCCCAAGGGTGGTATCAGCGGACTCTGGGACCTCATGAAACAACCGGAAACCCAACAGACCGTCCAATTCCTCATGCTGCTCGGCAAGCACTTTCGTTCCTGTCGCCTCAAACCCTAAGCAAGGGGGCCGCGTTTCTTTTGATTGAATAGTTTCAGGTTTACCCGGCGACGCTCGAACTGACGCTAACCCATCATTTTCCCTTTGTTGGCATCGAGAAACGCGGCGGTGACTTTCGTTTCGCTGGCTTCCTTGGCGGCCTTCTCGATTTTGGCCTTGGCCATGTTGCGCACGAAAGATGGCATCTTCTCCAGGCGTTGCAGTGCGTCTTCGTCCCAGGGCAGCGTCTGTTCGCTCATTTGTAGGCTCCTTCATTAGGTGGGGGATCGCGCTTGCGCGCATAGGCATTGAGGCAATAATCAAGCCAATCTGCGCACCTGCTCATGTTCTGAAAATTTTATGGGCTGGGTAACAGGGTGTCAAGCTGCTTCTCACTCAGGGGCATCGTCCAGATCAATCCAGGTGCTGGGCGTATTGGGCTTGTTCTCGTTCAATCGACCCATTTAAAATGCATTGCCAGGTACGGTTATTGCCTGTGAAAGGTGGCCATCCTTAAAAATGGCACACTTGTGCGTTTCTATGTGAAAAACGTCACGTTTGTGACCAACTACGGTCAAAATGCCACATGGGACGCCCAACTATAGTGCATACGGTCCGCCCTGTTGGGTTTTCTGGTCACGGGCTTAATCGCGTGTCCAAGGCTACTGGCATGTCATTACCTTTAATTGAGGCATTGGTGATGCTCAAGCAGCAGCCTGGATAATATCCATAGCAGATAGTTATGATGCAATCCATCAACGAATTCACCAATTCGCCCGTGCCGCCAAATCTCTTCTGGATGCGGGAGATACTGAGGGGGCCGTCCATCAGGGATGTCTGCTGGATTTAGAGAATCGCATGCTGTTGGCTGAACTGCTGGGCATGACTGGGCAAAGCCGGGATGGACACCTGTGAGTATTCCAGTAGAAGACTGTTAATTAGCGGGTACCGCGCCATAAGGGAAGTAATGGTTACTGAGATACCCCCGGCTAAAGCGGGTGAGTTAACGCAGTAATGCAATAATTTAGTGGCAACCTTACGGTAATTAATGCTACATGGTCACCTTAAGTCAGCACCGATCTGCATTCGATGCTCAAGCGCGCCGACGATGCCCTGGATCGAGCCACCTGTTCCGAGATTGCCGCCTATACTTTAATGGTCGAATCCAAGGACGGAATACCGATGGTAGATTGGGATAAAGTGCAGATATTGGAATGGACACCTGACAACGGTGCGGCACCAACCGCGCACCCGACGGATAGCGTAGACCTGTGCCCCGCTGATACTTTGACGACTGACGCCCCACCACTCGCTGTTCAAGCTCAACGACTTTTCAGCCGCTGGGAGATGGTCCGCGAACCTGCCCGCATTTTGGCAAACTGGCTCTCAGAGTCTCGATTGTTGACAGTCGTCCTGGAATGCCAGCCCGATCGGGACTTCGGCGTGCTGATGACGGTACTGGACCCGAGTGGAACAGTGCATCTGACCATCCCACAATGGGTATACCCCGCAACTGGCGCCATACCAAAGGATTTTTCTCTGGATCGGAAAAGCCTGATTGGCCGAGATGTTCTGGTGATTGGGCGTGATGGTGTTTTTCACGCCGGTTTTTTGGGTAAGACAATTAATGTTGGCAACCAGTCAATTACTGTGAATCCAGGGCCGGTATATTGGTCGCAACAACGAACTTATCATCAGTATACCGTCAATCCGCCCATCAAGGTGGGATTGCGCGAAGTGCATGAAAGCGCTCCATCGATTTTTGTCCGGTTGGTGGATATCAGCATGGGTGGCGCAGCCTTCATCGCGGATATCCCAGGCACATCAATCAACCCGGCGCAGGGTGCAGGCTTGCCGTTCTTAGGGCAGTTGTTTTGGGCGATGCTTCCGCGACCGGAATGTGGTGATTCCTTGAATTTGGCAGCAACGTTTGTCAACCAACGACAAATACCGGGGAGCCCCACCGTTTTGTGGGCCTTCGCCTGGCAACAGGTGACCATTTTTTCGGATCTGGAGGCATGGATTGCGGAAAGGAACACGTGAGAAAGTTCATCGCCCGCCTGCTCGGCCAGTTGCATGGGCATAGTCACCGCTTTCAGGAAGGCCTGGGGCAGGCGGTGAAGATCATGCGGGACAACGCAGCGGCCACAGCATCTGAGCGATGTCATCAGAATGTTGGCATTCAAGAAAGTTGCAAAATGTTACAGATAGACTAATTACGATTCCTAAGTGGTAAAACTTTAGAGTAGATGCGGTCCGAGCACATTCGGCGTGAGTGCACGCCTCACCTTGTGGTGGGGTGGGGGATGGTTTGGATTCGTGCGTACATGTAGGTGGGCGTTTTGGGAGGTGAGTTATGCTGAAGGTGCGATCGGATATTACTAGCAGCCTGTCGGACTTTCACGGGCCAGCCTATTGATGTATAATTATTTATAATTCAATATGATGAGTGAACGATGGCCCACTTTATCGACCCCGACCGCAAGACCAGTTATCTCCTGCCTC
>JAAOMR010000075.1 GCA_018853935.1 Acidithiobacillus ferrivorans
GAGGCAGGAGATAACTGGTCTTGCGGTCGGGGTCGATAAAGTGGGCCATCGTTCACTCATCATATTGAATTATAAATAATTATACATCAATAGGCTGGCCCGTGAAAGTCCGACAGGCTGCTAGAAGCGAGTAAGAAAGCTGTGATAGCGATAGGCACAACAATGGGTGCAGTGACTGACTCTGTCAGGAATACTATAAATGTGGGTGTTGAGAGCATAAATAGTAAAGTCGGAAATGTTGGGACGGCACTGGAGGGTGCTGTAAAACAGCGACGTGATGAGATTATTGCGGAGTGGTCTGACGCGGCGCTATCAGCTGCTAGAAAGGCTGTCAGGGATAGTGGTACATTTAAACTGGCTGCTAGCTACTTCGCTATTATAGGTACATTGATGCTTGCAGGGTTTATTGGAGCTGGTCTTATGTATTTTGCGGCAGCTTATACTGGTCACATATTGCCTGCCGGAGTGTATGAGCAAACTCTTCCTGGACATGCAGGATCAATATTAATGGTGCCATCTAGGTCTGGTCGCGCAGACGCATATTGCAGAGGGACGACTAAGATTTGTATCGCAGTGCCATATAAGCATATGTGGTACAACTAGGATTAATGTGCAGCTCATTATATGGATAAAAAAGTAGAGTTATCGTTGTCATCAAAAGCCGTGCATAGCTGACGTCTAGCTATGCTCATCCAGACATTACATACTCTTTCATCCGCATCTGTGAGCCCCTTTTCTATCTGCTCATGAGTTGGTGTACCTTCCAGCTCTATCCAGTTTCTTTCTTGCTCTGCCCACATATGTTGCATTGTCTTGTTTTCATCCGCAAGACCCCTCACAATCTGCTCTAGTGTTGGAGTAGTATGCATATTATATAGCAGACGCTGACGAAGGATTTCTGTCATCTTAAGTCGATTATGTTCCCACTCATCTGTGAGACCTATTTCGATGAATTCTTGCGCGATTGGCAAGTCATTACGATAGATCCACGCTTCTCTTACGAGATAGTGCTCATCTGTCAAACCTTTTCTGAATTGATCTAAAGTTGGAGTCCAGTCCTTGCGTCCTGCTAGTGTAGCTCTAACTTCCCATTTTTTGTCGATAAATCTTCTCTCGATCATATCCTGTGACTGCTTACGACGCTTTCTCTCTACTTTCATGTCTTTCTCCTTATAGAATGCTACTATCATCAAAATCGTCTATCTCATCGTTTAATAATGCGCTAGCTAGCTCTTTAGCTCTGACCAGCCACAACTTCTTCACGACCACGTCGCATTCCTCATCCGTGAGTACTCTTTCCACTTGCTCCGTGGTTGGTGTGAAGTCTGTTCGCTCTATCCAGCGTTCACGCACCATCACGTTCTGATCCGTAAGTCCTCTTTCTATTTGTTCAGGAGTAGGTGTGAAGTCCGTTCGCGTCGCACAAATCATTCGCACCAGCCAGACTTCATCTACAAGTCCTCTTTCTATTTGCTCAGGAGTAGGTGTGTAATCCGTACGTTCTGCCCATTTATATCGCACAACACAGCTCTCATCCGTAAGTCCTCTTTCTATTTGCTCAGGAGTAGGTATAAAATCCATGCGCTTTGCCATCGTACATCGTACAGCCTCATTGGCATCTGTAAGTCCTCTTTCTACTTCTTCGGGTGTTGCGTTCATAGTTTGTTATCTCCTCTGGGTTATATACTAAAGTTCTGGTCATGCTCATCAAAAAATGCGAAGTCATTTTTTAGCATGTTACTATTAAGCTCTTTAACCTTATTCTTCCAGCGCTCTTGTATGCCTCTATCCCCATCATTGAGTCCTCTTTCTATTTGCTCTGAAGTAGGAGTGTAGTCTGTGCGCTCTGTCCATATTCTTCGAATAGTAGACGTTCTATCCGTGAGTCCTCTCTCCACCTGCTCTGTGGTAGGTGTGAAGTCCTTGCGTTCTGTCCATGCTACTCGCACCATTGCGGCTTTATCCGTAAGTCCTCTTTCCACTTGTTCGGGAGTAGGGATGAAGTCTGTACGCTCCGCCCAGACTAGACGGACTAAGAAATCTTCATCTGTAAGTCCTCTTTCCACCTGCGCAGGAGTAGGAGTCCAGTCCATTATTGCTGCCCACATCGCGCGCACATCCATTTTTTCGTCCGTGAGCCCTTTTTCTATCTGCTCACTAGTAATTGATAAAGTTTTCTTATGTTCCATAGTTTTCTTCCTCCTTTTTATATTTAGTCTCAGTCCTCATTCTCAAGCAAACTCATGGGAATAAAGCACTGAACTCTGAGCCTCGACTTTTTGTACCATATAGTTCCATTATTTTGATAGTTACCACGCACTTCTTTTATAAGCTTGATTTGCTCAATGTCAATATGTGACTTTTTAAGTATATTTGTGTTGGCGGCATTAGTAAGGCACAAACTATAAGTGCCTTCTGAATCTTTATGTATGTACATACTATGCAGTGCCAAGGCATCAATGGCTTCCACATCATTTGTGATAGCACTTCTGACTACCTCTATCAGAGTTTCTTCTACCTTAACAGTAGAGTATTCGGCGCGGCGCTGTACTGTTATATTCAATGTTCTTAAAATGTCTAGTGACTTGTGACCCTCATGCCTCATATCAGTATGCTGAGATGCTGCGTCAAAAATAATAAGCATGTTAGCTACTGCACCTTTTATTAAGTCAGTCTTTGACATATTAGTGCTAGTAGCAAAAACATTAAGTAATGGCACTGTTGCAGCGGAGATGTAACTTAGCGTAGTAGCGTCACGCTCTGTTATGGTTGTCCGACACTCTTTAATGCCTTTATATATGTCTTTTTGTGCAGCCATAAACTCTTCATAGACACTCTCACTAAGCATGAACCTTCTAATAATTTTTCCATCTTCAAGTCCAGGCTCTAAAGCCACATCTTTTGCGTCAGCGGGTCGATTATCAACAGGCACAGTGATTATACGACTTTCTGCTGCCCTATCGATTTTACCTTTCACTAGACTTGCAAACATAAATCCTGCTCGCGCCCCAGTATCTCTATAGCCGCCATCTTGTGTGCCTTTTAGTGCATTAAAACCTAGTCCGTTAAGACTATACGCAGCTTTGATGAGTTCTACAAAATTGGATACCTTACTCTCTACTCCGCGATTCCTGTCCGATTCTGTCAACTCGACTTCATCAAGAATGCATGTAGTGGCATTATCAGCTTGTGCATTATTAAGTCCCGCAAGCGTCGTATTACTAGTGTTTTGTATATATAATGCATTCCCCTTGAGCAGATGTGCAGCATACGCTAGTAGATGGCTTTTGCCTGACCCCATCTCTCCGCTAATATAAATATGTGGACGAGTACTAACTAATCCACAATATACCTGTGATGCTATCCACGATAATATCATATAGGGGGTAAAGTCAGAGCCTGTTTGATAGTTAAACGCTTTTAGATTGTCAACGATGCGAGTCACAGCATGCCCTAAATCATTTTTAGCTGGATATGGGTATTCTGCTAGCTCTGCCAGCGAGTCCATATAGGAATCACACGGACGCGGATAGACTTCTTTCGTTCCCTCAATCACTCTATCGATCTTGTATAAGTCTTTACCCTCTAATTTATACAGCGATGTCGAAGTATTGAGTACAATAGAGTTATCAGCAGTTCTCCACAATCCTCCTTCTCTATTAAGTTTGCTTGCACTCATATGACCCGCTTCCATACATGCTTTGTAAATCTCCCCATGTGCTTTTGTAACATCAAACTTATGTGCACCATCTTCACTGAATATGCGATACTTCTCTATATCTTCGCCTATTAGTGTTCTAAGTGCCTGCGCAGTTCTTAGCGATGTGCTTTTAGCTTTGTTAATTGAGTCTAGATCCCGTCTGTATACTAGAAGAATATCATCAGTGTCTTGATGTTCATATCCAATGGGAACACTCACATGCTCTTTGGCTATCGCTGGTAGTTCAGCTTTAGTTTCGAGAAACTGGAGGAAACTTATAACCTCTTTCCTATCTTTTATGAGCCAGTCATCCAGTCCGTTTTTCACAAAGATTTTCAGATGTTTTACATTTCCATTAATTTTCTCTGTGATGATATGCTTACAAAAGCCATAAGCCACTTTGACCTTGGTATCTTTTGCGATGGTTGTAGCCAGTGCAGATGCCGCTTTGCGTACCTGCGTGTTCTTGACATACTTTCCACTCGATAGAGTCTCAATCTTCAGCATCTTGCGCTCTGCTGCTGTTAGCTCATCTTTGGTGATGATGTCGCCATCACTGTCGTAGATCACAATAGCAGTATCCACTGCCAATATTTTTATGAGATATAGCAACTCAGGCATAATGTGTTTATCGTTAGTGCCCTTAGACTCACTATCTACCCATGAATATATGCCTGCTAGTGCTAAGCATGGTATCCCGCTGGCACATGCAACGTCAGCTTTCTTCTCACCCTCTGTTATGTATATCGTCTTCTTGCCTGAGTTGTCGTACACCTTCTTGAAGAGCATAGGTATGTAGATATGGTTAGACGATCCGGCTGGTGATAGGTATTTAGGTTGTTCTGCGGCTACATCGCTCTCACTAAGTCTTATGCGGCGATAAGCCAGACCATCTTCTAATATTGGGTTTCTATCTAGGTCTTTATAGAATATGGAGACAATCGTGCCTTTTATAGCGTGATTTGCACCCAGTGCATCTAGCAGTGAGTGGCTGACTGGATCGAGCTGATAGTTATCAACAGATGCTGGTGATATATGATTATCAGTGAGATAATTAGTTATATCATCATAGTTGACATCTGTTCTGGAATTTTGTAATGTATTCATGTTGCATGTCCTCCTTATATGTTGCTGCAACTTTCAGAGCGCATCCCACATGCGCTCTTTGTTCGCCTACTCTTTGTACTTTATAATCTCAGGCAGTACCCTCTTGCGCTCTTCAGGCACATTATGTGGTCGCAGCTGACCATACATTGAAGGCATAAGACGTGGCGTCAGGCGCTCCGCCATGTCTTCAGTTACTTCTATGTCCTGCTTTAGCGCAGCAATAATCATTTTCCAACTCCAGCCTGCACTCTTCTTTGCACGTATGTCGTCATAGTATGGTATGAGGATTGCACTGATTGGTATTTTTACTGTCTCCATGATTCTCTCCTTTAGTGTTAGTCTGTCTTGTGCGCTTATTAACTTAGATAATATCGTCTACAATGTTGGACACAGTCCAGTCAAATTGGGGATATAAATTTTCCAATTTTCTCCCCATTTCGTTATCCGCTTCGTCGCCAGAGCGCAAATCATAGCCCATAAGATTAAGAGCTATTTCTGCTATCCACTTCTTCCTCGCCCATGTTGCCTCTCTATAGCTAGTAAGTGAGTCACTGAGTTCCATACAATGCTTTGGACCACTTACTACCCAGTTCCAGCCTAGATGCTCGACTTTGCTGACTTTACTTGTTGCTACCTTTATTGCTGCTGTTTTGCTTAGTGCCATGTCGCTTCTCCTTTATTATTCAGTGCCACATTTAGGTGGGTCATCGCCAATAATGCACATGCTGAGTGTCCTCGTGCAGTTACGCGTCTTGTGCAGACCTTATCCATGATATCCCTTTCCATCTTGTTATGAGCCTTTCGATTTGCGTAAGTCATAAATCCTCCTCATGTTGTTTACTTCTTACATGTAAGAGATTACAATAATGTATTTTAAATAGCAAGTATAATACTACATGATTCGACATATAAATGCAGTCCTATTATATTGATAATGTGCTACAACGATTAGACATATTCTGAATATTAGCATAATGTAGATGAAAATTATTTTTTACTTATTCTCACATTCAGCCATGTGCCTCTTTATAGTGAGTGGCACAGAAAAAGAAACAGACAGGAAAGGAGCCGATGGCTCCTCTTTCTTCCTCTGTTTTCTTGTGTTACCCACGCTTGTGAGAGCACTGCTCCAAGCTGCTCCACTGCTATTTCTACAGTTTGCTGTTTACTAGAAGTTTGTAGCACCTTTATTGGAGCAGTGGGGGTGCTCCAAGGATAGTGCTAGAGTCTTCAGCAGATTACTCATATTTTGAAATTCAGTGGAGCAGTGAGGGTGCTCCAAGGATAGTGCTAGAGTCTTCAGCAGATTACTCATATTTTGAAATTCAGTGGAGCAGTGAGGGTGCTCCAAGAATAATGCTAGAGTTTTCACGTCTTTCTTTACATATATACACTCATATATTAATAATGTACTAATAAGAGATACGTATAATGGTGAAAAATTAATATCGTTATCCTTGTCCTCACATCACATCACGTTATGTTTATTTTTATTACTGTATAGGTGTGTCACTGTGAGAAATGCTGCTCCAAGGCTTTATAATGGTCCATTATTCGTTGAAGTTTGTAGCACTGTCCTTGGAGCACAGCTTATGCTCCAAGGATATACAAATAGTCCAGAATCCACTAAAGACTCTAGCATTATTCTTGGAGCACCCTCACTGCTCCACTGCTGCTCCAAGGTGCTCCACTGCTGCTCCACTTGAGAGTGCCAGTGAGATGCCTTTAATCTGAATGCTCTTTGGGAAGTTGTGACTGAAGCTCTCACTCTCTAGTATGAGCACATTCTGTCATTAACGCGCAGGTGGTGCATGCCAAAAGCAAGCACATATCTCGTCTGCGTCAGTCTTTCTGCATGCTCTTTGGGTCCCGCCGTTCCTTCGCTCTCACTTCAGCGCCGATATCCCCTCCTTGCCTCGCCTTGGCGAGGTTGGCAACGTCAATGCCTGTGCCAGCAGCTTTTCGCTGGCGCTGGCATTGCTAGCCAAGGGGGTACAGGCGCGAGCGAAGGACGGGGGGTGAAGCAGCAGAGAACTGCAAGTCGAGATATGAGACACAGACGTAGGTGTGGATAGCGTTTACGTGACTTGTCACTAATATGCTGCGGCGGGTGTGCAGGCGACCTTTCCTTGCGCATCTCCCCAACAGACGAGTGTCTTCCGAATACATTGTTGGTCGTCTGGGTGTCTTGGATGGTCGAGAGAATACACCAGCAAATACACCAGAGCGGGTCGGAAAAGTGCGTATTTCGTGTAATCAGGGGGTTACGGAGGCTAAAATGTACACTGCGAGGGATGTCACACGTTGTTGATTTTGTTGTAAAGTGAGAAATAACAGCACTTTAGGTCACTAAACCAAACTCCTCCGAAGCCGAAGGTCACTGGTTCGACTCCAGTACTGCGCACCATAATAAGTTAAAGGTCTGAGTATCGTGCCTGGGTTTTTTTGTTGCCATCCTGCTTAAACGCTCTACTGAGGTCAATTTTAGACGCTTTTGCGCAACGCATTGTTAGCCGCTAAAATGTAATGACCCTGTCACTATCGGTGACCCAATCCGCTAATTCTGGCATCGTGGACCTTTCTGCTCCCTCAAAATAGGGATGATTCTTGTAGATGCCACAACGGGTCATACACGTTCCACACACTTTGACCAAAGCGCCTTGTGCAATGAGCTCCTTGAGCATCTTGGACAAATCCTGGTCGTATCCTTCTGGCGCTTTGCAGACATCACGAGCCATGTCGACGGAATCATTCATCAGGAACACTCTTAGCTTCTTGGCCCGCCTCCAAGAGTTTTCCGGCAAGACGCAAACCATTCCAAGTCACGTCAGTGTTGTCATAAGGCTCACGGTTGAAAATTATCAGCACTTTCATGTGGTTTCCTTTCATTTTCGGGGCTATTGGATGTAAAAACCACAGCCTTGATCGGTGGATATCCACCCACGTCCGTATCACAGACAAATAAAAGTATTAACGCATATTAACATTCATAAAACAAATGCGGCAACGCAATTGGAGGGCGGTATGCTCAACAAGGATCGAATGTCTCCTGACCACCTTGCCCATTCCGCTGTCTGGTAGCTCAGTGCGCAGACGCTATAGGTCTTGAATCCTTGATCGAAGTCAAGGATTACCCTGACCGCGACAGGCACCCTTTACGGACGCACACCACAATTTCAGGAGACGCCCATTATGTTTTGCTATCAATGTGAACAAACCACACGTACCCTCGCCGGAATAGGTTGTGCCAGTGCGCCGGGAACGTGCGGCAAGGACGAGACCACAGCCGATCTGCAGGATATTCTCACGCACCTTATTAAGGGCATTGCCCAGTATGCGCGCCGGGCGCGGGCGATGGGTGTTGCCGACAGGCATACGGACGACTTCATTTTTTATGGTCTTTTCACCACGCTAACCAATGTGAACTTCACTGCTACACGTTTTGTCCACCTGATCCAGGAGGCCACCAAAAGGCGTGAGCGAATCAAATTATTGTACGAGGAAGCGGCGCGAGTGCAGGGCACGACTCCTGAAATCCTGTCCGGTCCAGCCACCTTTCAACCCGCCGATGGTCTGGAACAACTGTTACGCCAGGCCTCTGGCGTCGGCATAAACGCCGGGATAGATCATCTCGGATCAGATGTGATCGGTGCTCGTGCTCTCATCCTCTACGGCATGAAAGGTGTGGCCGCTTATGCTCAACACGCCCGCGTCCTGGGTTACCAGAGTGACGAGGTCGACGCCCAGGCAGAGGAAATCCTGGATTACTTGGCGAGCAATCCCATGGATATCGATGAAATGTTGGAAAAATCCTTGGAAGTTGGTCGCTTGAACCTGAAGGTGATGGAATTACTTGACGCCGCCAACACCGAGACCTTTGGGGCGCAGGAAATTACCTCTGTGCGCATCTCCCCGATCAAAGGGAAGGCAATCCTGGTCAGTGGTCATGATCTCCATGATCTGAAGCAAATCCTGGAGCAGACCAAGGATCAGGGGATAAATGTTTACACCCATGGTGAGATGTTGCCGGCCAACGCCTATCCCATCCTCAAGGCATACCCTCATCTGGCAGGGAATCTAGGGGGCGCATGGCAGGATCAGCAGCGCGAATTTGCAGACTTCCCTGGCCCCATCGTCATGACTTCCAACTGCATCATCGAACCAGGCAAAAGTTATAGGAATCGCATTTTTACCCTCGGCCCAGTGGGTTGGCCCGGTGTCCGCCATATTGACGATGAGGATTTCACTCCGGTTATCCAGGCCGCCAAGGCCTTGCCGGGATTTGCTGCCGATGCGGAAGATCAACGGATCACCATCGGTTTTGGACATCACACCCTCTTGGGCGTGGCTGACAAAATCGTAGATGCGGTAAAGTCCGGAGACATTCGCCACTTCTTCCTCGTCGGTGGTTGCGACGGTGTTTCTCCGGCGCGCAACTACTTCACGGAGGTAGCGGACCACGCCCCTGCGGACTCAGTAGTAATGACCTTGGGTTGCGGCAAGTATCGATTCAATAGGCATGAGTTCGGAGATATTGGTGGCATCCCCCGCCTGCTGGATATAGGCCAATGCAATGATGCCCACTCCGCCATCCGGGTAGCTGGTGCCTTGGCCGAGGCGTTCAATTGCGGGGTCAATGACCTGCCGTTGTCGATTATGCTCTCCTGGTTTGAACAAAAGGCTACCGCCATTCATCTTTCCCTGCTGGCATTGGGTATCAAGGGGATCAAGCTAGGGCCAACCCTACCTGCCTACCTCACACCAACTCTGGTGCAGAAGCTCCAATCACGTTTCGATCTTGATCTCGATCTTATTGGCGAGGCACCAGCGGATTTGCAGGCGGCTCTGACGCATACGGCATAGCACAATGGATCGCTGCTTCGTTCCGCAACGGACGAAGCAGCATAAGGATGAGCACACCATGACCAACTACGATATCACTATCCATACCCGTGATAGGCAACGGGTGTCCTTCGTCTGTTCTGAGGCGGAAGATTTGCTCTCCGCTGCGGAGCGGGAAAGTATCCTGTTGCCTTCCCAATGCCGGAAAGGAACCTGCGGAGCCTGCGTGGCCACGGTCACCGCAGGTGCTTATCGCCTGGGAGAAGTGAGTACGGAAGCCCTGCCAGAAAATGCGCAAGCACGAGGCGATGTTCTTCTGTGCCGTACCTACCCACAAGCGGATCTGATTCTGGAGGCGCCCTATGACTACGACTACATCCGTTTTGAGCGCATTCCGGAACGCGAGGCCGAAGTGATAGAAGTCACGATGGTGGCTACGGGTACACGCCGACTCTTGTTACGCCTGCAACCCGATGCGCAAGGGGGAGCTGCGGAATTCGAAGCCGGGCAATTTATGGAAATCCAGGTGCCGGGTAGCGATGCGCGTCGCGCTTATTCTCTAGCCAACAACACCAACTGGAATGGCGACTTGGAATTTTTCATCACGCTACGACCAGGTGGTGCCTTCTCTACCTATCTGGAATCAGCCTTGGTGGGCGACCGCCTGAACATACGTGGACCACTTGGAACGTTTACCCTGAGAGAAAACGGCCTGCAGCCACGGTGGTTCGTTGGTGGCGGGACCGGCCTCGTACCGTTACTGTCGATGCTGCGCCGCATGGCGGATTGGGGAGAAATGCTTCCGGCACGTCTGTATTTCGGCGCGAGATATGAAGACGAACTCTTCTGTCGGGAGGAAATCCGCCAGATCCAGGATAAACTTTCCCAACTGCAGGTTAAGATATGCCTTTCACGTCCTGGCAACCAGTGGGCGGATTATCGGGGCAGCGTAATGGAAGCCTTGTGCGATGACCTGGGAAGCCTTGCGGTTTTACCGGACCTGTATGTTTGCGGATCAACGCGACTGGTCCAGGGGGTGACGGAATTGGCTCTGAGCCAGGGATTGCCGGACTCCTGTTTGCAGTTCGAACGATTTTTGTCTGCTTAGCGCGGTGCCTATGCCTCGGAATTCCAGGTGACGTGATCGCCCGCAGCGGAACGTTTTTTGTTTCATGGAGATTTCCTGGCGCCAAAAGCTTACATAAAACCTTACCATATCTGTCGCCTCCACATGGTGAGGTACATCAGGCGGTATCCAGGCTGGACGCTCGCTGACTGACCCCGTTCCAGGCGGAAAACACCGTATAGACTTTACTATACCGTGAAAGGTGGCTGCACTTCTGCGTGGGCAGGAGTTCGCCCATGCCATAAGCGCCTAGCGTGGGGAGTTGTGGAAACCGTTCCCGCCAGAGGGACAAGTCACGATCTTCATTGCCAAAGAAGGCAATATCCCGCCCGATAGAACTGGAAATCCAGGCGAAAGCCGGAGACGGCGCATTCGTCGCCAGGGTTTCCAAGGCAATGCGGGTGTCACGCTCCGCAGAAGATGGGTCGCGGAAGGTAAGAAACGCACGGGATTCCTCCTCCAGTGCCCGCTCCAGCCAGAGCCCGCTGCGATTGATATCGGTAGCCCGGATGTGCAGCAAGCTGGGTGGCGTATCTGGATGGGCGTCTATCCTGACTTCGCCGACAAGTAAACGTTCCAGGGGCAGGCGGGCCTCCTGGCGGATGCTGAAGGGGATGTTCTGGGCCAGCATGGGTAAGGCCAGATAACGCTCCAGCTGCAGCAACAGGTTGCCTTCCTGACGGGTAACAGGAAGTGTTGCACTCAAGGGCCGCAGCCCTGCCGACCAGGCAGAGTGCTGCGCAGATATTCCCCGGAAACACAGTTCTACAGGTCCGTGCTGGGCACTGGCATGCAGCCAGAAGCACCCGGTACGACTGCTCACGCTGCCGAACCCGGCGGACTGGCCGAGCCAGCGCGGCGTCGCCTGATCCGGACGTGCCCAGCGCAGACGTGGTGTGCCCGGTTCCTGGCCACTACGGCTGAGCCCTAGGGGTGAGGCGAGTAGCAGCACGGCGCAAGCGGGATTCCCCAATGCCTGGCCGGTGTCGGTGAAAACGCCGGGGAAAGTCGCTGCTGCGATCTGCAGGCACGCCAACTGCCGCATCTGTGCCTGCAACATGGATGGATGCACAGGGGACAGCGGAGGGCTGAATAGAAAGAGGGCGGCGGTAATGGTTTGCCCGTATAGCTTGTGGTGGGCCTCTTCGATCGCCTGCGCCAGCAGTCGCTCAGGATGTCGGGCACCCATGGCGAAGCCGGTGCTGGCTAGGATGACTTTGCTGCCCACTGATTTTTATCCGGCCATTCGCAACACTGGAAAAGCCGACAGTGGCCACAGTGCGGTCGCCTGGCCATGCAGGTATAGCGACCATGGAGGATCAGGAGATGATGTGCATCCTGCACATATTCGGCGGGTACTGCAGCGAGCAAGGCCTGTTCGACAGCCAGAGGGGTTTTGCCGGGAGCAATACCTATCCGGTTGCCGACCCGGAAGATATGGGTATCTACCGCAATGGTGGGTTGCCCAAAATGGGTGTTGAGGACGACATTGGCGGTTTTCCGCCCGACACCGGGGAGCGCTTCCAGGGCCTCCCGATCTGCGGGCACCGCACCGCCATGCAAGGCCAGCAGTTGTTGGGCCAGGGCATGCACATGACGGGCTTTGGCGTTAAACAGCCCCAGACGACGGATATGGGCCTTAATGCCGTCCTCACCGAGCGCTACCATGGCGTCTGGAGTGGGTGCTGTTGCAAAGAGTGTCTGCGTACAGGTGTTGACGACCTTGTCTGTACTTTGCGCGGAGAGCACTACGGCGACCAGAAGCTGAAAAGGGGAGCCGTAGTTCAGCTCTGTTTTGGGGTTGGGAATGGCGGCACGCAATGCCGCAAAGCAGCGATGAATTTGATCTGGATCCATGATGTGCTACCCACGGAAGCAGAGGATGGTACCGGGAGATATGCTGCACGCGGTGCCGGAGCTCAGGTTTGCGACCTGGCCCGACACCGTTGGCTCACGTTCAGACGTGGCGATAACGACCGATCTCTGGCGCTTCCGGGCGGGGATGGTTCGCCGCAACGGCATTGGCTGCCGCGACCCATTCTTCATGATCGTGTTCCAGGGCGTGGAGCATGTCGTGGTCCAGTTTGGGCAGGATGCTACCCTTTATGGTTTCGCCAAGGTCCAGCATGCGCGTGGCAACAGCATAGCCATGCAGATGGAAATCATGGTCAGCATGGGTGCCAAAATGATCGCTGCTGAAAAGTACGCCTTTGGCGGCTTTAAGATCAGCGTCATTCATGACGTAGTCTTTCGTCCACCGGTACCACTCTTCAAAATATTTCTCTTGTGCTTCAAGGCTCCAGTCGTGGGCCTCAAAAAAGGCGAAGACCGAAACGCGGCTGGCCTTGCCAGAAAAAGGAAAGTGACCTGACATTATATGACTCCTCCTGCATGCGGATATAAAAGCCCTTGGGGCATTGTAGCCGTTTAAGGCTGCAGTGCAACGCAAAAGCTTTTTTATAGGAGATAATGATCACCAATGACCGGGCAATTTACCTGTAAACCCCGCGCCCGCAGCACCTTGGCGATGCCTTCCCGGCCATTTTCCTCGCCATGGACGAGAATGGTGCGCGTCGGTTTTTGATCACCGTACCAGGCGAGGAGTTCGTCGTGGTCGGCATGGGCCGAGAAACCGCCGATGGTGTAAATTTTGGCGGCGACGTGAATCTCTTCACCAAATATCCGCACGGTTTTGGCGCCGTCGATGATGCGCCGCGCCAGCGTCCCCTGGGCGGCGTAGCCGACAAAGATGACGCTGCAGTCTGCGCGCCAGATATTGTGTTTGAGATGGTGGGTGACCCGGCCCCCGGTCGCCATGCCCGATCCGGCCATAATCAGGGCGCCGCCCTTGATCAGGTTGATGCCCATGGATTCGTTGGTTTCGCGGGTGAAGTGGAGGTTGCGCAGGGCGAAGGGGTCGGCGCCCTGTTGCAGACCTGCACGGGTATCGGGGTTGAAGCACTCCGGGTGACGACGAAAAATCTCCGTGGCGGAAATGGCCATGGGCGAATCGAGAAAGACCGGCAGGTTGGCGGGGAGCTGATTATTGCGCATCATCTCGCGCAGGTAATACAGTAAATCCTGGGCGCGCTCCAGGGCAAAGGTGGGGATGATGGCATTGCCGCCGCGTTTCAGGGTATCGAGGATGGCATCGCGCAGCTCGTCCACCGAGGGCCTGATGGCTTTGTGCAGGCGGTCGCCGTAGGTGCTTTCCATGACGATGACATCCGCCTGTGGTGCGGGGGTGGACGGGTTGATAATGGGCTTGCCGCGATTGCCCAGATCACCGGAGTAGACGATGCGCTGCTGCTTGCCCGCTTCACTGGCTTCTACCAGTATCCAGGCGGAACCGAGAATATGACCGGCGTCTCCGAAGGTCACACTGACGCCGGGGCAGACCGCTATTTTCTGTGCATAATCCGCGGTACGTCCAAAGCGATCCATAGTATCGAGGACGTCGGTGAGGTCATAAATGGGCGCGGATTCTGTTCCACCCTGACGCTGGTGACGTCGGTTGGAGCGTCGCGCCTCTTCTGCCGCAAGGCCTGCTGCATCCATGAGCACCAGTCGCGCCAGCTCACGGGTGGCTGCCGTGGTGATGATCTCGCCGCGAAAGCCACGTTTCACCAGTAAAGGAATGCGCCCACAGTGATCGAGATGGGCATGGGTCAGCAGCAGATAGTCGATATCTTTGGCGTCAAAGCCGAATTCGGTGCGATTTTCTTCTTCCAGGTCGTGTCCGCCCTGAAACATGCCGCAGTCGATGAGCAACTTTTTATCGCCAACGCTCAGCAAATGACAGGACCCGGTGACCCCCCCGGCGGCGCCATAAAATTGCATTTCCATATGCTTCTCCCCTGGGTTTCGCTTGTTTTCCGGATCTGCTGCGCTTTCCAATCCCAAGTATAGCGGATCAGCGGCTAGCGGAGGAGGTTAGTGACCGTCCGCGCGCCGCGCCAGCACCGCGTGATAAAGTTGGAGATAAGCACGTGCCGATTGCTGCCAGCTATAGTCGCCCGCCATGGCCTGATCTTGCAGTTGTGACCATAGCGCTGGCTGACGGAACAGCGCTTCCGCGCGCAGCACAGTATCACGCAGGGCATCGCTGTGCGGGCGGTCAAAAACAAATCCGTTGCGTTGTAGTGGATGGCGGAAATCGTCGGCATCGGTGACCGTGTCGGCCAGTCCGCCCGTGCGGTGAACGATGGGCAAGGTGCCGTAGCGCAGGCTGTACATCTGGTTCAGGCCACAGGGCTCGAAGCGGGAGGGCATGAGAAAGGCATCTGCGCCTGCTTCGATGCGATGGGATAGCCCTTCGTCAAAGGCGATGCGCGCTGCCATCTGGGTCGGATGCGCTGCGGCCATCTCCAGCAGTTGCCGCTCAAAAGATTTATCGCCACTGCCTAATACCACCACCTGCATGCCGTGGCGTAACAGATCAGGGAGAATATCCAGTACCATATCCGTCCCCTTCTGCTCCACCAGGCGGCTGATCATGCCGAGGAGGAATACCTCGGGATCGGGGTAGAGGCCGAGACTGCTCTGCAGTTGCGCTTTACACTGCGTCTTGCCGAGTCGATCTTGTAGCGAATAATGTGCGGGCAGATAAGGGTCCGCGCCGGGATTCCAGTGGATAGCATCAATACCATTGAGAATGCCCGACAAATGCCCAGATCGGGTTTGGAGCAGCCCATCCAGTCCCATACCGAAGGTGCTCGTCTGAATCTCCTCGGCATAGGTGGGGCTGACGGTGGTGAGCTGGTCGCTATAAGCCAGACCTGCTTTCATGAAGGAAAAGGCCCCGTAGAGTTCTGTCCCGAGCCAGTGAAAATCCGCTGCGGGCAAGTGCAGAGGCGCCATAGCGGCGGGCGCGAAGCAACCCTGATAGGCCAGATTATGAATGGTGAAAAGGACGGCGGGTCGCGCTGCGCCGATCCGTGCCTCGAGATCGAGTAGGTAGGGTATCAGTCCGGTTTGCCAGTCATTGGCATGGACGATGTCTGGACACCAATGAAGCCCTGCTACACGTCCTTGGGCGATTTCGACAGCTACCCGGTTGAGCAGGGCAAAGCGTCGGTCATTGTCTGGCCAGTCTTCGCCTTGAGTATCCTGGTAAGGACCGCCGTCACGCTCATAATAGGCAGGATAACGGAGGAAAAGCACCTGTGGTCGCTCCGCCAGCGACCACAGCTCGGCCGTTTCACCCGTATAGGGCACGTTGACGGCACAACACCAACGCATATCACTCATGGCCGGGCGCCCATAGTAAGGCACCAAAACGCGAACATCGACGCCCAGTTGCCTTAACGCCAGGGGCAAAGCCCCGCCGACATCCGCGAGGCCACCCGTTTTGGAGTAGGGTACCATCTCCGAGAATACAAAAAGTGTTCGTAACATAGGGCGTGTGTTCTTCTTTGTTTGAGTGTTGTTGTTAATATAACACAAAAGCGGCGCGTGCTTCACGAGCGCCTGCGCTGAGCAAATTTTGAATGATGCGCCAGTGTCGCCTATCATCGGCGGTTGGAAAATCCCACAATGCGGTTCAGGAGTGACATGCATGGAATGGTGCGAGCGTTTTAAGGAGTTTCGGGACCGGCAGCGCTGCGTGGTATATTTCCCCAATTTGCATGAAGGCGAAGATGCTGAAGCTTACGCCATTTTTCTCGCGCTGATGCGGGTGAAAATGGGCATTATGGTGCTGGCGCCGGATCGGGAAGAACGCTACGAACCCGTTTATCGGGAGGCGCTGAAATACCATCTGCAGACCATCCGTCATAGTCGTTTGCTCACCAGCTTGGTGCCCCTCAAAACCCGCGTCTATTTTGTGGAAACGGCGGAACTGCGCGATGCTTTCTACGGCTGCGTGGATTTTTGTGTGCCGGGTGGCACTCTGGCAGGCGGTGCCGTGGATCTCGCCAAAGCCATCGCGGATGGTTGTCCCCTCATCCTCGGTCCGAAAATGCCGGATAACGCGGTACGTCAGGGCTTGTTAGCCGCTGGCGCTGCAGTATGGGCGCAGGATAATGCGGAGATTGTCGACCTGGCGAAGGCCTGGCTGAGCGATCCGGCAGCGGCTAAGGCAGCAGCGGGGAAGGCAAAGGTGTGGTGGGCCAGGCACGCGGCTTAGTACCCGTATTTCTGCCCCGCGCGTCTGGTCTGGCCAGCGTTCACTGGCCGCAAAAAATCAGGCCTGCTGCTTCAACGCCTTCAGGAAGATAGCGGCGAAGCGCATGGCGAATTTCAGCACGAACTGGGTGTCCTGAGCGAAGAATATCTTCATCAGGCCGAAGATACCGCCACCCTTGTTGCTCTCGTCTTTCATCTCGCTCCTGGTCTGCTCCAGCGCCTTTATCGTCTTGTTCACGCCGCTGGCGAAGACTTCGTCGGAGGGGATCATGGGGACGATTTGCGTCATGATCATGTTCAGCTTGCCGATCAGGCCAGCCTTCTGCAGGCTACCCACCAGCGCGAAGACGTCAGGCAGCATGTCCACTAGGTGAGCATCATGCAGGCCCTGAACAATTTCCTTGATCCGTGCGTTGATGCTTTCCGCGTCGCCCTGTACAGCCTTGGCACCGATCTGCGCGATTTCCAGCCAGGCCATGGCACCCTGGCTAATGGTGCTGCCGATGTGGCGGATAGTACCGTCATGCCAGAATTCGCCGACCATGTCCGCGGCAGTGCCGAAGGCAATGCTGAGGTCGTCGCGCGGTATGATCAGTTTTTCCAGGTGGATGCCTTTGTCCGCAAGCGCCTTGGCAGCCGCCTGCAGTGAGTCGCCGGCGGCTTCCGCCATGCCCAGCAGGCTACCAACACGATCAGCCAGGCTGTCAGAGCTACCCTGCGCCAGCGCCTTGGCACGCATTGCGATTTTCAGCCATTTTTCGGCTTCTTCCGCGAGGTTGTCCAGCTTTTCCGGCAGGTCTATGTCGCTGAGGATGTTGCGGACCGCGCCCACGCCATCTTTACCCGCCTGGATGAAGAAGCCCGCGCTGGCGGCATAGCCGACGAGGTGCTCCACCTGGTCCAGCAAGCCTTCTACCCGCTGCGCGAGATCTTCGGAGTTGCCCCGTGCCAGAGTCTTAACCCGCAGCGCGATGTGCATCCAACGGCTACCACCGGCGCCAATAGTGGCGAGCGTGCTGCTCATCTCCGCGCTTTCCAGCACCTCTGGCATGGTATCGCGCAGGGCGCCGATGGCGATGTTCATCTGCCCGCCGAGGATTTCCGCCATGTCGAGCATGCCGCTCAGACGCGCCTGCAGGTTGGGGGCGTCGCCCTGAATGAGGCGCTGAGCCCGCTTGGCCATCTGAATCCACTGGTCGGCCATTTCCTGAATTTCGTCAAGGCGATCCGGCAGGTCGAGCTGGCCGACCATGTTGCCGACGACGCCGATACCCTGCCGGGCGCTATCTATCCAGTACTGTATGCTTGCGGTGGCGCCATGAATTTTCTGCACCACATCTTCCGGATTTTCGCCGATGATGGGGCATTTGAGTTCAGCACTGAGGGCGGAGAGGGAGCTGAAGAAGCCGGCGCGCTGCAGGTTGCCGAGTAGTTGCAGGACTTCCTTCAGGGTCTTGTCGAGTTCCGCATTCTGGACGTCGTTCAGCACGTTGCGCAGGCGATCCAGCGGTTCCTCACCGGAGTTGCCCTTAATGAAGGCTTGCAGCGACTCCGAAACGCGCTGTAGTTGTTCCAGATACGGCTTCATGGTCTCCATGAGCTTGTCGGTATCGATGGCCCGCGGCAATTCGTTGAGGATGTCGCGCAGCATCTGCAGCAGGTTCTGTACCTGCAGGGCGGCGTCACCGACTTTACCGAGTCCTTCCCACTGACGTTCATTGAGGGTGCTTACTGCTGCTGACGATACTGCATTCGCGTTGGCCATGATGCGCTGATCTCCCGCTGAAAATAATGCCGCGATAAGTGCTTTTGATTAAGCCAGGTTAGGCTTCCAGGACCTGCTCTATTTACCACAAAGGGCCTCTCTTTCCTACCCGTGCCGGTCTGGCCTATGATCTTCCGGTATATTCTGACAGGCTAATCATTATGCTTTATGGCAGTAAACGAGAAACATATCGACAGGTCTTTCTGGACAGCTGGCGGGCCTATCAGGAGGGCCGTCCGTTGGAAGGGGTGCAGACGCGGATTGTCGCCGTCATTCTCCGCCATCCAGAATATCATGGCCTGCTGGCCGATGCGCAGCGCGGGTTGGGGCAGGACTTTCCGCCCGAGCAGGGACGGAGTAACCCCTACATGCACATGTCCCTGCATGTGGCACTGGAAGAAATCTTGGCATTGGGAGAGCCTGCGGGTATCGTGGACCTCTTCGACAGCGCGCGCCGCAAGCTGAGTGAAAACGGCGCTGAACATCTTTTCGTGGATTGTCTGGGAGAGATGATGTGGCAGGCGCAACGCGCAGGACGCGCCCCCGAACTGACGGCGTTGTTGTCGTGTGTACGCCGTGGTCTGGGGTTACCGGAGATGGCGGGCTGAACGGCGGCGCCAATCAAACATTACTCGGATGGGAGAATAGCAGCATGGTGAAGGGCGTAAATCAAGCGGCGACGGGTGCGGAACAGATACACTGGCGCCTCGGGGATCTGTACGCCGGGGTGGACGACCCGCGGCTGACCGAGGACATGCGCTGGGCGGACAACGCCGCGACGCGCTTCGCAGAGATCTATCGTCCCGGTCTGGGTGGTCTGGACGCGGCGCAACTGGCGACGGCCATGGCGCAGTTGGAAGCCATCCGCCAGCGCATCAGTCGGGTGGGTACCTTTCGTTACCTCAGTTACGTGACCCATGCCGATCAGCCGGCGTATGGCGCCGCTCTGCAGGCCTACGAAGAGGCGGCCACGGCCATTCAGAATCAACTGATCTTCTTCGATATCGCCTGGAATGCCGTCGCGGATAGCCGGGCAGAAAGCCTGCTGGCAGATCCTGCACTAGCGCATTGGGCGCACCTGCTGCGCAACTGGCGGAGGTATCGTGACCACCTGCGCAGCGAGAGTGAGGAGCAAATTCTGTCGGAAAAGCGGGTGACTGGGCGGGCGCTCTGGGAGCGGCTTTTTGATGAGACACTGACGGAGATGCGCTTTCCCCTGCGCGGCAAGCAGTTGACCGAGCAGGAGGTGTTGACCCTGTTGTCCGATCCCGACCGGGAGTTGCGTCGGGATGCGGCCGAATCCCTCAGCAAGGGGCTGGAAGGGCGCTTGCATACTCTCACCACCTGTTTCAATGCCGTCCTCGCCGATAAAGCTCTGGATGACCGTCTGCGCCGCTATCCCCACTGGCTGAGTGAGCGCAATCTGAGCAACGAAATCTCCGACAAAATGGTCGAGGCGCTGGAACATGCGGTAGTCGGATGCTATGGGCTGGTGGCCCGCTATTACCGGCTCAAGGCTAAATTGCTGAAGGTCTCACCGTTGATGGATTATGACCGCTATGCGCCATTGCCAGGCGACGAACGCCGCTACGACTGGACGGAGTGTCAGCGCATCGTGCTGGCGGCGGTGACGGATTTTTCGCCGGAACTGGGGGCCATCGGCCAGCGTTTTTTCGACGAGGGCTGGATTGACGCTGCGCTGGTGCCGGGCAAGCGGGGTGGGGCCTTCGCCCATCCGGTGACCCCCGATGTGCATCCCTATCTCATGGTCAACTACACCGGCACGGTGCGGGATGTGATGACGGTGGCCCACGAACTGGGGCACGGTATCCACCAGTATCTCGCCCGCGAACAAGGCTATATGAACGCGGATACCCCTCTGACCACGGCGGAGACGGCTTCGGTTTTCGGCGAGATGCTGACTTTCGGACAGCTGATGCGCGAGGAGCAGGACCCCCGGCGGCGGCTGGGCCTGCTCTGCGGCAAAATCGAGGATACCTTTGCCACGGTGTTCCGGCAGATGGCCATGCACCGTTTTGAGGAGGTCATACACGGCGCGCGCCGTGCCGAGGGCGAACTGAGCAAGGAGCGTCTGGCGGAATTGTGGATGCAAACCCAGACGGAGCAGTTTGCCGACAGTATCCAGTTCAGTCCCGGTTATCGCTGGTGGTGGAGTTATATTCCCCACTTCATTGGTTCGCCGGGCTATGTGTATGCCTATGCCTTTGGCGAGTTGCTGACGCTGGCACTGATCCAGCGCTATCGGGCTGCTCCGGCCGACTTCGTGCCCGGTTACATCGCTATGCTGAAACTTGGCGGGAGCAAGGCCCCAACCGAGGTGGTGGCGACGACCGGCATTGATCTGGAAGACCCGGAAATCTGGTCGCGGGCGCTGGATTATATGGCCGGGATGGTGGATGAGGCCGAAAAACTGGCGGAGGTACGCTGAATATGCGTCAGGAAAAGGACAGCATGGGCGTTATCGAGGTGAACGATGACGCCCTCTGGGGTGCCCAGACGCAACGCTCCCTGCGTTATTTCGCCATCGGCGCTGAGCAGATGCCCCTCCCGCTTATCCATGCCCTGGCACGAATCAAGCGGGCGGCAGCCTCGGTGAACGCCGGGCTGGGCCTGCTGGATGCGACGCTGGCCGAAAAGATCAGTGACGCAGCGGCGGAAGTCATCGCCGGGCGCTGGGATATGCAGTTTCCCCTGCGGGTCTGGCAGACGGGCAGCGGTACCCAGAGCAACATGAACGTCAATGAGGTCATTGCCAACCGGGCTAATGAAATGGCGGGGCAGCTCCGGGGCAGTAAGACGCCGGTACACCCCAATGATCACGTCAATCTGGGTCAGTCTTCCAATGATGTTTTTCCGTCGGCCATGCACATTGCCGCAGCTTTGGCGATGCATCAGGGGCTGCTGCCGGCACTGACGCATCTGGAGGGAGAACTGGAGCGTAAAACCCGGGATTTTGCCCGGCTCATCAAGGTCGGGCGCACCCATCTGATGGATGCGGTGCCGCTGACCCTGGGGCAGGAGTTCTCCGGCTATGTGGCCCAACTGCGGCAGGGCATACACGCACTGGAGCAGACCCTGCCCGGTCTTTATGCCCTAGCGCTGGGCGGGACAGCCGTCGGCACCGGTCTCAACTGTCACCCGGATTTTGCCAGTACCGTGTGCGCGCGGTTACATGCGGAGCTGGGTCTGCCTTTCCGCCCTGCGGCTAATGCGTTTGCCGCCCTGGCGGGACATGAAGCTCTGCAGCAACTGAGCGCGGCGCTCCGTGGCCTAGCTATGTCCCTGATGAAAATTGCCAACGATATCCGCTGGATGGCCTCCGGTCCGCGCGCCGGTCTGGGCGAGTTACATCTCCCGGAAAACGAACCCGGCTCCTCCATCATGCCCGGCAAGGTGAACCCCACTCAGGCCGAGGCTCTGACCATGGTCTGCGTGCAGATTTATGGCAATGATGCGGCCATCGCTTTTGCCGCCTCCCAGGGTAATTTTGAGCTGAATGTCTACAAGCCAATGATTGTCTATAATATTCTGCAGTCCATTGCATTGCTGGGCGATGCTGCCCGCTCCTTCAGCGATCACTGTCTGCGCGATTTGCAGCCGGCAGAAGACCAGCTCCGTCAAAATATGGAGGAGTCGCTGATGCTGGTCACGGCACTGACGCCGGTCATCGGCTACGAGCGCGCCGCCGCTGCCGCCCAGCATGCCCATCGTGAGGGCTGTACCTTGCGTGAAGCGGTGCTCCATCTCGGCCATCTCTCCGCGGAAGAATTCGATAGATACATGCGCCCGGAACGCATGTTGGGGTTGTAGCGCGGTAAAATGCGCATGACTCCGTAGAGGCAGGGGCGGCGCCATGTTATGCTCCTCCGCAGCTTTTGGCATACGCGAAAGGGGCAATTCATGATTTTGATCCTACAGGCCGACCTTGGTGAGCAATCACCGATCTTCCAACAACTGCTTACCCATTTGCGCGGCTTCTCCGGTATTCACTTTCGGGTCCATCAGGAACAGGGGGCGGAGCAGCTACTCAGCGAAATCTACCTGATCGGCGACACCAAACAACTCCGGATAGAAGATATGGAAGCGCTCCCCGGAGTGGAACATGCCATTCGCGTGTCCCGCGAATACCGGATGCTGGGCCGCCATAGTGATGACCAGCGCAGCAATGGTTTTGAGTACAATGGGGTGCGTTTTTCCCAGGATAATCTGCATGTCTTTGCCGGGCTCTGCGCAGTGGATACGCATGAGCATGTGGAGCAAATGCTGCGTGCCTTGCAGGAAAATGGCCAGGTTTGTACCCGCATGGGGGCCTACAAGCCGCGTACCAGCCCTTACGCCTTTCAGGGACATGGCAAAAGCTGTCTGCCCTGGGTATTTGATCTGGCGGGCAAATACGGCATCCGCGTCATCGCCATGGAAATTCTCCACGAGTCGCATATGGACGAGATCCGCGAGGCACTCGATAAGACTGGCCATCCGACCGGTGTCATGCTCCAGATCGGTACCCGTAATACCCAGAATTTCGAATTGCTCAAGGCAGTAGGGCGGCAGCAGACGTTGCCGGTGCTCCTCAAGCGCGGTTTCGGCATCACGCTGGAGGAGTCCCTCAATGCCGCCGAGTATCTGGCCTCGGAGGGCAATACGAAAGTAATTTTCGGTCTGCGCGGCATGAAGAGCAATCTCGGCGATCCGCACCGCAATTTTGTGGACTTTGCCCAGGTGCCAGCTGTGAAGCGGCTGACGCGGATGCCCGTCTGCATCGATCCATCCCACTCCGTGGGTAGTCGCGATGTGGGTCCGGATGGCATCATGGATGTGTTCCATGTGACCGCGCAGGGCGTGGTGGCCGGTGCCAACATGATTCTGGTGGACTTCCACCCCGACCCCGCCACCGCGCTGGTGGATGGCCCACAGGCGCTACTGCTGAAAGAACTTCCGTGGTTTCTGGAGGATGTACGCCTGGCCCGGGAAGTCTATGAAGAGCGCCGGGTGCTGGCGGCGGCGCAGTCCCTTATTTAACCCGCATGCCCGGTTGCGCCCCGCTGTCGGGAGATAACAGGAAGGGGCCGCCTTCAGGGCCGCTGGCGGCCAGTACCATGCCCTCGGACAGGCCGAAACGCATCTTTCTGGGGGCCAGATTGGCGACCATGACCGTCAGGCGCCCGACCAGGCTGATCGGGTCGTAAGCACTTTTGATGCCGGCAAACACGGAACGGGTGCCTTCGCCAATATCCAGAGTCAGGTGCAGCAACTTGTCGGCACCCTCTACGGCCTCTGCCGAAACAATGCGGACAATGCGCAAATCTACCTTGCTGAAGTCATCCATGCTGATGAAGGGGGTTTCCTCTTTCAGCTCGGCTGGAGCCGTTGGTGACGTTTGGATCGATGCGGGGCCTTCTGCAGAATTTTGGATCAAAGCATCTACCTGGGTTTTTTCCATGCGTTGTAAGAGATGTGTATAAGGCCGGATCGGATGATCGAGAAGCGGTTGTGCCAGTGCCGCCCAATCCAGTTCACAATGCAGGAATTCCAGCGCTTTGCGGGACAGCTCCGGCAGAACAGGGCTCAGCAGGGTGATTAGCACCCGGAAGCCGTTCAGGGTGACCGTGACGACCCGATGCAGGGCTTCCCGCTGGGCGGAATCCTTGGCCAGGGCCCAGGGCGCATTCTGATCCACGTAGGCGTTGACCTGATCCGCCAGCGCCATGATGTCACGCATGGCCTTACCGTACTCCCGGCCGGCGTAGGCCTCACCGATAGCCTCCTGGGTCTGCAGTAGGCCGTCATAAAAGGCCTGATCCTTGCCCAGAGAAGCGGCCAGTCGGCCCGCAAAACTGCGCTGGATGAAGCCCGCCGCACGGGAGGCCAGATTGACCACCTTGCCGACCAGGTCGCCATTGCCCTTGAGCAGGAAGTCTTCGAGATTGAGATCGATATCTTCCACATGGCTGTTGAGCTTGGTGGCGATATAGTAGCGCAGGAACTCGGGATTCAGGTGCTGGAGATACTGCCCGGCGGTAATGGAGGTGCCCCGCGACTTGCTCATTTTGGCACCATTTACGGTCAGGTGCCCGTGGGCGAATATGCCCGTCGGCAGGCGGTGTCCAGAACCCTTGAGCATGGCCGGCCAAAACAGACCGTGAAAATATATGATGTCTTTGCCGATGAAATGGTAGATCTCGGCGGTAGATTCGGGACCCCAGTAATCGGCGAAATTGCGGTCATGGGTGGCGCACCAGTGTTTGGTAGCGGCCATGTAGCCGGGCAGGGCGTCCAGCCAGACATAGAAGAACTTGTCGGGGGCGTCGGGGATTGGGATGCCGAAATAGGGCGCGTCGCGGCTGATGTCCCAGTCGGCCAGGCCAATACTGAACCATTCGTCCAGCTTGTGGGCGATTTCTTCCTGCAAGGTACCACTGTGAATCCACTGCTGGAGGAAGTTGCTGAAATCCCCGAGCTGAAAAAAGTAGTGCTCCGAGTTGCGGCGCTCGGGTACGGCACCAGAGACGGCGGAAACGGGATTGATGAGGTCGGTGGGGCTATAGGTGGCACCGCAGGCCTCACAACTGTCGCCATACTGATCGGCAGCGCCACAACGCGGACAAGTGCCGCGAATGAAGCGGTCGGGCAGAAAAATACCGGCGACCGCATCGTAGGCCTGTTCGATTTCGCGGACGTTGATGTAATCTGCGGCCCGCAGAGCACGATAGATGCCCTGAGAAATCTCAAAGTTTTCCGGCGAGTGGGTGCTGTGATACAGATCGAACTGAATACCGAAGCCGGTGAAGTCGCGCAGATGATCGCCGTGCATGCGGGTGATGAGTTCTTCTGGCGTGATACCCTCGCTTTTGGCACGGAGCATGATCGGCGTGCCATGGGCATCATCGGCGCAGACATAGACGCAGTCGTGGCCGCGCAGGCGCTGGTAGCGGGCCCAGATGTCCGTTTGGGTGTACTCTACGAGATGCCCGAGGTGGATGGGTCCGTTGGCATAGGGGAGTGCGCTGGTAATTAATAGGCGTCTTTTCATAGTACGGATAAATTACAGGGGATAAGCTTTGCAGGCAATGCCGCCCACCTACTGGCAGGCTGCTTTCATGTATGGTATAAAGAGCCCCTTTTTTCAGGGAGATTACCAGATGTCCAGAGTATGCAAGGTGACAGGCAAGAAGCCCATGGCGGGGAATAATGTCTCCCACGCCCACAATAA
>JAAOMR010000750.1 GCA_018853935.1 Acidithiobacillus ferrivorans
TTTATCCCGATAGCCCATGATATACATGTCCGCCAGCGTCCGGACGGCAAGGGACCGCCCGCAACCGGGCATCCCTCCGTCCACCAGAAAGGTCTTAATGTCAGGCGTCGCCATCACCGACCTCTTCTTCTCCCCGTTCCGCAACACCACGGTCTTCCGCATCCAGATCTGGGAAGATCGGCGCGAGTGCGGCATGAGATGCTTGCAGCCAGCGCCGCAGGGCGTGGGTGTGGTACACGCCGAATCCGT
>JAAOMR010000751.1 GCA_018853935.1 Acidithiobacillus ferrivorans
ATCTCGGCCCGGTGATCCGCGCCCATTGGGGCGTGGAAGATCCCGCCAAGGCAACGGGTAGCGAGGCGGAGATCGAGGCGGCATTTGCAAGCGCCTACCAGATCCTGCGTCGTCGGATCGAAGCTTTTCTGGCCCTGCCCTGGACCCAGTGGGAAGCCAGTGGCGGCGTGGCCCTGCAAGCCGAACTGGCGCGCATCGGTGAACAGTAACTTTTCAGACGGCATCCATCCATTCAGGAGACTTTATCATGACCAAAATCCGTGTGTTTGATCCCGCCATGTGCTGCAGTACGGGCGTATGCGGTCCGACCATAGATCCTGCGCTGGTACGCTTCTCTGCTGACGCGGACTGGGCGAAAGGCCAGGAAATCGATCTGGTCCGCTACAACCTCAGTCAGGAACCCATGGCCTTTGTCAACAATCCCGTGGTGAAACAGTTTTTGGATCGTTCTGGCGCCGAAGCATTGCCGCTGATCTTAGTGGAAGGGGAAATCGCCCTGGCCGGGCGTTATCCGACCCGTGAGGAACTGGTCCGCTGGGCCGGGTTGGCGGCGGCGCCCGTCATGGAAAGCCCTTCTGGCGGCTGTTGCGGTGGCAGCGGCACCTGCTGAACGGTTCTTCATTGGCGTCGGCTTCAACGAGGACTTCGGCATGCTTTTCCTGCAAAATCCGCCCACCTTTCTGTTTTTCACTGGCAAGGGGGGCGTTGGCAAAACGTCGCTGTCCTGTGCCACGGCCATCCATCTGGTGCGCTTGGGCAAGAAGGTCTTGCTGGTGAGCACCGACCCAGCGTCCAACGTCGGTCAGGTATTCAGTCAGGCCATCGGCAACAAAATCACCGCCATTTCTGCGGTACCCGGGCTATTCGCCCTGGAAATCGATCCGCAACAGGCGGCACAAGAGTATCGGGAGCGCATCGTGGGCCCGGTGCGCGGCGCGCTACCGGACGCCGTAGTCAAAGGCATAGAAGAACAGCTCTCCGGAGCCTGCACCACCGAAATCGCGGCCTTCGACGAATTCACCGCTTTGCTGACCGACGCGACACTGACAGTTGACTATGATCACATCATCTTCGATACGGCGCCGACTGGCCATACCATCCGCCTGTTGCAATTGTCCGGCGCATGGAGCGGCTTTATTGAGAAAAACCCGGAAGGCGCGTCGTGCCTTGGTCCACTGGCGGGCCTGGAAAA
>JAAOMR010000752.1 GCA_018853935.1 Acidithiobacillus ferrivorans
GTGCAAAGCCAGTTTTTCACCGTCCGTCGCCAGACCGGCTTTCGCCAGAGGATCCAGCCGGGAGATGCCCGGCACGGCATTGGGCTCATGCGCGGAGATATATGCGCCGCCGGGGTTCGCACCCGGCACAGGTTTCAAGCCTGTTTCCACCTCCCCGGCAGCGAACATCCAACGGCTGTCCCGTGCCGGGTGCAAACCCCGTACCGGATCCGGCACCCAGGTCTTCTCCTGCACAGGCTGAATAACCTTGCCGCGAA
>JAAOMR010000753.1 GCA_018853935.1 Acidithiobacillus ferrivorans
GCGGCGAAACTCCTGAAGCTCTATCGGCATCCGGGATTCGGGTCGATTCTCGACGCCCTAAACCGGGGAGAAAGCCGGGAATCCGATGCCCAGGTCATTCTCACTACCGCGCACCGATCCAAGGGCCGGGAATGGGATTGCGTGGTTATTGATTCCGATCTGGACGCCAGCGCGGAACCGACCCCCGCGCAGATTCGCAAAAAACGTCGCTTCTTTGTGGAAGGTGATGATCTGCGCTTCGACAACCGCGAGGACATCCACCTGCGCTATGTGGCGTTCACGCGGGGGCGAAAACACTTGCATGTGGGCTGCCCGAATCT
>JAAOMR010000754.1 GCA_018853935.1 Acidithiobacillus ferrivorans
AGGGTGGTGTTCATGCAAGTATAATATCAGCCATGGAACGTGTTCGCATAGTCTCGCTCAAAGGCATTCGCAAGCGGCAATCCGCCACGATACGCGCCGGTCAGATGGAAGCCGCGCGGGTCTGGACGGCGTGCCGCGATGCACACTTGGCAGCCAGGCAAGAGCACGGAAAATGGCCGAACCGGGATGCCCTGCAAAAAGCGACCAAGGGGCGGTTTGCTTTGCACTCGCAGTCCGTGCAAATGGTGA
>JAAOMR010000755.1 GCA_018853935.1 Acidithiobacillus ferrivorans
TGCGCTTGAACCTGGCGTACCCCTTGCGCCAGTTTGGATCCCAACTTTTTCACAGGCATAAGACCTCCTCAATGATCGCTTCCATATCCGCCACGGCTGCTTGGGCGCGTTTGCCCAGTCCGTAAACGCTTGTCCCCTCGACCGCGGCGCTGCGATAAGCCGCACGCCGCTGCATGCCAGCCTGCAATATCGGTATATCGAACTCCGCCAGGGCCTCGCGCATGGCACGAGACAGGGCATTACGCGTTTCCAGTTGATTCAGCACCAGGCCTGCGCGCAGGCCTGGATTCAAGTGCCGGGCCTCACCCAGCGCTGCCGCCATCCCCACGCTGGCCCACAGATCAATAGGGGAGGGCAACACCGGAATCAATATCACCTGAACCGAGCGCATCACTGCAGCGACCAGGTCACCCTGAATAGCTGGCGGGCAGTCCACCACCACGTAGCGGTGGGTACATGCCAGTTGCGCAATGGTGGCGGAGGGATCAGCGCCAGGCTGTGCCACTGCCGGCAGGCCAGTGTGGGCCGCGGCCATGGCGACCCACTGACTGATCGAACCCTGAGGATCAGCATCCACCAGGTGGGTGGCAGCGCGTCGTGCCAGGCCCGCCGCGAGATTCAGCGCCAGGGTGGTCTTGCCGGTACCGCCCTTTTGGTTCATTACTGCGATGATGCTGTCCGCCATGTTTGCCCCTGCTGCCGCTGCTGTCGGTCCGCCGCTTTAGGCCCTGTCCGCAGTGGCCAGCGCTTTCATCTCGCCCATGAAGCTGGAGTTGCGCTCGGCCAGCGCAGCCTGACCTTCGGCATCGATACTGATGTTGACGTAGGTTTT
>JAAOMR010000756.1 GCA_018853935.1 Acidithiobacillus ferrivorans
GATGCGCACCACCTCCTCGTACTTGCGCCCCAAATCGGCGGGATCGACGGGCAGATAAGGCACCTCCCAGACGGCATCCTCCCGTCCCCGCCGATGGTGCAAGCCCTTGCGAATGGCGTCCTGGTGACTGCCGGAAAACGCCGTGTAGACCAGTTCGCCAAACCAGGGATGGCGCGGCGGCACGACCATACCCGTACACGCGGTATAGATCTCCGCGATTGCCGTGCCCATGGACATATCCAGTTGCGGATCAATGCCCTGAGAGTAGAGATTCATGGCCATGGTGAGAATATCCATGTTACCGGTGCGCTCGCCGTTGCCGAAGAGGGTGCCCTCCACCCGGTCGGCACCCGCCAACACCGCCAGTTCCGCCGCCGCCACCGCGCAGCCGCGGTCGTTGTGGTTGTGAACACTGATCTGCACATGTTCCCGCCCGCGCAAATGGTCGCAGAACCATTCAATCTGGTCCGCGAAGACGTTGGGCATAGCCGACTCGACGGTGGCGGGCAGGTTGAGGATCACCGCCTGCCCCTGATCAGGCCGCCAGACCTCGTTGACCGCCTCGCAGATATCCACCGCATAATCCAACTCGGTGGTGCTGAAACTCTCCGGCGAATACTGAAAGACCCATTCCGTCTCTGGATAGCGTGCGGCTCCGGCCTTCACCCACTCCGCGCCACGCACGGCAATGGCCTGGATGCCCTCCCGATCCAGGCCAAACACCTGCTCGCGCTGGGCCGGGTTGGTGGAGTTGTAGACATGGACAATCGCCCGCCGCACCCCTTTCAAGGCCTCGTAGGTGCGGTCAATCAGCGCTTCCCGCGCCTGGGTGAGCACCTGGATGGTCACCTGCTCGGGGATACGGTCTTCTTCAATGATGCGCCGCACAAAGTCGAAATCGGGCTGGGAGGCGGCGGGAAAACCCACCTCAATCTCCCGAAAGCCCATACGCACGAGCAAATCGAAGATCCGGAGCTTTTGCTCGACGCTCATGGGGGAGACCAGCGCCTGATTGCCGTCGCGCAGATCGACGCTGGTCCAGACGGGCGCGTGGTGCATACGCCGGTTGGGCCAGCGCCGGTCCGGTTTGTGGACGGGCGCGAAGGCGCGGTAACGGCGGTGGTTGAAAGTCCCCATGGTCCAATCTCCTGCGGCAAGTGACGATGGACGCAGTATAGGGAAGAAGTTGCGGCAGGTGCTTGCGAATTGGAGCCATAAAAGCGACTATGTCGCATGATTATTGCGCACTAACACCCATTAACGGAGTAATATTGTGTTATGAAGTCGAAAGCCCCTACCAGCGAATTGGATCGCTACGACCGCCGCATTCTGGAGGAGCTACAGCGCGACGGCGGACTCAGCAATCAGCGTCTCGCCGAGCGCATCGCTTTGTCCCCCTCCCCCTGCCTGCGCCGGGTGCAGGCGCTGGAAGAAGCCGGGATCATCCGCAAGCGCGTGGCTCTGCTGGATCCGCAGCGTCTGGGCTTGGCGCTGATGGTGCTGATGCACATCAGCATGGATCGCCATACCCCCGAGCGTTTCGAGCATTTTGAGACGGAAATCAGGCGCTCGCCGGAGGTGCTGGAGTGCTACCTCATCACCGGCCATGACGCGGATTACCAGATCAAGGTCGCCGTGCGCGATATGGCGCATTTTCAGGATTTTCTGCTCAATCGCCTGACGCGCATTGAGGGGGTGACCGGCGTGCATTCCAGCTTTGTGCTGCGTAAGGTCGTGGATACGACGGAGTTGCCGGTGTATTGATCACCGTTGCAGGCTCCAGGCCAGCCAGTCGTGCCAGATCATGGGATTCTGTTGGTACTGCGCTATGTTCTGCAAATTTTCCATGGTGGCAACCAGAGCCTGCCTGACTATGCCGCGTGAGCTCGCATTCGCCGCAAACCGGGCAGTGCCACCCGGAAACAGGCGTCAGAACCTCAGTGGCTGCGCCAAGCGCAAGCAGCATATCCTGGTAACCATACACAAGTTCTGTGCCATCATCGCATTGCAAGCAAAAGCGCTTTCCGGTCATCTCAAAGCTCCTTAATTAAATTTTGTTGATGCATTGCAAACCGTTGCGCACGGCATTGGTCACTAAGCGATGATCGAAGGTTGCCAGTTGGCCCTCATGGGCGCAGGCCAGCGCCAAGAGGTAGCTATCGGTAATCTGACCAGAAGTGAGCAGGCGCGATGCGTCGATATGGTCGACATCCAGCAGGCTGGTGTCGTCTGGCCAAAAAACATGGCCAGGTGACGCGCGCAATCCCTGGATCAGCGGTGCCACTGCCGCTGGTGTGCCTGGTGAATTTGGATAGCGCGGATGGCCCACGATGCGCAGTACACCATTCTCTGTTAAGGGACAGGTAGCCCATGCGGGTTGCCCATGGGCTGCAAACCATTCATGGGCCATATCATGCTGAACATGCATGGGGTCGATGAGCGCAATCAGCACGTTTACATCGAGCAAGAAGGTCATTATGGCAATTCGTCGCGCAACTGATTCACTATTTCCAGAGTCGCCGGGAGTGCATCCGGGCGCACCGGCAGCAAGGGAATCCCATTACGTGAATGGCCACCAGAGGTGTTTTGTGGTTGCAGAGCCTGCCGCAAAAGTGCTGAAACAACGGCACCTACAGACTTATGCTGTCGATCCGCCAGCCCTTTCGCTGCCGCCAGTACGTCATCATCAATCGCCAGTGTGGTGCGCATAGGTCGTTCACCTTGTAAGTCATCAGACATCTAGCATCATACATCAAAATCATTAGTCTGGCCGTCAAGGAGCGTGGTGACTGTTCAGCCCGAGACCGGCTGAGAGTAATTTCCTTTGCGCTGTTACTGGGTGCCTTTATTTCCTGGCAATTTATTGAATTTCATCCGACATAGCGACTGAGGGGGCGACTTTACCGTCCAAAAGTGGCGAGCATTTATGCGTGTCCGGGTATAGCATCATTTCAGAGTCCATATTGGGGAGATTTTCATGCTGAACGAAGCACTTCGATGGCAGTTAGATCGTATCACTACACCGTTGGGTGTCATGCTGCTGGTTACCGACGCGCAAAACACCCTACGTGCACTGGACTGGGCGGACAGCGAGGCCCGCATGCTGGATCGACTCCGCCTGCTCTACGGCTCCGATGGGGTAACGCTAACCTCGGGGACTGCTCCGCAGCCGGTTCGCAACGGTCTGGAAGCCTACTGGGCGGGTGATCTCAACGCCGTCTCCGCCATTCCCGTAGAAACCGCAGGCACCGAGTTTCAGCAGGCGGCCTGGGCCTGGTTGCGCAGCATTCCCGCCGGAGCCACCCGCAGCTATCAGGAACAGGCGAGGGGCATGGACCGGGCATCGGCAACACGCGCGGTGGGGCGTGCCAACGGCGCGAACCCTATTGGTATCGTCATTCCCTGCCATCGCGTCATCGGCGCCAACGGCACCTTGATCGGGTACGCGGGCGGAATAGAGCGCAAACGCTGGTTATTGCGGCATGAGGGCGGCGATTTCTAGGGTTGCGCCCACAAACGCATGGCCGCATAGGCCCGCCAGGGCCGCCAGGCTTCGGCGATCTTCAGCATTGCTGCGGGGCTGGGGCGCCCACTCCCCGTTTCCAGCGCACGCAGCAATCCCAAGTCTGAATGGGGGAAGGCATCCGGGTCACGATAGCCACGCATGGCGATGTAGTGCGCCGTCCATGGGCCGACACCCGGCAGTTCGCAGAGGTTTTTGATGATGCTGTCGAGGGTCTGCGCCGAAAAAGCCAGGCGACCCTCTTGCATGGCCACAGCCAGAGTCTGCAGCGCCTTTTCTCTGGCCCGGGTTAGGCCGATAGAGCCCAGATCGGCGGCCATGACGGCGGCGGGTGTCGGGAATATCCTGGAAATTCCCGTGCCGTCTGACAGTAGCGCCATTTCTTCCGTGAGCGATCCCCCAAGAGCGGCAACAAGCCGACCCGATAGCGTGGTCGCCGCAGCCACGCTAATTTGCTGGCCCAATATCGCGCGCACCGTGAGTTCGAACAAATCCCATGCGCCTGGGACACGCAATCCCGGCCGCGCCCTGACGCGTGAAGCCATAAGCGGGTCTGTGGAAAGATGCTGGTCGATCCTAATGATCTCCGTATCTAGATCAAACAGGCGGCGCAATCGCGCCACGATGATGCCTATGGGAGGAGTTTTCGTTGCGTGTATGGTTGCCAGAAGTTGATCGTTCGCCGGATCAGGATGGACTTCGACCAGGCCCTGTGTCCCCTCTAACTGAAAGGAACGCCAATACTGCCCGGACTGTACGGCCTCCACTCCCGGGATGGCGCGGCCCGCCAGAAATTCCAGCAGTGCCGCCCAGTCATAAGGCGGGGTATAAGGCAGCTTCAAGGTGATGCCCGCAGCCATATCGCTCTTCGAAGCAGAAGTATGGCGCAGTGCGCCGGGTGCACACCCACAATGGCGCTGCATGACCGCATTGAAACGGCGGACGCTGCCAAATCCTGCAGCAAGTGCGACATCGGTCATGGAAAGTCCGGTTTCTGCAATCAGTTTTTTGGCCAGCAGAATGCGCTGCATCTGCGCCAGAGCCGTCGGCGGGCTGCCGAGCACGCGCACAAACAGTCGCCGCAAATGCCGTCCGCTAACACCTAATTGCACAGCCACCTCATCCAAATTGGTGCCATTCAAGGCGCCGTCATCACTCATCTGCTGCAAAGCTCGAGAAACCATCAGGGCGCTGGCCTCTGCGAAAGGTTCGGCCCCTACCAACTCGGGGCGACAACGCAAACAGGCTCGGAAGCCCAACTGCCGGGCTA
>JAAOMR010000757.1 GCA_018853935.1 Acidithiobacillus ferrivorans
GGGTTTACCATTGATCATGCGCGTCGGTGACCGCCGCAAGTTTTACAGCGCCGGTTCCCATGCTTCACTGGAACCCTTGGCCCGCGGCCTGCCGCAAAAAAAGATGCAACCCTTGCTGATGGTGCTCGAACCCGGTGGAGAGTGTGGTGAACACCCCTACGCCAGCGCCGATGGCGAAGAGTTCGCCATTGTCACCCGCGGGACGGCCACCTTTGAGCAAAGCGGCATATCGACAACGCTAAAAGAAGGCGACGCCGTCTACTATGATCCGCGCCTACCCCACAACTGGCACAACCACGGTGCCGGCGCGACTACTCTGCTGGTGGTGGTAGCCCAGTGATCTCCTGCCTGCCCCTGGATCTGGCCACCGGGGCATTACTGCTCTGGCTGGGCCTGGGGTTATCGGGCTTTCTGCTGGGCGGCTGGCCGACCCTCGCCTGCCGCCTGGTCTTCCCCCTCAGCAGCATGGTCGCCCTGCTCCTGGGCACCGCCGGATTCACCGCGCTGACGGCCACCCCGGACCATCTGCAACTGCGCGGCCCGCTCCCCACGCTGCCCTGGTCTTTCCAGATCGATCCCCTCTCGGGATTTTTCCTGATCCTGCTGGGACTGCTGGCCTGCGCGGTAGCGCTGTTTGCCACCGGCTATTTCCGCTCCCTGCCCGGGCCGGCACTGCGCCGCTTGATGCTCCAATACCACGTTTTTCTACTGGGGATGGGGCTGGTTCTGCTGGCGGCCAACGCTTTCACCTTTCTGGTCGCTTGGGAAAGCATGGCGCTGGCCTCGTATTTTCTGGTAGTGACGGAACATGAAAAAGCCGATAGCCAACGCGCCGGTTTCCTCTATCTGCTCATCGCCCACCTGGGCGCGCTGGCCATTTTGCTGGGCTTTGTCATCCTCGCCGGGGCGACCATAAGCCAGGGCGGGCCATTCAGCGCCATGCTGCACGCCCCCCTCAATGCGTTCTGGGCAACGGCCGCCTTTCTCCTCACCTTTTTCGGTTTCAGTGCCAAGGCGGGGCTGCTCCCCCTGCATATCTGGCTGCCGGATGCCCACCCCGCCGCCCCCGCCCCGGTCTCCGCGCTGATGAGCGGGGCAA
>JAAOMR010000758.1 GCA_018853935.1 Acidithiobacillus ferrivorans
CTTCCTGTCCCATCATGGCCGTGGACTTGCCGACAGAATCTGCTGCGCCTTCTTTTTTAACATTCCAGGGCATTCAGGGCGCCGTGGATCTCGGCGATGTCTCCGTGAATGTCATCCGTCATATCCAGACGTTGATCGAGCAGGTTGGGACGACCACCCTCGCTTATGGCCCGCTGCATCTGGATCGATCCCAAAAAACACTGAGTGCGGCGGGACGCTCCGTGGCACTGAAAGACGCGCTATTTGATCTGTTGCTGCTGTTTTGG
>JAAOMR010000759.1 GCA_018853935.1 Acidithiobacillus ferrivorans
ACCGTTCTTCATCAAAGTCTGAATTCTTGCACTGATTGCGACGGTCATCGCGTGTCTCCTTCACAACCCAGGCGCATCACATGACGTACAAAAAGAACCACCACAACAATCGCCTGCGAGATGATCCCGGCCACGCCATAATAAATAAACAGGTGTGGCGGAAGCTGCCCCAGCGGCTTCACGTTTTCCAGTCCGGTGATCAGGGAGCAATAGGGCAGAACCACCCAGGACGAAAAAAGGAGATATTTGCCAACCTCCAGGCCGTGGCCGATTGCCGGCGCCAAGACCCGCACCACCGGCAGGCATTCCCCCTTCCAGAAAATGCGAAGCCCTCTGTTGAAGGTCATAACACGCTCTCTATATTGGTTCTTCACTGCTTTTCTCCGCCGATTCTCTTCCAAGTCTGACGATGTGCCGCCATATCAGAAAGAAAAGAAACGCTATCCACAGCAACGCTGACCCACGGCATAGCCACA
>JAAOMR010000076.1 GCA_018853935.1 Acidithiobacillus ferrivorans
TAATCAATGGGCTAAGGGTATTACCCTGTTCACCGTCGTATTCTCTTTCGGGCAAGCAATCGGACCCATTGGTGCTGGATGGATCGCGGACAGTGCAGGATTAACCCGATCCCTGTATTTTGGGGCGGCTTTGCTCGCCGTGGCTTCCGGTCTGGCTCTTATTGGACTGCGTCGTGTTTCTGCGCGCCTGCAAGACTGATGTATCCGGCAATTTAACAAGGTGCCAGATGGTTCGTCACCCCCCTGTCAGTATTGCACGGTAAATTTGTTCTCAGCCACCTCCGGGCGTTGCGTGCGCCGAGTTTTTCGCCATGTGTAGATAATCGAAAACGAGACGGGTGCGGAAGCAGAGAGCCTCCCTGATTATCTAGAATGATGCGTATCTGTCAAATGTTAGCCTATAAAGCTGGTATATTCGGCTGTTCGCCTCAAAAACGAACATTTTGTGACACTTCGGTTTCATGACGCTTTTGGGGCCATTTCTGGCCCGGAATCTGTCAATCAACGCGTCTATCTTTACTATGTCTAGTAAGCGTCACCCAAGCGCGCTGTGTATCGCTCCTACCAAATGGCCAGCATTGACAGGGCTTAAAGCCAACTCTACATGCGCACTATACATAATCACGTGCTATACATAACGTTGCGTTGCTGTCACTCGTAGCCACAAGGCGAATGACGGCAACAGGTCGAGAGTTCGTATTCCTCGAAGCAGAAAGCAGCCGTTCAGAAAATAAAAATTTCTTGCTATCTTACTGTTAATGATGAGTTATTTAACAACACGACACATGGGCAGGGCTCCTCTTGTCAATCACTTTTTGCATATGGCCAAAAAATCATAACGCTGAATGCCCGGCCAGCGCGCCTCGTGGGATAACGTAATCTCCATGACGCGCCGGCTGGTTTTCTCCAGCAGCCAGCCACAACCTCCGGCGTCCGGGCGCGCAGAATCGCCAATGCCCGTGCCTTGAGGGAAGATCACCACGTCGCGGCCCTGATCCAATATCCGCAACAGTTCCCGCATGGCGAACGGGCGTGTAGCATCGAGCGGCAGCATCGTGTGTCCACCCGTCAGCCAGCCATAGGCTTTCAGCAGGCGCGACCAGACTGGGTGCCGGGCGTAATCCGGGTCCACGGCGAAGACGGCCTGAACTAATCCAATGCGGGGCAGCCAGGCGGCCACCGCCGGACCGTCGAGCAATGAAACATGTGGGCGAACGAGGATGAGCATGGTCAGTTTCCTTTTTGGGATGGTTGGGATGGGCAACCGGCCGCACCACCAGGCAGCACGGAACACAGCGGGTATTGGGCGGCAGTTCCGGCGCAACCGGATAAGAGAGAAACCAGAAGAAAGAGGAGGGCGGTCTTTTTCATCTTTTTCATCTTTTTCATCTTTTTCATAGCGTGTCGACCACTTTTCCGAAAGAAAGCGCATCGAATAGCCCATCCCGCCGCTTTTTTTCTGCCGCGATGGCTACCGCAGGGGACAGCCAGAGACATTCGATCCTCTTGCGCTTTTCTTTGCTGGCTGTGCTCATGGAATCAAAAGTCCTAACCCGTGCGGCGGAGGAGAGATCCGTGGCGTTTTCCCGGCGCTCCCAGCCAGCATCCTCCAGCGAGTGATACAGCGGGGTCTTGTAGCCGGAAAGAATGGCGTTTCCTTTGAGATTCAGCAGTGTGTTCACCAGCGCCTGGTGTCCGCCGTCGTCGATCTCGGCGTGATAAGCGGAGCGCCCGGATTTGTTGGTCCGCGTGGAGTCGGCGTAAGGGGGGTCAATGTAGAACAGGGTCCCCGGCGCATCCCAACGCCGGATCACATCAACGCCGTCCCCGTGCTCAATGTTCACATCCAGCAGCCGCTCGGCAATGGCGGGGAGTTTTTCTACATGCCCCCGAAAAGATTGGGCCTGGTCGGTGGTGCGGGCATAGCCCCAGTCACTCGCTTTCCGCCCGCCCAGGGAGCCGCTGCCAGATATCCCCTGGCACTGGGCAACGAAAAAGCCCCATGCTTTCATCACCGGATCGGGATCGTCCAGGTGCTCCAGAGCGCGGGCGTATTCCATGCGGGCGTAGGGGGTGTACTCCAGACAATCCATGAGCGCGGTTCTTTGCACCGGGTCCTGCAAGACCCGGAAGAAATTCACGAGCAGGCCAGCAGCATCGTTATAGGCTTCGACTTTAGATGGTTTCTTGGCTAGAAGTATGTTGGCCGCGCCTCCGTATGGCTCGACATAGGCGACGTGTGACGGAAATAGCGGAATAATGGTGTTCACCATCCGGCTCTTCCCGCCAAGCCAGGGGAACGGCGTCGCATTGCGAAAGGTGGAAAGAGAGCGGGTTGCTGTGCATGCGTTCATGACTCAACCCCCCATCCCGATGCCAGACTCACGGGCCGTAGCCTCACGGGCGTGGTCCTGGTTTCTGGCGGGTGCCTTTGACTTGAGCATGTCGTTCCAGTCTTTCACGTCCCTGGGCGGGAATTCTTCACAAATCCGAAATGTGGGCATGCTGAACTTCTGTTTTTCATTCGTCAGGTAACGCTCCATGTGGATAGCGAATCCGCGCCCGGCATCGTCATTGTCGAAGGCCAGCACCACCTCCATCGGCTCTTTATTGCGGATCAGCACGGACAAGGACTTTTCGGCTGCGGCGGAAGGGGTGCCGCCGATGGAGACGTAAATATCCTCGGGATGCCGACCATCTATCTGTGCCTTGGAAAGTGCGTCAATGGACGATTCACAGAGGATCATTCTTTGACAGAACCTGATGTCATCCCTGGTATTTATGTCCATATCCACCGAGTTCCGCACTTCGGAAAACCGGTTCCGCGCTTCGGGATTGTCAAAATCCTTATGCTTGAACATGGCGATACCCCGATTGCCATGGAATCCGCTGAACGTCTTGTCCTTCCCGGGGCCATGCAGGCTGCAGCCTTTCTTTTCCCATCCTGAGATGACCGGCTTGTTGTTTTGGTCGATGGCTACGTGAGCGAAGGCGACATTGTGCAATTCGCCGCCCTTGCGCCCGGCACTGGGTTCGCACCCGGCACGGGGTTCGGTCTGGTGAATGTCCGTGCGGATACTTCCGCCGTAAGCGGCCAGGGTTTCCGGCTCCAGCCCACGCTGCGTGATCAGATAGTGGGTGGATTTAGGGGAAAGCGGGGATAGCGCTTTCCATTCCGTCTTGCGGTCCTCGATCTGCGGGAGCTTCACCACGTCGGCGCTGCGCTGCTGCATTTGCAATTTCCACTCAGGCCGCTGGTCGCCGGAATAATCCCGGAGATACTTGCGGGCCTCGCCCAGGGAGCTGCTGATGTACGCCTGCGTAAACTGAATAACCCCACCACCCTTGCCCTTGTTCTGCTGGTGAAAGTAGAAATTCTTGTCGGGATTGACGACGATGGCGTCACCGGCGGAATTGCGGTACTTCTCCCAGGTGCGCGTCGATTCCTTCTTGTCCAGAGTCCAGCCGTGGGCCTCCACGAAGCGATTCAGTGGGATGTCGCTCTGAAAGCGTTGCAATTCTTCGCGTCCGGCATCCTGGTAGCGATGATCCAGGTCATTCAATAGCGCTGAGGCGGCTGCGGATTTCTCTGGTTGCAGGTACGGTAAAAGGGCATTGGCGGCTTCGCGGAATCCGGCGGACCCATGCGCCTGCATGAAGTTGATGGCGTTGCCCTTGTTGTTCTGGTGGTTTTGATCGCGGTAGAGCCACTTGCCATCGGGCAACCGGGAAATGCTCAGACGCTCGGCATGGTTCGGGCTGCCGCCTGCAGGGCTGCCGCCAGTAAGGCTACCACCTGTAGGACTGTCGGCCTGGAACCGCCCAGGGCCGGTTTGCTGAATGCTGTAGCCGAGGTCGGCCAGAATGGCGGGTAATGGAATGCGGGTAAGGGCGTCAGTGTCGATGCGTTTACCAGTAGAATTAAAAGACATGGCAGGTCTCCGATGAGTGGTCCTGCCTTGTGTACGGACACCCGTGGACCTGATCGCGTTTGGTTGCAGCCCATTTTCGACCGCTCTTTCATGGGGCTTGATAGGCCCTATACCATAGGGCATAGTAGGTTCCATGAGCGCGAACCTGCTGTATCGATTCAAAGAGGCTTATGGGCAGGGCGTGATTTAGGGCGTCATCTGGGATGTACCTGTTCCGGTGCCACCATCGGAACATCGCGTCAAATATCGCTTGGTCTATATCGTGAATGGCCGTCGCCTGGTGGGATACGACAACGAGCGCGGCAAAGGGGACCACAAGCATATTCGGGGTGAGGAAACCCCTTATGTCTTCCAGGATGTGGCGACGCTGGTTCGGGATTTCATGCGGGATGTGGAGGAAATATCATGAGTGTGCTTGAAGTAACGGTGGGCGTGCCTGTCGAAAAGAAGATGGAAGGCTTCGCTGCGGCGTTGCAGGCGACCCTGGAAGGCAACACGATCGCGCCGCATTTCGGTGTCGGCTTTGCCAACATGGCGCAATTCGGCGATGTCTTCACGCCGAAGCGATGGGAACTGGTGGAGGCGCTGAAAGCCTCCGGACCGCTGTCGATCTATGCCCTGGCAAAGCGTCTTGGCCGCCATTATCGCAACGTCCACAAAGACGTGAGTGCTCTCATGGAATGGATGGTCATCGAGAAAGATGCGGCTGGGCATGTGTTCGTGCCATGGGATGAAATCGACGTAAGATTGCCTCTTAAGCGGAATGCGGCATAAAATCCAGTCCGTTCTTTATGTTGGGAAAAGAAAAGGCCGCTTGCTGCGGCGAATCGGACAGACCCTGAATGGGAAAATATCAAAACCATCGCTGCGGTAGCGAAAGGTGACGGAAAAAGAAAAGAAGCAGAGATCGGGGTGTTGATCGCTTGCCGTTTAACGCGTGACGTTATATGCTTTGCTCATGATCAAGTCATTCCGCTGCAAGGATACGCAAAGCCTGTATGAAGGCGGGTCACCGCGTCGATTCCAGGGGATCAGGCCTCAAGCCGAGCGGAAGCTGTTGATGATGGATTCGGCGAAGGATCTGAAAGATTTAAAAAGCCCGCCGGGTAACAGCCTGGAGAAGCTCTCCGGAGACCGCAAAGACCAATGGAGTATTCGCATCAACGACCAGTGGCGGATATGCTTCGATTGGCGGGACGGCGATGCGTATGACGTGGAGATCGTGGATTACCATTGAGATAAGGAGGCACTGCCATGACCAGAAACAGGATGCGCCCGATTCACCCGGGCGAAGTATTGCGCGAGGAGTTTTTGGCCCCGCTGGGTATGACGCCCCATGCATTGGCGGTCGCGTTGCGTGTGCCGTCGCCGCGCATCAACGACATAACGCGGGAACGGCGGGCGATTACGCCGGATACCGCCTTGCGGTTGGCCCGCTATTTCGGGACGACCCCTGAATTCTGGATGGAATTGCAGAGTGTCTACGACCTGCGTAAGGCGGAGGGTATTACCGGCGAGTCCATCTCCCGCGAGGTGACTCCGCGGCAGGCGGCTTGACCTGCGGTCGGCATGACCCAAGCCCCGCCGGTTTTTATCGCTCCTTGCCGGTTTTCTCTTGCTGTGGGGTAGGGCGGTTCGTCCTTTCCGGTCTCCGCATCTCCTCCCCGCGCGCCGGCTGTTTTGGTTGTTTTAACTGTGTCGCCTCCCGTTCCAATCGCCAGACCTTTTGCAGATCGGTATCCCGGACCTGAATGCCCAACCGTGCAGCCTGACGCGCTGCCTGCTCCCGAAAGGCTGCGCTGCCCGTGATGTCCACCGCACCATACTTCTGTGCGGCGATACGCAGGGCGGCCTCCACGGTGGACTCCGCCTTGTCGTGGACATCAATGCGCGGGCCGGTATCGGTGAAGAGATCACGGCCTTGCGCATCGCGGTAATGGATCAACTGACGGCGATGGTCTATTTCATGGTGAAGTTTGGAGAGAATGGGCTTGAGGTCTTCCAACTCTTCGCCCTCGATGCCATTCTTTTTCTGATTGTCATCCCGCCGCTCCCGGTACCGGATACCCCGCAGGGCGGCCTTGGCGGCCTCATCATTGATTTCTGGTCCGGCCTGCTGTTCCAGCCAGTCCCGCCAGACCATCGTTCGAGGCAATAAATGACGCTCTTTCAGGTGCTGCTTCTGCAGGGATTCCTTCTCCCGCGCGGCCTCGAAAGCCCAGAGTGATGTGGCCACTTGCCGGGTTACGCCTGTGGCGACTTTGCGGGCGATGAAGGGCTGTTTTCGGTTCTTGTGGTCCTGTCGCTGGATGTCGCGCTGCGTCTTCTGCCGCGTCATGAGGGCTTTTCTGGTATCCCGGCGGACATCCTTGATGGCCTGTTGATCGGTCTGGTACCGTTTGTGCAGGTCCTCGCGGGCTTGCTGACGCTCAGCGCGGCGTTCGGCACGTTGGCCGCTATCGCCCCTGCCGGGTGCATCTCTGCCGGGTGCAACCCCATCGTGTGGGGCGGGGCCGTCCGGCTGATGACCGGATTGCGCTTTATGCAGGAATTCCTCATAGGTGGTCCTACTGCGGACGGCGGTGGTGGTGGGGTTTTGGGAAGAGGAAGGGATTACGCCATCCGCAGGACCACCCTGCGAAGGGATTATGCCGTCCGCAGGACCACCCTGCAAAGGGGAGGGCGGCGTGAACGTCCCCAGCCGCTGTTCCAGTTTCATCTTCGTAAAGTTTCGGTCCAGCTTGGAGATCGGGCAGGCCAGCACGCGGCCATCTCGCCGTCCGCAGGACTCCAGTTCGGTGGTCACCACCATACCGGTGCCTTTGGTCTGGATAACCATGCCATACGGCGCCACGGCATCATGCAGGTCCTGCCAAGTGGCGTCCGGGTTATTCAACGCATCCCGCAAGGCATTGGCGGGCTCTACTTGTGCCCATTCCTGAAAACTCGGCGCACCCTGGCTCCGTTCGGCAGCCTTGGCGGCCTGCGTCGTACGCGGACCCACTTCATCGCCACCTTTAAGCAAACCTTTCTCGGCGCGTTCCTTGCGGGACATGCGGACGATCCGGGGACCGCTATCGGTATCCAGCGTCACATAGGGGCCATTGTC
>JAAOMR010000760.1 GCA_018853935.1 Acidithiobacillus ferrivorans
GCCGTTGGTGGCGATGGTCTGGTCTTTTTCTACACTGCCATCCCAGTATTCCAGTTCGATGCCATGCTTTTTCATGATAGCCCGATGGATGTGGTATTCGATTTGGTATTCCTGGGGATTTTTTAACGGTGCCCCCCAAATTATCAGTTCGGAGGCGTTCTCCCAGCGGTTGTGTCCACGGTCATCATTGCCCCAGTGTCCCAGCATAGCGACGTCTTCCAGGGTGATTCCATATTTTTCGCGGGCTTCGACGGGATTCGATGGGATATCCATATCTTTCATCAACTTGTGCCATTCCGGGCTATCGTATTTCCAGCCCCGGTTATCCAGCCATTTGAGGATTTTGCTTGCCATGGCTGCGGCTTTTTCTTCGTCCATATACTGGAGCAGAGCCGGGACTTCTTCTGGTCCTGCAAATGCCGCAGTGAGTAAATATCGAATCGGCAGGTGAGTTAACACGGCGATGTTGCCTGATCCTTTTCCTTTTATGGCTATTTTTTTCGACCATACGCTCATGAACTTTTTAATCTCCCTGGGCATCGCTTTGTTTCCTAATGCCGCCCGTCCATGTTTGTTTCCATCAAGTATCTGGATTATCTTCAAAAATGGCTGGGATACCGGCACATCGATGATGGTGCCTTTTTTCTCTCTGTTTTTTCCACCCTGAAACTGGCTTATGGCGG
>JAAOMR010000761.1 GCA_018853935.1 Acidithiobacillus ferrivorans
GCTCGTGGTGGTGGCAGCGATCAAATTGACAATGACCTCGTGACTCACCAAAGGCCGCCCCCGCCAATTCATGCTGATATAGGAAAACAGGCGGTGCTCAATCTTGTTCCATTTGCTCGTGCCCAGAGGAAAGTGGCACACCCGAATCGGCAGATTCAGTTCATCCGCAAGACCTTGTAATTCCAGCTTCCAGAGGCGCACCCGAGAACCGTTGCTACCACCCCCATCGGCCATGATCATGAGTTCCTT
>JAAOMR010000762.1 GCA_018853935.1 Acidithiobacillus ferrivorans
GTCAGGACGTCATTCTTGAGCCGCCGGATCATCCATTCACTGATCCGGTCACCCAGGCCCTTGCGGTCGTTGCGTGATTTGCTGAAGTGCTTGGAGAATTCCTTGAGGTCGATGTCGCCCGCCGGGTGCCCGGAGAGCCTTAACAGCGTCCAAGTCTCTTCCGGTTTGTTGAGCATTGGTGTGGCCGTCAGCAGCCATTTACGTTCGGCGCGCGCCGCCAGGTCGAAGGACGCCTGGGTGCGCTGGGCGGACGGTTCTTTTAAATAATGTGCTTCGTCGAATGCTGCGACGACGAATTCCCAGTCATGGTTTGCACCCTGCGAAAGGGTTGCACTCTGCAAAGGG
>JAAOMR010000763.1 GCA_018853935.1 Acidithiobacillus ferrivorans
GTCGAAGGACGCCTGGGTGCGCTGGGCGGACGGTTCTTTTAAATAATGTGCTTCGTCGAATGCTGCGACGACGAATTCCCAGTCATGGTTTGCACCCTGCGAAAGGGTTGCACTCTGCAAAGGGGTTGCACCCTGCAAAGGGTCCACATAATCATCGTCCAGTAAGGCATTGACTTCATTCTGCATGGATTTAGCGTCCAATTGCTCCAGCAGAGTGCCCAACCGTTCGTAGTTGACGATCAGCCATTCCGGTTGCGTGTCAGGGATGACGTTCTCGAAGATGAACGGCTCC
>JAAOMR010000764.1 GCA_018853935.1 Acidithiobacillus ferrivorans
ATCCTGACGCCCATGGCCCGCAGCCGCTGGAGCCTGCGTTGGTGGAAATCCGGAAACACTCTGGAGCCATTGGCGGGGATGGCGATGACGGCTGTGTCCTGCGCGGTTCTGTGGTTGGTGGTGAATTCACATGTGTGGTGAGGATTGCACCCGGCAGGGGTTGCACCCGGCAGGATTACACCCGGCAGGAGTGGCGGGAAAAAAATGAAAAACCCTACAACGAAAAAAACGCTCGGCTTGTTCATAGGGTGTGGGGAGCGTCCCCGCACCCGGCCAGACGGGAACCATCTGGCACACGAATGAGGGCTTTACCAATGAAAACGATATATATGTTTACACTAAACAGCACCATCAAAACCGCTACCGCTGACCTGGAGAAATCCATCAAGGCGCTGATTCCCGTCAAAAAGGAACTCAAAATCTGGCAGCCTGGCCGTTCTGAGCATACTGCCGCATTGGCTCTCAAAGCGGCACTGGACACGCAGATTGCTGGCTTCAAGAAGCAGATTGCGGATGCCCAGCGCCTGAAGAAAAACCCTGAAGTGCTGCGCCGCCATGGAATTCGTGAGGCAGTTGAGCATACCGCAAAATATGGCATGGACTTGAGAAGAGCGGACTCAGTCACATGTCTAGTGAATGATACCCCCGGTGGGGAGATTGAAGCCGATACCGGAAACACGAAAAACTGGAACTACTATGCTAAGTCCTGCAGATTCCCCAAAATCGAGCATGACATCACCGTCACTGTGGACCCGGACTGGGATAAGCAGGTCCAGAACCGTGGCCTGGAGTTCCTGGGTGGCATGCTGACCCTGGCTGCCCGCCCGGCACACAAGGGCCATCACCGCAAGGCGCTTGAACTGGCTGCAAAATTCGACATTGATCTGTTTGAAGCGGTCTGGATGCGCAAGGGTCGTGGCTTTCAGGTAACCACAGAGAACGGCTTCATCGCCGTCAAACGCACGTCCTTGGGGTTGATTCCCAGCACTGCCTACCACAGCACCACATCAGCCATGGGCGCGGTTGAGGGGTCGCACCGCAAGTTCCAGAACATCGACCACCTGCCCCTGGAAATCCGTGATGTGCCTGCCGACGCGGTCGCCACATGGGCGGACGCGGATGGTGTCGGCGCCTGCCATTCTGGGGTAAAGAACTGGTGCAATCTTGTTGGCATCGACCACACCGTGGCAAGCGTCCCGTTGATCAACGTGGTCCGCGGGTACTACCTGAAGCCAGCGCCGGAGGCCAAAGCCATTATTCTGCGGGTGCTGAAATCCTGTCCCCGCAAAGCTGCCTGAAGAGTATGACCGGCCTGTACCACCCATTGGGGGGTACAGGCCTTATAAGGGGTTTTTCGTTGTCTTTTTCTTTTTCTTTTTCTTTTTTTCAGTAACCACATCAACATCAAGAGGAGTTCCATCATGAGCAAAGATTATATCAACGATCCCGATTTCATCGCCGACCTGGCGGTGGCCCAGCTTTCCTTTATGGTGGCGAATACCGTTGCGGTGGTGAGTGCCGCAGTGGATGACCGCCACGGCCATGAGCCTATTGAAGCCCAGAGAATCCACTATGAGCAGGGCGTTCGCCGCATTGTTCGCAACATGGTGGCGGAGATGAGTGTGTTCGCCGGAGACGACGACGCCATGGACAGGGTTGTCGCCATGGGGCAGAAAATCGCCGAAGATCGGGCACTGGCAGACGGTGCTGGCGGCACCTAGTGACCATCTGAACCTCTTTCTCGGTCTCAGTATTCAGTTTTCATTGTTTTGACTCCACACCGGCCTCGCGCCGGTTTTTTTTGTTTTCAGTTTCAACTCGTGAAACATGAAACAGGTGGTCGTCTGCCCGGTACTCCATGAATCCCTCAAGAAAACATGGAGCGCAGACATGGACAAGACCATCAGTACATCGAATGAGAAAGAGCAGGAGCATCAAAACCGCCAGAGCATCATCGAAGCCATGATCCCCGCTGGCCTTGCGGGACAGATCCGTGACAAGGCCCGGGACGCGCTGATGACGGCGACGGTGATTCTGGGTATGGGTAGGACGGATATTTTGGATCACATCCAGGAACTGGCAAAAGAAAACGGCCTGACCCCGCAATCCGCGCGCGCCTGGTTATTGTTCAGCAAAGAGATGCAGGATCAGGCGCAATCCGTCGGACGCGAGGTCGGAGGCAAAGGCTCGCAGCGGACATTTTCTCATGGTTTGGGATACAACCGGGAGGATACAGGAACGATCGGATTAGATGCGGTGTTTCGCCGCGAGGTGACGGGCATCGGCGCAGGGAAAAAGGGAAACGCCGGAGACGATATGCGAGTGGAACTGAACCGCGAGGCGGGACATCACGGGGACAGTATTCAGGGTCGGCGCGGTGCTTTTTCGTATGACCAGATGGTGGATGGCTGGGGCGCTGGTATGGGTAATCAGGGCGCGGGCGCGGTCGGACTGGAAGGCGATGTCGGGGTCGGGCTGGATATGGAAACAGAAAATGAGTATGGCTCGGACGGTGCCCAGTTTGACCTTGATGAGCACGAACGGCTGCCTGGCGACTCGGTGATGATGCCTGGTGACCTGCACGGCGTTCAGCTTGTCGGCGGCGGCATGCGCGGCGCATCCGGTCATGAGATTGACTCTCGGGACGTATTCAGTGCCGGCAAAGGTGGACTTTCCGGCGGGTTTTTTAAAGCGTCACAACAGCTCGACCCGCGCGCCGCCGCGATGGAGCGCGCGGAGGCCGCAGTCGCCGGGCTGAACCGAAAGGTGGGCGGATTCCGTGGAACCGATGAAGAATTCGCGGCCTTCGCCAAGGCTAACCTCGATCTGGATAAGAACCAGCTTCGGCTGATCAGAAAAGGCATGAGTGACAAGGATTACCTGGGATGGCGGGTCTATAGCGAGAACGGACATCTGCTGGGCAACAGGGGGCACAGCGATGGTCGGATCGCTACCCAGACCATGGCGTGCCTGCTAATGGCGTCAGAAGACTCTGCCCGGAGGTTTCAGAACGAACTGAGGGCCAAAATCCGGCTTTTTTCCCGCATCCCCGATCCAGGCGTGGAGAAAATTTCCATCGAGCACCTGGAGCGGATGCAGAAGTCTCTGCCCAGGCTGGTGGAGGAGCATAAGGTCCGGGTGGAAGCCAAGGTGATTCAGAAAGCCGGAAAAAATCGGGGTGAATGCGATCTGGAGCGTTGATCGTTGAAACATGGGCATCAGGTTCCCGGATGTCCGGTACAAAGATGAGAGCGACATCCATACACAGGAGTAATTGACATGAATACAAACGGAAACGGATTGGAGGTGTTGAAGAAGAGCAGCGCGAACCTGGCCAGTCGGCTGGGTGAACTGGAGCGCAAAGTGTCCGGCGGTGGAAAGGTGAAAGCGATCCGAATCAACGGCGCTGCCCTTGCAGAGTGCAATCCCGCAGTGGACCGCCTGGCGCGAGATATTCACCGCATAGACGTTGAGGTGGATATTCTGGAAGTCCAGATTCTGGGCGCATCCCATGGCGGTGCGGCATGAGCATGGATAATGAATTCCACGTCGCCCATTACGATTTAGATGCCATGGTGGACGCTTTTGAGAAGCACGTGGCGGAGCACGGCGAGCCAAAACATGGTCAACTGATCGTGCTGGCTCAGGACATCAAAAAGGATGCCGGAAACATCGCTACCGGCATGGCCTCCGTCGGCGACGCCAAGGCCATCCAGGTCGGCGAGATCGCGCCCGCACAAGGCCAGGAGAACCATAAACCCCTCCTGACTCGTGGATTGGCTCGTATTCAGGACGCGGCGAAATCCCTTGCGGTAAATCTGGCGGATGCGGGCAAGCAGGTGCGGACGCTGGTAAAAGACAAAGTGCCTGGCTCAGACACGGTGGCAAAAGCCTGGGATAACGTGCTGGATGCCACCAGCCACTACACGACTCTGGGTATGAAGCGATTAACTGGACTGGCGCATGGCATGGATTCCGAAGATCGCTACGCAATCGGTTTCGCTTCAGGTCATCTTCAGTCAGCTCAGGATGTATCCCTGGTTCAGCGTAAACGTGGAATCATTCAAACCATGAATATGCCGCGCATGGGTGAATATATCATGCAGCATGTGTTGCAGGACGCTAAGCGGTTGGAAATGATCGAACCGTGCAAATCCGTCCATCGCGGGACCGTGTTGCATGTTATCGGGTCGGAAGCCGTCCTGAAGAACGCCAAGGGCCAGTTGCTGGCCCTGCCGGTGACGCCGGATTTCAAGTTCAAGGCAGGAGACAATCTGGTCATGAAGGATCGCGGCGATGGTTTTTATTCCGGGAAACGGCAGTTGGTGGAGCGGGGGGTGGAAAGATGAATCGCAACAAAGTTGTTTTGAAGCGGCTGGAAGCCCGTTTGCGGGCGAATATACCGGCCAGACCGAAGGTGCGACGGCCATCAGGGAAATTAAGGGGGTTGCCAAATCGGGTATTTCCTGACCCTGGGATGCCAGAGCGGATGGACCACGCCGTCCAGATAGTATCGACCAGAGATGGTATGAGCGGTTGGGATAAGGAGAAACGCAAAGCGGTCGCCCTTGCCCGGATACAGAGATCTGGTTTGTTTGAAATGGACATAGAGTCGTGGATTCGGTTTTTCGATGAAAATCCAGACCAGATTACCACAGGCTTTGTTAATTTCGTCATATCCCAACGAAAATCTGAGTTGCGTTACTGGTTGTAAGCGCGTCGATGAACACCGGAATGAATACGCTTAATAATTTTATTGAGGGGTGATTTAACCCCGTGCGACGCTCCGGTCGCGCCCGCGTTTGACTTGCAGTCGGTATGACTGTGAATACTCGAAAAAAATTGTGCTCGGCCAGTTCATAGGGTGTGGGTTTGCACCCTGCAAGGGTTGCACCCGGCAAGGGGTTGCACCCGGCAAGGGGTTGCACCATCTGCAAGGGGAGCGTCCCCGAACCCGGCCAAATGGTTCACATCTGTCGCACGAAATGAGGGCTTTATCATGAGAGCAAAATGTGAAATTTTTCCCGCGATACTACAGGGATCAGCGCCCTGCGATGGCTGTACTCATAGCACCGCCTGCTGCTCTGAACAATTGGCGTGCCTGGATTTTCAGCTATGGATAAACACTGGATCGCTCCGCCAGTCGGAATTTAGGGAGCCAACGCATAAAATCTATTCCAAGATGTTCCGGGGTGAGCGTGCGGCTTGATTTTTTACCGAAAAATCAAAAACGATTCAGATCTGTGCATATGAGAGATATGAACAGTAAGGTTGCTTACAAACAAGGAGGTTTCACATGTTTACTCACATCAGATTTCTGGGTTTTACGGATTTTGGATTTTGGATGCCTCTTTTTATGAGCATTGCCATTGTTTACATGTGCCGTGCCCAGTTTGTGCCATTACT
>JAAOMR010000765.1 GCA_018853935.1 Acidithiobacillus ferrivorans
AATGCCGAGAAAGGGATAGTGGTTTGGTAATTGGCGACCCCCGGGGTGAGTTTCCACTCGGAGATCCAGTGGTGATTGGCCATGACGGTGATGATGGGCTGGGTGGCGGGTTGCGTCAGCGGCTGCGTAGCCATGGTCAATTTCATTTTCAAATTGCTCTGGCGCGAGGCAAAGAGGCCGCCCGGCATCCAGAAGTCGATATCCGCGGTACCGTGGGGTTTGCTCAAGGTCGAATGGGCACCCTGCAGA
>JAAOMR010000766.1 GCA_018853935.1 Acidithiobacillus ferrivorans
CCAGCGCCACGAGATCAAGGGTTTCCTCCAGCATTTCCCGACCTACCCATTCCGGATGGGTCAGATGCAGGGCCAGCAGCAGATACCACGCCACCCCCGCGCCACAGGTGGACTTCCAGGGAAAGGGGCAACCCGGCTGGTTCGGGTTCACGATCACGTCAGCGAGTGGGCGAGTCGGTCCCGCCAGGTGATGATCGGTGACGATGACGGCCATACCCCGCGCCTTCACCGCCGCAATACCCGCATGGGCCGAGATGCCGTTATCCACCGTGATGACCAGCCGGGTCTCCGCCGGAATCCGAAGCGCCACCGATTCGGACAGGCCATAGCCTTCCGTCAGGCGGTTGGGCACGATGCTGGTCACGGGCAACAGTCCTTCCAGTCCCTTGCGTAGAATCGCAGTGGCACAGGCACCATCCACGTCATAGTCCCCGACGATGGTAGTCGGCCATTGCTGCGACATGGCATAGGCGATCCAGTCTACGGCTTCTTTCATGCCTTTCATGCCCTGTTTACCCAGGGGATGGGAGATCGTCGAGAGTTCCAGTGCATCTTCGGGATCGGCCCCGCGCGCCAGCAGCAGGCGACGGACCAAGGCTGCCGCCAGCATGGCTGCCGCCTGCGGGGTTGCCGCCAGCAGGGCGGGATGAGCGGTTGCGGTTTGAATGGTCATAAATCCAATCTCCTTTCGTAGAGTTCTTGGTCTCATGGTGCCACAAAGCGCGGGATTTGGGTCACGCTGCAAATTATCGTTCCCATACCTTCGCCCGAAAATCTTGCCGTTCTTGTGCTTTGGGATCGAAAAGCTGAATGGATTGGCACACTTCGTCGAGCGACACCCCAACTATCCACACCCACGTCCATGCTGCCAGGCTTTGGCTCCAAGCTGCCGTGTACATGGCCGTACAGATGGGCGACGCCCTGCCACTTTCCGGGCCAGTCCCGTATCGGGTAGTGATGCAGATATAGCGGCACTTGGTTGACCTCGATCAGCAACGCATCGTGAACTTCGGACCATCCCTGTTGAGAGCGGTCAGTGATGTTGATGGAGTTGGGAGCCTTTTTGGTCACGTAGCGTGAGGGGCGGTAGTCATGGCCCATCGTTTATTGTGATCATTTTAATGGCTCCGTATCGATCCTCTTGAAAATTAGATTGAAAGAAAGTTATGGTCGGTCTTCGGTTCAGAGAGAAGGTGGTGCATAACGGT
>JAAOMR010000767.1 GCA_018853935.1 Acidithiobacillus ferrivorans
TCTCCGCCTCGCTACCCGTTGCCTTGGCGGGATCTTCCACGCCCCAATGGGCGCGGATCACCGGGCCGAGATAGGCGGGACAGGTCTCACCGGCGGCGCTGGCGCAGACGGTGATGACGATATCTGGCGTTATTTTGAGATCGTCCCAGGACTTGCTGTACAGACCTTCGGTACTAAACCCTTCGCGTTGCAGCAGAGCCAGGGCACGCGGATGCACATACCCGGTCGGATGACTACCGGCACTGATGGCGTGCATGGCCGGTCCGGCCAAGGCATTGAAGGTGACTTCGGCGAGAATGGAACGGCAGGAATTGCCGGTGCAGAGAAAAAGGATTTCCGGGGTTTTCATCGCTGGTTTCCTTGGCGGACAGAAGAAGAGATGGTTTCACGGGGTAAGGCACAATCCTGGGTGCCGCGACAGCAGTTTTCGGTGAGATAGGCCACCAGCGCCCGCACCACTGGCATGGCCGCACGGTAGCGCTGATAACGCCCTTCGCGCTGCACCGTCACCAAACCTGCGTGCTGGAGGTTTTTCAGGTGAAAGGAGATACCGTTGTGCGGTTGCCCCAAGTGTTCGGCGATGTCGCCGGACACCAGACCCATCGGTTCCTGTTCGACCAATAGACGAAATATCTCCAGACGGACCGGGGAGGCCAAGGCTTCCAGGCGAGCGACAATTTGTGCAGGGTCTTGAAATGTTTCCATGGCACCATCCGCGAATGTTTCTTGCAGTATTGACATGAATACCGCGCTCGTCAAGACTACGGACTGCGTTTTCGTTCTGGAGTCTGTGCAACCATGCTGGCCATCGCCATATTCCTCGTCACCCTGATCCTGGTCATCTGGCAGCCCAAAGGGCTGAGTATTGGCTGGAGCGCCATGGGCGGCGCCGTGCTGGCACTCGCCACTGGTGTCATTACCTGGAGCGATATTCCCATTGTCTGGCACATTGTCTGGGACGCCACCTTCACCTTTGTGGCACTGATCATTATCTCTCTGATTCTCGATGAGGCAGGTTTTTTTCATTGGGCGGCCCTGCATGTGGCCCGCTGGGGCGGCGGTCACGGGCGCCTGCTGTTTCCGCTGATTGTCGTGCTGGGTGCCGCCATCGCGGCGGTGTTCGCCAATGACGGTGCAGCGTTGCTCCTCACCCCGATCGTCATGGCCATTTTACTGCGTCTGGACTTCACGCCGGCGGCCACCTTTGCCTTCGTGATCGCCACGGGTTTCGTGGCCGATACCACCAGCCTGCCGCTGATGATTTCCAATCTGGTGAACATTGTCAGTGCCAATTATTTCAACATCAGTTTTGATCGTTATGCGACGGTGATGGTACCCGTGGATCTGGTGGCTCTGGCGGCGACGCTGTCCGTGCTCTGGCTCTATTTCCGGCGTTCGGTCCCGCGCCAGTACCCGACCCGGGATCTGCCCGAGCCCATGTCGGCCATCAAGGATCACCTGGTTTTCCGCGCCAGTTTTCCGGTGCTGATCCTGCTGCTGATCGCCTATTTCGTCACCGCCCGGTGGCAGATCCCAGTTTCCGTGGTAACGGGCACCGGTGCGCTGATTATGCTGGCTTTGGCGGGACGCTGGCTGCAGGGCGGACGGGGCACGCAAATTCCGGTGCGGAAAGTACTCCAGGATGCGCCCTGGCAGATCGTCGTGTTTAGCCTGGGCATGTATCTGGTGGTCTACGGGTTGCGTAATGCCGGACTCACCAACTATGTGGCCATGGCCCTGCACTGGTTCGGCAACCACGGCGTGGTGGCGGCGGCGCTGGGGACGGGCTTTCTGGCGGCCTTACTGTCTTCCATCATGAACAATATGCCGGCGGTGCTGGTGGGCGCGCTCGCCATTCATCAGCTCCCAGTAGCGACTGCCCCTCTGCTGCGGGAGATCATGGTTTACGCCAACATTATCGGCTGTGACCTCGGCCCCAAGTTTACCCCTATCGGCAGTCTGGCTACCCTGCTCTGGCTGCATGTGCTGAGCCGTAAAGGCATGACCGTCACCTGGGGACAGTACATGAAAACCGGGCTGCTGATCACCCCACCGGTGCTGCTGGTCACCCTGCTAGCACTGGCCTGGTGGTTACCTTTGGCTTAATGGAGAAGAGGCCATGTCGGGCGGGGGTGTAAGCCCAAGCTAAGTTTCTTGCCGCCATTGCAGCAACCGAGTGGTTCCAAAATCAACCTTAAACCCAGAGCTTGGCTGCCATCAGCGATATGATGATCGCCATCATCACCTTGACCCACAACTCTCCACGCCGACTCACCGTAAGCCCCGTAGCCAACCGTGCGCCTATCATGCCGCCTATGGCGATGACCAAGCCGAGTCCCCAGTGAACTTGTCCCATCCAGGCGAAGATAAGGATAGTAGGTAATGTGTACAGCGCGACAATAAGAGTTTTGTAAGCATTCACTTGTGCCAAGTTCTTGGTAAGCAAATGGCGCAGGGCAAGGATGAAGAGGAAACCGATACCGAGCTGCATAAAGCCGCCATAAAAACCCAGCCCCAGCATGGTCGGATACAGCCATGGTGACGCCATGCCATCGGGACGTGTATCTTTTTCTGTGGCCCTCGTTGGAAAAAATAGGCTGACTGTACTGAGCGCCAATACAATCACCAAAATGCGCTGAAACCAGAGATTGCCAATATGAACACTCGCAATGGCACCAAGGATAGCTCCCGGCAGTGTCCACAGAGCCAGTTTCATCCCCTTTTTCAAATCCACCAAGTTGTGCCGGTAAAAGGTGCGAACGGCAGTAAGATTTTCCAAAAGGATGCTGATGCGGTTGGTGCCGTTTGCGGTGATGGGATCAAGGCCCACGAAGATGAGTACCGGCAGGGTCAACATGGATCCAGCACCGGCCAGGACGTTGATAAACCCGGCCCCCATCCCGGCGGTAAACAATGCAGGGATGAGCCACCATTCCGTGGTTACCGATTGCAGCGTAGGCAAGTGT
>JAAOMR010000768.1 GCA_018853935.1 Acidithiobacillus ferrivorans
AAAGTCCGGGTGCCATCATCAAACGAAGCCACATTCATGCCCCCAAGAAAGCCGCCAAGACTGATGTCCATCACATCCCCGAAGATCAACTCATGATTATTCTTGCTCCACAGTGCTGAGATGGGGACCTTCAAAGCAAAGCGTTCGTGCATACGGCCCTTATGGATATACACCTTCACAGGATAGGAAATATGGAGAATATTATTTACTGCGGCTGCGGCATTAGCCACGAAGCTTAAAGCGTAGTCTTTGCCATAACCCACACACAGGACCTTTCCACCCATCTGAAATGGATCACCTTCAGCAGAGTCATCCTGCAGAGTGAGCCGTATGGATTTGGCTTCAAGCTGGGCAACTTTTGCCGTAAAAGTCTGCTGCACTTGGTCCTTAAACAGCGTGATGGTTGTGCCATTGGTGCGGAGGGTCATGAGGAGGTCGGGGATTTCTGGCACAGGGGCAATATCCCAGGAGGAAAATTGGGCCTCAAGGCGTTCGTCAACGGAAAGTG
>JAAOMR010000769.1 GCA_018853935.1 Acidithiobacillus ferrivorans
GTACCGCCGGCATGAAATATTCGCTGGTGTCACGCGAAGTGATTGCCGACTCCATTGAAACGGTGTGTCAGGGCCAGAGCATGGACGGCGTACTCGCCCTCGGCGGCTGCGATAAGAACATGCCTGGCGCCATGATCGCCATCGCCCGCATGAACATTCCGGCCATTTTCGTTTATGGTGGCACCATCAAGCCGGGCCACTACCGGGGCCAGGATCTGACCATCATGAGCGCCTTTGAGGCGGTGGGGC
>JAAOMR010000077.1 GCA_018853935.1 Acidithiobacillus ferrivorans
GTTCTGCATGCCCTCCGGGTAAAAAAACCAGCCGCGTCTCAGCAACTGACGCTGTTGTAGTGGAGCATTTTGAAATCGCTATTTTCAATATCAAGGAGTTGCGAGATTAACTGTCGAACTCGGGAGAACACGTCTATGACATCGATTGTTTTAGATGGTTCCCAGGTATTTCCGAAAAAATAGAGATAGTGCCAAGTTAAATCATGAGAATCGCATGCGAAGCCTGAGCAGTCCCACCAAGGCGTTGGGATAACTTCCGCTTGGATGGATGACATATTGCACGTCAGGCTGGAGATAGAGATGGGCTATGATTTTGGCGGAGTAGTAGCATTCAACGTCGGTTTCCGCCCTGTGCGGCGTACCCCGCAACCATGCCCGCGCCATGCCGATTCCCAGGCTGTCGCCAGGACGGGCCAACCAGAAATGACGAAGCCGTAACCCGGCACCCAGATACCATGGCAGGGTATTGACCGGATTGGGCGCGGCGCCTAACTCCAGGAATCCCCCCCAAGCCATCCCATCCTGTTTCCACCGATATTCTTCTATGGAATACAGACCACTGGTATCGTTACCCAAGGCAGATTGGTATTGAGGGATTTGACTGTTTTGCCAGGCGCCGACCTTCACCGTATAGTGGCCGCCGTCCACAGACCCACTCCGATCGGCCTCCAGCAAAATCATATCGCCGCGATGATAGGGGTTCTGTAAAGGGTGGATGGCATCGCCTTCAAATACGCCACCCATGGCGGTCCAACCGTCCGCGCTGTAACTACCCATCACGCCCAGACTGGAGAACGGATAGGAAGACGCGCCAGGCACATTGACACCAATAGTCGGTGTGAATCCAAAGGAAACATTCAAGAACCGGCTCGCCACCCCGCTCGTATCGAAATAATCATTGGCACTGATGAGTCCTGCCCGCAGCGCGGCATTGCCCATATTTTGGCGGTAATACAGTTTGTAGAGTGCGCCCCTGTTGAGGCCGGTCAGGTTGTTGACGCCTTGAACATCGCCCACATAGTTCTCCGGGCTGGTATTTTGGATCGCCAAAAACTCGGTGACCAAGCGGCCGCCGGACCACCATCCGGCGCGCGCGGTATTAAATGCAAAACCCGCTTTGCCAGTAGCGTTGCCCACCGCTCCCGGTGCTACTCCCCCAGAGAAATTGTCCGCGCCATCCACGCTGAGGTGCAGATTCCAGGAAAACGCATTGCTGAGACTGGCGGCATCCGCTGTGGATACGGTCTGACCGGTTAAGGCGCATATCCCCAGGCAAAGCAACCAGACGGGACGACGCGTACGACACATTGTAATATGTCGATCTGTGTACATATTTTTACCTTAGGTCAACGGCCAAAAGGCCATGGCATAGTGAAAAGATGATAAACAAACTCACAAGACGGGCGATTATGCAGAGGACATGCGGAATTGTGAATGCGGCAAATTGTCGCACCCGCACCGGGTGCGACAATTTGCCGCAGTGCCTGTTTAACTAGCTTTTGGTATGGTGGAGCCTTGATGAAGGCTACCGGTTGCATGGTCAGGTGCTGGCAATGGACACTGGTTGGGCGTGGGAGGAAGCTGAATGGCAAATGTAACATGCAATAAAGAGGTCGTATCAGTAAAAACATGGGATTTGTTTTCGCGTATCCTACATTGGTGGCTGGTCATTACCCTGATGGCACAGTTCGCCACCGGGGCAATTTTTTTTATTTGGGGTAACGAATTATCCACGGCCATGATGTTTGGTGTAAATGTACCTCATTTTTATATAGGATACGCGTTTGCCACTGGTCTGGCGCTGCGAATCCTCCTGCTTTTTGTGGGGCCACAGACGTTACGCTGGCGAGATATGCTGCCGCTTACCCCAAATCAACGGCGCGACTGGCAGGAAACCTTACTCTACTATATAACCCTGTTTCGCCGTCCATGCCCGCCAAGCCTTGGGCACAACGCTTTTGCTGGACCCGCCTATATTATTTTCTTTATCATTGCGCTAGCACAGGTCGCCATAGGTATTTTTTTATCGTTTATGCCCGGCGGTACAACGCAGATGAACTCTCCATGGATGACGGTTCATGAATATTTATTCTTTGCATTGATAGCTTTTGTTGTGGTTCACCTGGCAGCCGTTGTTGCGCGCGAAATAAATGGCAAACATAACATAACGTCAGCCATGATTCATGGATACAAGGAGTTTACAGAGGCGGAATATAAAGCGCTTATATTGAATCAGGATGAAAATAACAATCCGACATTTACGGCAGGCGACATATCTCATGCACACGCTGATAACGGTTGAAACATAAAATGTTTATCACTTATTCACACATGTCAGGCAACGTATATCATTTTATTAAACGCCACTTCCAGATCTTGGCATCTATCCTGATAATATCCCTATTTTCAGGAGTTGCTCTTGCGACCACTGCACAGGTGGGCGGATGGTCAATCACCGGACTGACGCCAGGGGTGGCACAGATAATTGGCAACACGAAATTTTCAAGTGATGCAAACGCGGCCACCGTAGAAAATTCTGTAAATGCCGCTGCGGTACTAGATGGGTATTCAGATGCCCACCTGGGCGCGTGGGAAGGGAAAACGATTCACTCTAGCCTGCAAACCATTTCCGAGTACAACCAGGCTGGATATCGATTGTTAGAATATAATGGACTGATTCTATTGTGCTTCATGGCTTTTTTTGCAGCTACCGGTGCGCTGCTGACGATCTCGGGCAAACGTCGCACAGAAAAGCGAACCATGACTTTTATTCTGCGTAGCACAAGAATATTAGCGGTGGCAGTTTCATGCGCGCTCATTGTGCTAGGGTATTTTTATGTTATAGACTCGATAAACTGTTCACATTGTTCAGCGGAAGTGAGTCGCCGGATTCCGCTTCTTTTATGGTCACCCATGCTTGGAATAGTGTTGATATCATTAATCGCTTTTTATACGTCAGAGACGTACCGCAAAAAGCATGACGGCGGCAGCAATAAGGCACCTGGCATATCCGGGTCCGCAAAGCCAAATAGATACACATCGCCAACGCCGTGATCTGTTTGCCCTGAAGAGCGCTTATTTGCGAGACCGCCTGTGTGTGGCATACTCCCTTGACATTAAAGGGCACTCATATTTGATTCTTTGGCTCTCCGTTCCTAGTCTGGAGACCGGCGTCAATCAAGGACTCCATCGCATGGCAACGCAGCAAAGCATATCTCCCGCACACACCAACCCTACCCTCATCGACGTGCGTGGCATGTCCAATGCGGTGGCCCAACCGTTGGTCTACGCCGCCACGATCCGGCTGGCGATCGGTCAGCGTGTGCAGGTGTTGGCGGACACCGACCCCGATGCCATGATGCGGGCGGTGGCCTTTCAGTTGCGTAATGCCATCTCCTGGCGTTTTGAAAGTGATGGCAAGGTCTGGCAGATAAACATACAACCCCGTGCCGAAGCAGAAGCCAAGGACGTGGTGGATCTGCTGACCTGGGATCACTACCGCCTGGATCGCCAGTTTGCGGACATCTTAGCCGCGGCCAACGAACAGCGCATCGCGGACGCCGAAAGCATCTTCAACGACTACTGGATCGGCCTCCGCCGTCATGTCCACTTAGAAAACAATGTCCTCGGCCCGACCTTGGGTGGTGGCGAGGAAAAAGGTCCGCTTGCGGACATGCTCTTTGAGCACGACAGCATCATCGTGCAATCTCGATTGGTGGAAGAGACACTGCTGGAAAAGGACTATGACATGTTGCCCGCCATCTGCGCGGTACTTTCCGGTTCACTCGCCAAGCACGAAAACCGCGAGGAGACCACCCTCTTCCCCATTTGGCAAAGCACCGACAACAGCGATCGGGGCCGTGCCGCCGAGTTCCTGGCCCGCGCTAAAGAGTTGCTGGCGGGGGCAGAGGACCGGCAAATCGACAAGGAGTTTCCCAGCAGTCTCAGGCCAGACTAACACCGACGCCGCGCGGGGAATTTAGCCCTGATAAGCACCCATGCGGCGCTGTCCGCGGACCAGTAACCAGCGACCAATCAGGATCAGAATTAACACGCCTGCGGTGATCAGGAAAGCCGCAGCAAATGCGATCCTATGGGATTCAGCAAAAGGTTCGTTGATGAAGGTCCAGACGACGTAAGTCAGATAGCCGATAGGTTCTTTGGTAAACTGGCCATTCCACATGTAATTAGACCAACCCGCTGTATATAACAGAGGGGCGGTCTCGCCCATGGACAGGGCGACGGCATAGAAAAGCCCCGTCATAATCGCCGGTGCCGCGCCGGGCAACAGAATACTCAGGACGACGCGCCCCTCCCCGGCACCCAGCCCGTAACCGGCTTCGCGCACCGCCAGCGGAATATTGGCCAGCGCCAGCTCCGTGGAGCGGGCAATGTAGGGCAGCAGCATAACGGTCAGGGTGATGATGCCCGCAGCCACAGAGAACTGCCAACCCAGGTAAATGACCATGGTGATATAGCCGACATAGCCCAGTACGATGGACGGTATCCCCACCAGCACGTCCGAGAGAAAGCGCAGCACTTTTCCGGCGCCGCCCCGACCATGCTCACTCAGATAGATTCCCGCAGAAATGCCAATCGGTGCCGCCAGGAGCAGCGCCCCGACAGACATGACCATGGTTCCTTCGATGGCGTTTTTAAGACCACCACCAATTCCACTGGTAATGTCCGTTAGCAATTTTGGCGTCAACGCGGGCCATGCGTGGATAAGTACGTCCCCGATAATGGAAACGAACATCGCCGCCACAAAAAGAAAGGAAAATACGACGAAGATCCAGGCGAATGCCGTCATCACGCGCCGTGATAAAGATACTTTGAAGCCTCGCGCGCTGGATCTGACAACGAAGTTGCGCTCAATCGCCTTGCTTGCCATCAGCGCACCCTCGCCATCCATAACAATAAACGCGCCGCGAAATTCACCACCACGGTAATGAGTAGCAGCACGAGGGCAATTTCAGAAAGGGCCTCCACGGCCATATTCGTCGGATCCTGCAGCGCGCTGTCCAGCTGCGAGGCAATAAATGCGGCCATGGTGGAGATCGGCGCGTAAATATTGTTAGGCAGATAATTCAGCGCGTTGCCACTGACCATGAGGACAGCCATAGTTTCTCCCAGAGCCCGGCCCAGGGCGAGAATACCGACGCCGATTAATACCGTCTTCAGTTTGGGCAGGGTGATATGCCAGAAAACCTCCAGGCGATTTAACCCCAGGCTCAGGCCTGCTTCTTTCAATTCAGGCTCGGTCATCCGGATGGATTCGCGCAGGGTGGCGGAAATCAAAGGAATGATCATCACGGCCAGCACAAAAGCCGAGGTGAGCAGCCCATAACCGCTACCTGGGTCACCGTTCAGAAAAGGAATGAAAGAAAATGTCTTGGCCATGAAGGGGAAAATTGTCTGACCAAAAAGTGGTACGAGCAGCGCGTATCCCCACAATCCGTAAACGACACTGGGAATGGCCGCCAGTAAATCGACGAAAAGAGACAGGGGCCCAGCCCAGGATTTACGCACGCCTTCACTCAAAAAGTATGCCGCACCAATGGCGATAGGCATCGCGATCAACATGGCGAGCGCGGAGCTGACAATGGTACCGACGACCAGGAACCAGATTCCGTACTTCGCGCCTGGCATGATCTGCGTGCCATGCACCGTAACCGGGTTACCATAAAGATTCCCCAGGTTCCAGTCATTCGTCCACAAAAAATGGAATTGATTAAACTGAATGGCAGGCCAGGAATAAATGGCCAAAAATACAATCAATGAAATTAAGGAAAGCGGCAAAAAGCTAGCAGTAGCGATCAGACTAACTCTGAACACAGGAATTTTCATCCAACGAATCTCCCAGCACTTAGAGTATCTGAATGGTCAGCATCAATAATCATAAAAATATACAGGCAAGTCTGGCATAGGATATGGAAGAGCTGGGGACTAGCCCCAGCTCGGCACAACTTTTACTTGATTTCCGCAATCTGCTTGCGGGACAGTTTCACCGCACTATCAGGTAGCGGTACAAAATTCACCGCGTCGATGAAGTGTGGCGCATTACCGCCCTTCGGATCAAGAGCCCAACTCAGGAACTTGCGCAGGGATGCAGCGACTGCCGCGTTGGGCTGCGTCTTGCTGACGATGGCATATTCGTAGTTGATGATGGGGTAGGAGTTAGCGCCCGGCGCATAGACCAGGCTGATACGCTCGTCAGCCGGGGTCTTGCTGACCATTTCACCCGCCGCAACCTTGGCATTCGCCACGGTCGGCAGCACGAACCTACCGGCACGGTTTTCCAACATGGCCATCCCCAGATGGGCCTCTTCCACCGGCTTCTTCCAACTGATGCCAATATAGGCGATGCCGTAAGGTGTCGTCTTCAGGGCCTGTACCATACCGGGGTTGCCTTCCGCACCGATGCCACCAGGAACTGCCGGCCAGCTCACCGTCGTGCTGTAACCGATGTTCTTGCTCCATTCCGGCGTGGTGTCGGACAGATAGGTGGTGAAAATGAAGGTATCACCGGAACCATCGGTACGATGCACGGGAATAATCTTGTGCTTAGGCAGCTTCACGCCAGGATTCAGCTTGGCAATAGCCGCGTCATCCCAGTTGGTGATCTTGCCGGAGTAGATGCCGGCGAGCACCGGACCGGACAGCTTCAGATGCACATTGTTCAGACCGGGAACATTGTAGTTGATCATCTGAATGGAGATGGCCAGCGGGATGTTCAGGATATTGGGGTGCTGCTTGATCTGCGCATCGCTCATGTAGGCGTCAGAGGCGCCGATCTGGGCCACGCCAGAGATCGCTTCAGCGATACCGGTGCCACTGCCTGTGCCCTGGGTGGTGATCTGCACGCCGGGGTTCATCTTGGTGTACACAGGAACCCACAGATTGAAGAGCGGATACAGCAGAGTGGAGCCGGTTTCCAGCAGCGAGATGGTCGGAGCCGCCGAAACAGGCAGGGCATACAGGGCAGAAAGGCCCAACGCGGACAGGACGACAGCGCCTTTGACACTACGCGACACTTCTTTCTTCAAGCGATACAGCATGATAAGGCCTCCAAAGATGGCAAATACGTTGAGTTACGGCTTACCCATTGAACATCCCGCATCCAGATAGCACAAAAACACTATCGTCAGCAAAACTCGAAAAGCAATCTAACATAGCAATATGACACTTTAATGAAGTATTTGTGACATTTTTGTGACAATGCGGATGCCGACGGCATAAAATCGCGCTCGATAGGCGATGGATATAAGCAAAGCCCGTCAACAGATCGGGCTCTAAGATGCTTAACCGTAACGATCCATTCCGGCTACCAAGTCAGAATCCGTCCTGCAGCGGCCAGAGACGGTAAAGCAGCGCTCGGATTTATCATGGGAATGGGCTTGGCCAGATCATCTTTGGTCATGCCGTTGAGTTCCAGGGATTGCAGGCAACCGATGATCTGCACGCCGTTGTCTTCAGCCAATTTCATGAAGTCAGCGATATTCTTGCCACCGGCCATCGGAAATATGGTCTCGGCCTTGCCCTTAGCCAGCAATTCCGTGGCCGGACCGGTGAAATACATCACCACTTTTTGCTCCGCTGCAGCAGCCGTAGCGGCGAGAAAAAAGGCGGAAGGCAAGCGCTTGGGATTCTCTGGACCGGTGATAAGGATAATAACGAGATCAGCTGCCTCAGACATTTTACACCTCCTGATGAACGGTGAACGGATAAGCGGGCAGGCGCCAGAACGCGTTGCCCGAAACTCTGCACATTATAGCGCAGGCCATCCCTGATGCCGAATCTGTCCCAGCCGCGCCAGGGCCTCTGGCTGTGCATACCAAAGCAATTGCCCGCCCGTACCAGCAGAATCCAAGGCGATGGCTATGACGCTGGCTTTTTTGACCGGGAGAGATATACCCATCAACTGGGCACCCCAGACCCCGAGATGCGGTTGATGACCCACTATAATCAGGGTATTGATCTGCGGGGAAAGGCTTTGCCAGTCATGGCGAAGCTGACCGAGGTCGCCTGCGGGTATGGCGTCGGGATAGCCCGACACGGCCACCCCCAAAGCCTGCGCAAGATGTGCCGCCGTTTCCCTGGTCCGCAGCAGCGGGCTACTCCACAAGGCAACCTGATTACGGACGCAGAGCGCTAGTCCCGCGGCCATTTCTACCGCACTCGCATGGCCGTGCGCAGTCAGCTGACGGTCAAAGTCAGATCCACTGTCCCCTGCATTTTCTGCCTCAGCGTGGCGGACGAGCAATAGGTCCACGACGAATCACCTCCTGACCAAACCAGAAACGAGCGATGGTAACGGGTAAAAAACGGGCTAGAATGGTGACCATGGCAATGCCGATGAGCGCCGTCATCCATTCGTCCACCCGCACCTTCGTGCCGGGCCCAGTCCCAATAAAGATTTCCAGCCCGGCGAGTAGCGCGCCGAGGAAAATGGTGACCGGCCGCCAACCATAAGGCGTCAGTGCCGGCATGAAGCGGGCAATCGCACCCAGCGCTGCGGCGGCCCACAGCGCATACTCGCCAGCATACACCCAGACCATCTGCGGATTATCCGGCACGTAGCGATTACTTACCAAGATCGCGATATAAATGCACACCGTTACGAGCGCCCAGCGCCACCAGCCCGGGATGCGCTCCAGCACTCAGTGTTTCCCTTTTTTCAGCTGCGGGTCATAGGGATTTTCTCCCTGACGGAAGACCAGACGCAGCGGCACGGCTTCCAAATGGAGCGCACGCCGGAAGGCGCTCTCCAAATAACGCTTGTAGGTGCCGGGCAAACGCGCCACCTGGTTACCGTGAAACACCAGGGTGATGGGGTTTTCTCCGCCCTGATGACAATAACGCAGTTTGATACGTCGCCCGCCTACCATGGGTGGTTGATGCGTCTCGATCACATCGGCCAGAGCGCGATTGAGCTCGCCTGTGGAGAAATGACGACGGGAATCAATCCATAGCTGATCAATGCTCTTATACAGATCACCCACTCCCGTGCCATGCAGCGCGGAAATGGTGTAGATCGGTGCGTATTTAATGAAGTTCAGCCGCCTTTCCAGCTCTTGCTTTACCGCCTTGCGCTGTTCGGGATTCATCCCGTCCCATTTGTTGACTACCACGACAATGGGACGCCCCAGCTCGACCGCCACCCCTACCAGGTGGGAGTCCTGCTCGGCAATACCCAAACGCGCATCGAGCACCAGCAGGACCACATCCGCTTCCCGCAGGGCACTCAGCGTCTTCAACACGCTGAGCTTTTCGAGCCCCTCGCCCACCCGGGCACGGCGCCGCATACCCGCGGTATCAATCATGACGTAGGGTTTGCCCTGGCGCTCGTAAGGAATGCGGATACTATCCCGGGTGGTTCCAGGCTCGTCAAAAACGAGGACGCGCTTTTCACCCAGCATCGCGTTGACCAGTGTCGATTTGCCCACATTGGGCCGACCGAGCATGGCTATGCGCGGCCCCTTCCCCGCCGCTGCGGCGGCCTCATCCTCGGGGTTGGGCAAGTCCGAAAAAATCGCCTCCAGCAGCGGTTCAACGCCGTGCCCATGGGCTGCGGAGATGGTGTAGGGCATACCCAAGCCCAGCCGATGAAATTCAGGCAACTCACTCACCGCGCCTTTCGCATCCATCTTGTTCACTACCAGATAGATGGGTTTGCCACCGCGGCGCAGTTCCTCGGCAATTTCTGCGTCTTGGGCAGAAAGCCCTTCTTTGGCATCCACCAGAAAGCAAACCGCATCGGCCTCAGTGATAGCGAGGCGAGTCTGTACCGCCATAGCCGCCACCAGGCCTTCCCGTTCTTCCGGCTCAAAACCGCCGGTATCCACCACCAGATACTGGTGCCCTTCAAACTGCGCCGTACCATAATGGCGATCCCGGGTGAGCCCTGGAAAATCCGCCACCAACGCCTCACGGGTGCGCGTCAGACGATTGAAAAAGGTGGATTTACCCACGTTGGGGCGCCCTACCAGGGCGATAATTGCGGTCATGAATGGAGCCTTAGCGCTTTGCCAGCTTGATTCGATACAATGTGCCCGCATCGCTGAAGGCAAGAATCTGGCCATTTCCCAGACAGACAGGCGTACTCTGAATACCGCTATCGGACAGTCGCGTCTGGCCGATCCGGTGTCCCGTCTGCGGATCGACGACATAGAGATACCCCGCGTTGTCCGTCGCCAGCAAGTCACTGCCACACCGGCCAAAACCGGTTATGTAGTGCCCGCTCAAACGGTCATTGCGCCAAAGCACATTGCCGGAGTTGAGGTCTACAGAGGATATCCGCCCATCGGCATCGGCGACAAAAAGATGGCCATCGTCCAGCACGGGGGTCTGGTAGACGGACATCGGTACACTCCAGTTCTGGGTACCGCCTTGTAACGCATAAGCGGCCAGACTCCCCTGATAGGCAGCGGCGATGACCTGATCCTTTGCGATCACCGGGCGCGCGGCCACATCTACCATGCGTGCCAATTCATTACTGCCATGCGGTATGGCGACCTGCTCCCGCCAGAGTTCCGCACCAGACGACAAGCTCAGCGCCACCACCGTGCCATCGGCAAAACCGGCATACACCACCCCATCATGCACCGTAGGCGTAGCCACGGTGCGCAGGATGAGGGACGGCTCATTCATGGAGAATGTCCATTGTACCTTGCCATCTTTAGGGTCGAGCGCCCAAAGATGACCATCTACCGTCTGCACCAAAAGGTGTCCATCCACGGCGACTACTGGTGTGAGCACCTCAGAACTGAGCTGTATAGCCCAGAGCTTGTGTCCATCTTTGGCGGTCAACGCATACACTTTTCCCGCATCGGTTCCCGCATAAACCACGCCGCCTGCCAGCGTCGGACCACGCGCTGTTCCGCCATCCAGGCTACGCATCCACATCTGGTGACCACTATCCGTCATGCTGACCAGGTGACCAGAAGCATCGGCGACTACCACTTGCCCCTGGCCATGCGCGATCAGCGTTCCCTGATACGGATCAAGCTGCCATATACCATACAGACGGGACTGCCATTCGGTGGAAAAAGACACCTTATCCTGCCCCTTGGGGATGGGCGGAGGGGCCTTGGGGGATGGGGTGGAATGGAACCAGGACATGATGCCACAGCCGTTCAGCAAGATCGCCAAGAAACCCAGCGCCACCAGGCGGCGGAAGGACGAAAGAGAAATTCGCAAGGTCATGGTGCCACTCCAATATTAGCCATCTTCATCTGCAGGTAGCTGCGGTAAGGATCAGCGGCGGGAAGCGCGGCAATAGCCGACTGATAAGCCTGCATAGCTTTACCGTCTTGATGGAGCGCCACATAGGCATCCCCCTGGATTTCATCCTGCAGGGGCGCGAATGCCAGATCCGGCGCCTTCAGTAAATCGAGTGCCTTTTGTGCCTGTTTCTGCTCCAGATAAAGCCGGGCCAAACTGAGCCTCGCCATGCTCTTCAGGCCCCTTGGGGTGTTTCCGCTCTGGATGATGGTTTTCAGTTCGCTTTCCGCCGCAGGAATCTGCTTGCTTTCGCTATCCATACGCGCCAGAAAAAAGTGCGCGAAAGCGGCGTAGGGCGTGTGCCCATATTGACGCACCAGGGTATCCGCACTGGCGCGTGCCGCACTGATCTGCCCGGCGACACTGGTATCCACCAGTTCGTTATACAGTATGGCAGCACGCTGCACTTGATGACGCTGGTATTTTTCGTAGCCAAAAAACCCCATTGCCGCGAGCAAGATAATAATAGTGCCCGCAATAAGAGAGGTCCGGTGGCGATGAAGGAATTCGGAGAGTTCTGGACCGGTCACGATAAGGTTCTGGCTGTAGCAAAATTGCGCACAGTATGGGGTGCAGGCTGCGGGAAATCAACGCCAAGACTACGCAGTCCTTCATGCACGGCGTCAAGATCGCCCTGCCAACGGCCCTCCCCCAGCTGTTCCTTCAGGATCAGCGCCGCACCGGCGAGCTGCTCCGCGCCGATAATGGCCTGAAATCTGGCACGGGAACGCACTGCCTGTTTCATGAGCGTCTTGAAAGTGGCGGGGCCACTGGTGACCACGGAGATACCCCCATCTCGCAACCGCTCGGCGATTTGCCACGCACGCGCAACCGCAGCCTCCTCCAGGGCACCCATGAACAGCAAAGGAGCAGGTGCTTCTGCCACCCTCCCCTGCAGCGCCTGCAAAGCGAGCAATCTTTCGAGCCCTACGGCAAAGCCGATCGCCGCCGTCTCAGCACCACCCAACTGCGCGACCAAACCGTCATAACGACCACCGGCCAGTACCGTGCCTTGCGCGCCAAGCGCATCCGTCACCCATTCGAAGACCGTGCGGTTGTAGTAATCCAGACCGCGTACGAGGCTATGATTGACCTGGTAAGGGATATCAAGCGCTGTCAGCAGCGACTGCAACAGGGCGAAATGCGCTGCAGAGTCTGCGTCCAAATGGTCCGCCAGATGCGGGGCCAGGTGTGCGATGTCCTGACAAGTGGGTACTTTGCAGTCAAGCACCCGGAGCGGGTTGCGCTCCATACGCTCCTGACAGTCGGCACAGAGCTCCGCCCGGCGCGGGCGCAGGTAGTCCAGGAGCAAGGTTCTGTAGTGGGCCCGTGCCGCCGGGCTTCCCAGAGAGTTGATCTGCAACGCGGCGGTAACGCCAGCCGTCCGCAAAATTCGCGCCGACAGGGCAATCACCTCAGCATCGGTGCTCGCCGCAGGCAGCCCGAAGACCTCCACACCCAGTTGGTGAAACTGCCGGTAGCGTCCTTTCTGGGGACGCTCATGGCGAAACATCGGCCCCATATAATAATAACGCGGGGTCTGACCGCGCATGCTCTGCGTTTGGATGGCGGCACGCACGCACCCCGCCGTCCCCTCCGGCCGCAGGGTGAGACTATCCCCATTGCGGTCGGCAAAGGTATACATCTCCTTCTGGACGATATCGGTCACATCGCCAATAGCGCGGGCAAACAGTTCCGTCGATTCCAGGAGCGGCAAACGCACTTCACCGTAGTCGTAGAGCGCCAGCAATGTCCGCAGGTCACCTTCCAACGCCTGCCAACCCGCACTCTCTTCCGGAAAAATGTCATTCATCCCACGTACGGCCTGCAACACTTTACCCGCCATGCATATTTCCGCTTTGCAGCACCGGAAGAGGCTCAGGCGTCATGCCGCGCTGCCTGCCGCTCGGCGATTTCCGCCCGAATCCGCTTTTCCAGTACATCGACGATATCGATATTCTCTACTCGCTCGACCTGCTTGCCGCGATAGTAGAGAATGCTGCGTTTATCCCCACCCGCCAGGCCGATATCCGCTTCCTTCGCTTCGCCAATACCATTCACCACGCAGCCGATCACCGAAACATCCATGGGTTCGAGGATATCTTCCAGACGCGCCTCCAAGGCATTGATGGTGGTAATGACATCAAACTCCTGGCGGGAACAGGACGGACAGGCGATGAGATTAATGCCTTTCTGACGCAAGTGCAGGCTCTTCAAGATATCGAAGCCGACGCGAATTTCCTCGACAGGATCCGCTGCGAGGGAAATCCGGATCGTATCGCCGATGCCATCGCGCAGGAGCAGGCCAAGCCCGATGGCGGATTTGACGGTGCCCGAGCGCAGACCGCCGGCTTCGGTGATACCCAGGTGCAGCGGGTAATCCACCTTTTCCGAGAGCAGCCGGTAAGCGCTCACGGCAAGATAAATATCGGAGGCCTTGACACTGATTTTCACATCATGAAAATTCAATTCGTCGAGAATACTCACATGGCGCAAGGCAGACTCCACCAAGGCTTCCGCCGTCGGCTCCCCGTATTTTTCCTGGATATCTTTTTCCAACGACCCGGCATTAACCCCGATACGGATGGGAATGCCCTTGTCCTTGGCCATTTCCACCACCAGTCGCGTTTTATCCAGAGAACCGATATTTCCGGGATTGATGCGCAGACCATCGACACCGTCTGCCATCACCTGCAAAGCAATGCGGTGATCGAAGTGGATATCGGCGACCAGCGGGGTTTCCACCTGTGCGCGGATCGCCTTAAAGGCTTCCGCCGCATCCATGCTGGGTATGGATACCCGGACGATATCGGCACCAACCGCTTCCAGGCGCCGGATTTGCGCGACCGTGGCAGCGACATCACGGGTCTCCGTATTGGTCATGCTTTGGACGCTAATGGGGGCATCGCCGCCAATGGCTACGTTACCAACGTGAATTTGCCGGGTCTTACGCCGCTTTATGGGAGATTCATGGTGCATGGGAGGCCTCGCTGGAAACGGCTGCGGTGCTGGGTACCGCTGCCAGTGATGAAACCACACTCGCTATCGGCAGTGCGGAGGATGACGCCTGACTGTGGGTGGCAGCCATAACCTGAGCGCCACTGACAGGAGTACTGATGGTCGGTGCGGTACCAATCTGCAATTTAGCCACCCCCAGAGCGTTGGCGGGCAGTGGCGCTGGCTTACCATTATAGCTGATGACAACAGCACTGGCCTTGCCTACCAGGACGTGATAGGGCGGCGTGCCGGAATCGACGCGCAAGACATTGCCGCGATGTCCGAGGACAGCGAGCAGGGTTTTTCCGGAGGCGTCTTTGACCTGCACCCAACAGTCCGCGCTGAACTGAAACGCCAGCCCAGGACCAGCCGCTGCGCTCGCAAATTGGCTTACCGCAACCGGAACAGCAGATTGACCAACCGCCACCACCGCCGCCTGAGTCACGGCATGCGGCGCCAGAACGGTCGGTGATACGCTGGGTGCGCCACGGAGCACCGGCGCAGAAGCCGCCGGATGCTTAACCACCGTCGGCGAAGTCGCCGTGGCAGGCAAGCTCTGCGCCCGCTGCTGACTCCAGAACCACCAGGCTGCCACAATAATGGCTATCATGACCAGTACGGAGAAAATCAACATGCGTCGACTATAATCCAGCAGCGGGCCTTCACAGTTGGGCAGCACGTTTTCCGATGGGTGCAGCCCCGACCCCTCGTTGGAAGCATCATACGTCTTCAGAAGCGGTTCCGGATTCAATTCCAGCAGACGCGCATAATTCTTCAGAAAACCACGCGCGAAAGCCGCACCGGGCAGGGCGGCGTAATTACCGTCTTCCAAACCCTTTACCTGTACCTCGGTGATATGCAATCGCTCGGCAACCTGGTGCAGGCTCCAGCCATGCGCTTCCCGCGCTGTCCGCAAGTCCTGAGTAATCTCGCTTCCTGTTATCGGATCCATGGTTCCGCCGCCTCAACCATCTTGTAATAATAATTGCTGCGCCTGCTTGCCCGCCGCCGAATAGGGCGAGGCCGTCACGCAACGCTGCCAAAAAGACTGCGCCTGCGTGGTTCGCCCTTGTTGGGCGGCGATCTGCCCCGCCAGCAAGAGCGCATTGGCATTATCGGGTTCCTGCGCCAAGACCACCCGCAAGTGATCGAAGGCGGCGTCTGCTTTGCCCGCCTTGAAATCCAGCTCGGCAAGCATTTGCAGGGCGGGCGGATAGTTGGGTACCAGATAGAGTGCCCGGTTCAGGGCATCGCGCGCTGCCGGCAAGTCCTTAAGCCCCGCATAGGCTTGTGCAAGGTTGGTCCAGGCGAACTGCGGCGTGCTATACAAAGGATCGGCCGTGGCCCGCTTCAACTCGACAATAGCTTCCGCATAGCTACCCGAATTGACGAGAAAAGCACCATAGTTATTGAGATACTCGGGGTTTTTTGCATCCCTGGAGAGTGCCCGGCGAAAGGCATTACGTGCCAGCGCATTCTGCTGCAACTGCTCATACGCCAGGCCCATGATATTATAAGCGTCAGCGTAGTTGACGTTATCGGCGATCGCCAACTGCAATTCACGGATCGCCTGCCGGGGATGACCATCCTGCAAATAAGCGCTGCCGAGAGAGGTATAGATGCCTGCCTTGGCTTTTTCGGTGTTGGCAGGTGTTGGCTTGAAGCCTGAAGAGGCGGCGTTGGCCTTGTGTTCATGGGCGATAAACGCGGCCATTTGCTGCTCAGGCGTTAAAGTCGCCGCATTGCCGCCAAAGAGCCCACACCCACTCAGGAGAAGCACCCCCACACCCAGTCCCGCAAGCCTTCTCATGAATGCACCGCCAGGGGGATACTGCGTCGGCCATCACGCACCTGCCCGGCCAACTGGCCGCAGGCGGCGGCGATGTCATCGCCACGCGGTCGGCGGGTAACCGTCATCACGTCACCACGCAGGATAATGTCGCGGAAAGCATCGATGCGCAGCTGTGGCGACCTTTTATAATTTGAACCAGGAAAGGGATTAAAGGGGATTAAATTTACCATGGCAGGGATGTCCCGCAGTAAACGGAGGAGTTCCCGGGCATGGGTGTCGGCATCGTTGAGACCATCCAGCATCACATATTCGAAGGTGATACGGCGGCGGGGCGGCAGGGGGTAGCGACGGCAGGCGGCGAGCAGTTCCGCCAGCGGATAGTGGCGGTTTACGGGCACGAGAATGTCGCGGATATCATCACGGCTGGCATGCAAACTGATCGCGAGGTTGACCGGGCTTTCCGTACCCAGCCGATCCATGCACGGCGGGTGTGGTGCCGGGCA
>JAAOMR010000770.1 GCA_018853935.1 Acidithiobacillus ferrivorans
ATGAGATCGACCATCTCAACGGTACCCTTTTGGTGGATCATCTGTCCCGCCTCAAGCAAAACCTGATTCGTCGTAAGGCGGACAAAAGGGTGCGGCTCGGTGACTAGAAAACAGCGCATGGTTTTTGCCGGGACGCCGGAGTTCGCGCGTATCATTCTGGCCGAATTGCTGCGCGGTCCGGAAGAAGTCGTCGGGATATTGACTCAGCCGGATCGCCCGGCGGGCCGGGGGCGGGCATTGCAGACCAGCCCGGTAAAGCAGGAGGCCTTGGCTGCCGGCATTCCCGTTTTTCAGCCGGAATCTTGCAAGACGGGTGAGGCTCTGGACCTGCTCCGCAGCCTGGCGCCGGATTTGCTGATTGTTGTGGCCTATGGACAGATTTTGCCGCAGGCGGTTCTTGACCTGCCGACGCGCGGCGCCATCAATGTCCACGCCAGTCTCCTGCCTGCCTGGCGCGGCGCGGCGCCCATT
>JAAOMR010000771.1 GCA_018853935.1 Acidithiobacillus ferrivorans
CAGGCGTGGATCGTGAAGAAGCCGCCGCCGCGGTGGCCGCCGAGTCTTCTACCGGCACATGGACCACAGTGTGGACCGATTTGTTGACTGACATGGATTACTACAAGGGCCGCGCCTATCGCATTGAAGATGTGCCAGGCGATGACACCTGCTTTTACGCTTTTGTTGCCTATCCCATAGATTTGTTTGAAGAGGGGTCTGTGGTTAACGTCTTCACCTCTTTGGTGGGTAACGTGTTCGGCTTCAAGGCCGTGCGTGCGCTGCGCCTGGAGGATGTACGATTCCCGCTCGCCTACGTCAAGACTTGCAATGGACCGCCGCACGGTATCCAGGTCGAGCGCGACAAAATGAACAAATATGGCCGACCGATGCTTGGCTGTACCATCAAGCCCAAACTCGGTCTATCTGCCAAGAATTATGGTCGTGCAGTCTACGAGTGTCTGCGCGGTGGCCTGGATTTCACCAAGGACGATGAGAACGTCAACTCGCAGCCCTTCATGCGCTGGCGTGATCGGTTTCTGTTTGTGGCCGATGCGATCCGCACCGCCGAAGCTGAAACTGGCGAACGCAAAGGACATTATTTAAATGTTACAGCGCCGTCGCCCGAGGAAATGTATGAACGGGCAGAGTTCGCCAAGGAACTCAATA
>JAAOMR010000772.1 GCA_018853935.1 Acidithiobacillus ferrivorans
AAACGGGGTAAAACGCCGCTGCGGATCGGTTGCCGTAGGTAATGGTGCCGGTTTTGTCGAGAAGCAGTATATCTACGTCGCCCGCCGCCTCAATGGCGCGCCCGGAAGTTGCTACTACATTAGATTGCAGCAAGCGCACGATACCAGCAATGCCGATGGCGGGTAATAAGGCCCCGATGGTGGTGGGAATCAGGCAGACCAACAAGGCTACCAGCACCGTTAAGCTGATCACTGATCCGGAGTGGCTGGCGTAATGGACGCTATACCAGGAAAACGGATAAATGGTGACGGTGACCACCAGAAAGACGAGCGTCAACACGACCAACAGTATGCTTAAGGCGATTTCGTTAGGGGTTTTGCGTCGCGACGCCCCCTCCACCATGGCGATCATTTTGTCGAGGAAGGTGTGTCCGGCCTCCTGCGTCACCCGGATGATAAGCCAGTCCGAGATCACCCGGGTGCCGCCGGTGACCGCGCTGCGATCACCCCCGCTTTCGCGGATGACGGGCGCGCTCTCGCCCGTGATGGCGCTTTCATCGACGGCGGCGACTCCAGCCACCGCCTCACCGTCCGTGGGGACGAGGTCTCCCGCTTCTATCAGGACAAAGTCGCCGCTACGCAGGCTTGCGCCGGAAACCTCCT
>JAAOMR010000773.1 GCA_018853935.1 Acidithiobacillus ferrivorans
AATTCTTCGAATCCATCCCCCACGCTGATGAAGCGTTCGTTGTGGCCAATGTCCGGGTAGCGTCCTTCCCAGTTGCCGCATACATACTCAATCTGCGACAGGTTGTTGATCAGTAGCGTGGCGATGAGCCGACGCATACCCTCGTGTGGTTCGCCGTTGCCCATGCCCCAACCGTCCGTAGCACTGGCGGCTTGAATCGCTTGGTACACCTTGAGTCGCGCAGTGCTGGCGTCCTCGTTGAGCGTTTCCTTATATAAGGTCAGATTGCTGACCCAACGATACAAACTCATTTCGCCATCGGCATCGGGCACATGCACCTTGATGCCATCGGTATCCGTATCGACCCCGATCAGCAA
>JAAOMR010000774.1 GCA_018853935.1 Acidithiobacillus ferrivorans
GCATGCCCGCCGCGCTGCGCGACCTGCCGGTCGATCAATTGCCGCTCAAGGCCTTCAACATGGTCGGCGTCGAGGCGCTGTGCAGCCTGCTCTCTGATCAAGACGAGAGCGCCCCCGCCGGTAGCGCTGCGCCCACTGAACGCATTGAACTTCCGCAGTTATCGACCCTGGTTGAAGCGATCGCTGGAACGGGGCACGGCCTGATCATGATGATGGGCAAGGGCGGGGTCGGCAAAACCACCCTGGCGGCTGCGGTGGCGGTGGCGCTGGCCGAACGTGGCCTGCCCGTTCACCTGACCACTTCCGACCCCGCCGCACATCTGTCCGACACGCTGGCCGGTTCGCTGGGCAATCTGGAAGTCAGCCGCATTGACCCGGAGCTCGAGACCGAGCGTTATCGCCAGCATGTGCTGGACACCAAAGGCCAAGACCTGGATGCCGAAGGCCGTGCCATGCTGGAAGAAGACTTGCGCTCGCCCTGCACGGAAGAAATCGCGGTGTTCCAGGCATTCTCGCGCGTCATCCGTGAGGCCGGCAAGCAATTCGTGGTGATGGACACCGCACCGACCGGGCATACCCTGCTGCTGCTGGATGCCACCGGGGCCTATCATCGTGAAGTGACCCGCCACCTCGTCGATCCGCAGGTGCATTACACGACGCCGATGATGCAGTTGCAGGACCCGGAACGGACGCAGGTGTTGATCGTGACCCTGCCGGAACCCACGCCGGTCCTGGAGGCCGCGCAGTTGCAGGAAGACCTGCGTCGTGCAGGCATCGAGCCGTGGGCCTGGGTCATCAACAACAGCCTGGCGGCGGCGCCAACGGCATCACCCCTGCTGAAGCAGCGCGCCGCGCTGGAGGTGGCTCAGATCGAGGCGGTCCGCACCCGCTACGCCAAACGCGTCGCCCTGGTACCCATGCAGACAGAGGAACCGGTGGGTATAGACCACTTGCGAGCGCTACTGAATCCGGCGTCGTGACCGTGGTGATCGGACCCGAGGGACCGATAAGCGTAGGGCAGAGAGGGGTAGACGAAATGAACGTAGAGCAACTCATGACTCCGCATCCGATTACCGTCGCGCCGCAGACCCCGGTGGCGGAGATCGCCCAGCTACTCCTGGAACACCGAATCAACGGTGTACCGGTAGTCGACCGGGAGGGACGGATGCTGGGCATCATCACGGCGGGGGATCTCATTTATCGCGCCGCCGACGAGACGCTGAGCCCCCGCACGTCGATATGGAAGGAAAATTTCTACAAATCCGTCTTCCGGCGGCATCCAGAGGAAACCGACAAAGACCAGGGCCGCACCGCCATGGAGGTGATGACGTGCGACGTCCATAGCGTGGAGCCGCACACGGATATCGTCATGGCAGCCCAACTGCTGGTTGACTTCGATATCGTATCCCTCCCAGTCCTGCAAAACGGCCGGGTGGTCGGCATGCTATCCCGTCACGACCTCCTGAAGTGGGTGGCGAAGTACCCGGAAGGGGCAAATCCTTTGAAGGTTGGTGAGGAATGAATCCGGTTCCCCGCAATCGCCGACCGGGAATGTTCCTGCCGCGATGGGTCGTGCCATGATCCGCCTTCTCGTCATCGGCGGCAGCGACGCAGGCATCAGCGCGGCGCTCCGAGCGCGCGAGAAGGATCCTTCCGCCGAGGTATCGGTTCTGCTGGCCGACGAGTACCCGAACTACAGCATCTGCGGCCTGCCTTTTTATCTCAGCGGCGAGACGCCGGATCATCGGCAGCTCGCCCATCGCACCGCGTTCGAGGGCATCGAAATCCTGACGAATCATCGCGCCGTGGCCGTTCATCCAGCGGCCAAGACGGTCGAGGTGGTCCGCGGACCCAATGACAGCATGCGGACGTTGCGCTACGATCATCTGGTGATGGCGACCGGCGCCGTGCCATCCCGCCCCAAAGGCCTGCCTGGCCTCGACCTCCCCGGCGTGTATTTTCTGCATACCATGGCGGACGGCTTCGCGGTCCAGAATCGTCTCACGGAGCGCGGGGCGCGCTCGGTCATCATGGTTGGTGCGGGCTATATCGGTGTCGAGATGGCCGACGCACTACGGCATCGAGGGATCGAGGTCACGCTCGTGAGTCATACCGATCCCGTGTTTCCGAGCGTCGATCCGGAGTTCGGCAAGCTGATCGGGGAAGAGTTGTCACGGCATGGCGTGCGCATCGTGGGCGGCTGCGCTGTGGAACGAATCGAAGCTGATGGCCCGCACAGCCTCGCAGTATCGGGTACGGGCGGGTTTGCCGGTTCGGCCGACCTGGTGCTGGTCGCTACTGGCGCGCGACCAGACACCGATCTTGCCGCCGCTGCGGGGATTCCACTTGGGCAAGCGGGAGCCATCCGCGTTACCCAACGCATGGAGACAGGGATACCGGGCATCTGGGCCGCCGGCGACTGTGTCGAGACCTGGCATCGGATACTGCAACGGCCAGCGTATCTGCCGCTCGGCACGACCGCACACAAGCAGGGGCGTGTGGCCGGCGAGAACGCGGTTGGCGGGGAGCGCCTCTTCGCGGGTTCGGTCGGCACCCAGACGGTCAAGGTCTTCGAGTTGGCGATCTCGCGGACGGGCTTGCGCGAAGCCGAAGCGCGCGCTGCGGGATTTGATCCCGTCACCGTCGAAACGCAAACCTGGGATCACAAGGTCTACTACCCGAACGCACAGAAACTGCGCATCCGGGTGACGGGCGATCGCCGAACCCGCCGACTTCTGGGCGCGCAGATCCTCGGCCACTGGCAGTCGGGGGTGTCGAAACGCATCGATGTCTTCGCAACGGCGCTGTTCCATGGCATGGGCGTCGAAGATCTGAACGATCTCGACCTCAGCTACACGCCGCCTTTCAGCAATCCGTGGGATCCTGTGCAAATGGGAGCGCAGGTCTGGGTGAAAACGATGGAAAGCGGTTCACGCAACTAATGGTGTACGAGAGAGATATATGCTGACCTTGTATGGCGCGTCGGTCGTGACTTTAATGATGTTATTTTACGCCTTAGAAGCACGATCATACTGGTTTACCATGGCCTTTTCGTTTTCATGCCTGGGTTCGGCGATATACGGGTTTCTTGCAGGCACTTGGCCATTTGGTATCGTGGAGTCTATTTGGAGTTTGGTGGCATTGCGAAAGTGGTATGTCCTTTATTCACAGACATGATCACATGTTGACGGTATTGAGTTATCCGCACGGCAAATTGCGAACGTCGGAAAACACTGCCCAGAGGACAATCTTGCCGCGTGACTTCGAGATTTATCCTCGCCCCGGCCAGAGGAATATGCGAAGCCTCGGCCACGAAGCTGATGGCGGTCAGCAGGCACGCCCCCATGGAGGAAAGGAGGGTTTCAACTGGGTTAAAACCCGCCGTAGGATCGGCCCGCTTGGCATCAAGCTGGATCTCAAAATCCCGCACACTGGCGTTGACATGCAAGGAATCAGTGCGTTCAACGCGGACATTATATTTCATGTAAAAAAGCCCACATGAAGCGGGCTAAAGGAGGAGGGAGTCACGAATGACTCACCCCCAGAATAACAAGCGAATGTTACGTTATCATGAACCTGAGATGACATTTTTATGTCTGGCAGCATATTTTATTTGAAACTATCTATGATGGTACAACGAAAGCACGACATCCTGCGTGGTTTTGATTATGACAATTCTATTGTTGGTAGCCTGATATTCTATCACAAAGTCTCTCTTGATATCAACCGTTTTTACTGAACTGTACCGTAAAAAAAGCCCCGCAGGGCAAGGCAGAGGTGGAGCGACGCCATGCCATGCGTGGTGAGGGTAAGCGTACTTGTGACCACAGCGACCGAAATATTTAGCCGACTGTTTTTTCCACTTGGATGGTGGAGTTGATCGCTACGCGCTGATTCTGGAAACGACCTTGAGAAGTTGCATTACTGGCGATGGGATCCTTATAGGAGTGGCCTTTGATCACCATTCTGGACCTAGGTACGCCGTGGGCCTTCAGATACCGGGCCACACTTTCCGCGCGCTGTTCCGACAGCTTCTGATTGTAAGCATAGCTACCCACCTTGCTACAGTAGCCGTTCACATCCAGAACCGCGTTGGGGTGCTTCTGCGCGAAGTTCGCCACCTCATCCAGGACCCGGATATCGTGGCCTAAGAGCTGTGACGAGTTGAACTTAAAGTTTATCCCGGTAATGGTCACCGGCTTGCTTTGCAGGACCGTCCGTTGCACGGGCGCTATGGGGGCAGGTGTAGGAGCCGGTGCCGCAACGGGTGCAGCAGCTGGTGCGACTACGGGAGCTGGTGTCTTGGCCGGACAGCCCTGCAACGGCACCTCCGCGCAGCCAGCTGCCGCCAAGACCAATATGGACAATAACGCATGTTTCTTTGTAACCATCTAGACTCTCCTTCAGTTGTATACTAAAAAATACGGGCAGCTTTATTTCCCTGTTTTATGGTCTGAATATGCGCAGGATAGCTGGAGATTTACTGGCATGAAGTGTAGCCATGCCGATATGGCCCCACCAGTACAGCCAGACAAATGACGAAAGAAAGTCGTGCATCTTTTTGGGAAGCTGGTAGAAGCCTATGGGCGCAGCCACTCCATAATTGGGAATTAAGAAAAACATGATAAATCCCATGAGAGCCATACCGGTCACGGCAAGCAAACCAAGACCATGTATCATGCCCGGCACACCGCCGCGCATCCCGTTGGGTGGCAGTCTTCCATTCGCCAGCCCTTTGATATCGGTGCAGATATTATCTAAATATTCTCCATTGTATGGAAAAATGTGTGACCGTATGCTCTTGTTATAGAAAACCTGTACCCAAAATGCAATAACAATCACTGTAGCAAACATGCCAACCCACATGTGCGCATGAAACAATAAATGTCGAAATGGAAGCTCGCCTACCTTTTTCCATATGGCTTTCATGTCAAGTTCACTGAACAGCAGGAAAGTCACCACCAATGCAAATCCCACGTGTATCCATCGCGTACTTCTTGGCCACTCTTGAATCTCTTCGGACATGCTAAACTCCGTAGTTGGATGATGTGAATTAAAAAATGTGAACCTGTTACTCACAGTGGGGTAAACAGGCGACGCTGCACATTGCGTTACTCAGAGGTTTTTGGCATATTTGCTGAAACTCCTAAACATAATAATCAGCTGTCATGAGCGGAAAGATGCACTCGCACATCAAATGCCATGTCACGCTTGGGCATCTTTTTGGTAAAGGGTGGGAAGCTGGTGTCTTCCACGGTTCTCAGGGCGGCGCGGTTGATGGCGCCAATACCGCTGCTCTGGGCAACCTGCGCAGAAAGCAGATGCCCCGACGGCGTCAGGCGAAAGGAAATCACGGTAGTCCCTCCGACATGCATCATCCGGACGGAATCCGGCACGTGCGCATTGGCCTGAACCCGCGCCCGCAGCATGGCCGCGTAGGTGTCTATGGCCGACTGACGCGCCGCCGGACTTGGTGTGGGTGGCAGTGGTGGCGCGGGCGGTGTCACCGGCGGCGTGTATACCGGCGCCTGCGGTGCGGGCGTTTTGGCGAGCAGCGGTTTGGGCGGCAGCGGGCGATGTACTACTGGATGCGGAACCGGCCTGGGTATGGGTCTGGGCACAGGTTTCGGGATCGGCTTTGGATGCACCATGGGTTTTGGTGGCGGGGGCACCGGTTTGGGTTTCGGTGGTGCCGGTTTGATCATGTGGATCGCCATGATCTTTGGCTTTGGTTTGACCGTCACTGGCTGCGACAGGTTGGAATAAATCAATCCCCCGATCATCAGTCCCTCTATAACAGCACCGATCATCAGCGCCCGCCCGAAGTGATCCTTCCTGAATTTCGGGGACTGAACCGGGGAAGAGAGTGTGGATGCATTCATACGTTCTCAATGTCCTTGCATAGGCCGGGTCGTGGCACGGAATATTCGGTGATTTTCGCAGTTACACTGTTCATATGGAGCTTTCCGTCATTATTTTTATCTTTCTTGGAAAAGCCATGATGCGGCGTATCAGCTTCCAGATCCGTCGGAGCGGATACGTTATCCGAAAAGATCTCGACCGATAAACATCATCGAGCTCCTTTTGAAGCGCTTTTATGCGCTCAATGGACCATTCCAGTACCAAGTTGTCCATATCGGTTTGTTGAATTTCATTAGCCGACATGATATCTCGATGGATTTCCCGCATTGCACTTTGGTTGGAGGATATATATATGCCATCTATTTCGCCCAAAAATGTTTGATTCACCCACGTAATGTCTGCTTGAAACTTTTCCGTGAGAATACCTACCGAGTGATCAGAAATATACGGTATTTCTGAACAATACTCCGGTTTGCTATAGATCAGCCTGTCGGATACCTCTTCTGAAAATTGACCGCCATATCGCCTATTAAAGTCACGCAGATAGTTGCGTTCATGGTTCATCAACGACCGATTTACTCTTCTCTGTTTATGCCGCGCATCGATCTTCATATTATCACCAATTCCAAGCACCTGAAGCATCGTGTCGACAAGGTGCTCGTTTACGCTGTCATAGTTGAATACGTGGATGTTAGCACTGGGAATAACTTCAGATACACGCTTCAAAAACTCAATATGATCAAGCGTACCTAATTCTGGGATCCAGTCATCTATTGAGCGCCATTCGCCGTGCCGTTTTATGACTTGGTCATAGGCAGAACAGACAAAAGGGATGACACTTCGCACAAAATATATTACCTCTAATTTTATCCCTAAGATATATGTCGCAGACAGTAGTCTGTGGATCTGTCTAGAGTCTATATGCTGCATATATTCACTGGATATGATCGCGCAATTGTTGGTTCCAAAATAACTCATAATGACATCATTGATACAATATTTGTCTGGTGTGGAGACGAGCAATTCAAATAGTGCGTAGCCGTTTCCAGACGTGATTTGATATTCATGTTGCACTTCTGAATTATTTTTATAGGCAAAACCGTGTTGCTCCAGGGCACGGGCATACTGCGAAAAGAAAACCTGCAAGGCGCTGGAGCCCGTCTTGCTGCCACCGGCATGAAGGTAAAGTGTTTTCATCTTTATTGCTCGTGCCTAAGTAATAGGTTGAATCCGTCTGAATATTGAGCTGTCACGCAAGCAACTGGATCCCCAAACCATGCTGGTCTTGGATCGTATTCGCCAAGAGGTATCACCGCAGCCATTCAGAATGGCTTCAGACATCAAACTTTTCCGGTCGCTGATCCCAATCAAAGGCGCTCATCATGTCGTAAGCCGCCCGATCGCGATGGTTCAGTGGATCGATGCCAAAACGCGTTTCAATAAACTTCAGTATGCTCGCGGTACTCGTGACATGGTGATCCACCAAACCCGCACGCGCCCAAGGACTCACCAGGATGGCCGGGATACGTGTGCCGAAACCATACTCATCCACCTGAGGAGGCGGCACCGAATCCCAAAAACCGCCACCCTCATCGTACGTAATGAAAATCGCTGTTCTTTCCCAGGCGGGACCCTCAGCGACGGTGCGCACCAGCTTTTCCACCCACTCCATGCCGAACACCGGCGCGCAATCAGCGGGGTGCTCCGTATGGGCAGCGGTCGCTTTCAGGAACGATACACCAGGGAGTTTTCCGGTGGCCGCATCCTGCAAAAAGTCGTCACTGTCGCGAATATGCCCTTGCTTTACGTACTCCGGCCAGCGGGCGTAATACTGAAAAGGATTGTGATGGGCTTCATACAGGCGACCGGTGTCAATGACCGCCGAACCATCCCCGAGACCGAAGGCCGTTTTGAGTGCCCAGGCTTTGACGAGATTCCAGTTCTCGTTGTACCAGGCCCAATCCACATGACCGGCACTGAGCCGGTCACCAATATTCGGGTAAGTTTGGTATTCGGGTGGCGGGGACAATTTCAACGCGTGCGGCTGATTCGCTCCGGTTGGCCCCTGCGTCGGCGAAAGGTCGTTGATGAGAATCCCGTTATGATCATAAGGCAAGTCAAAGAAGGAATGATCCAGGCCTGTCGCCTTGGGATCATAGGGGCTGCGAGTATCTACCGGCGCTTTGGGGTTCACACAGGAACGCGCGGCGGCGAGGAAAAGGGCGTTGCCCGTGGAGCCGCCTGTCATAGCCTGAAAGAAGTGATCGAACAAGGTATAACGGTGCGCCAACTGATGGTAGAACGGGATATCCGCCCCTGTGTAATGCCCCAATACGGGGCCACTCGGATGCGCCAGGTCGAACTCGATACGCTGCGTCACATAGTGATCCAATTCTGCGCGAGAAAGATGGCGGTGATCACCCATGGCAAGCGCGACGAAGCGATCCATTTTGCCGTTGTTGATTTGCGCGGACATCCGAAAAAATCGATGTTTGGGGTCCCAATGGGCGTTGTCATCTGCCGGAATATAAGGGGCCAAATGAAAAGGCGCATTGGGCAGTTCTGCGGTTTGAAAGCCCGGGATATCTTTCGGCGTCGGCAGTATTGTATAGGGAATCCCTGCCGGGTTTTTTTGGAAACCGACAAATCGCCTATCGAGCTTTCCATCCGCATCGAGAAGGTTGATGATTCCCTGACCATTTTTCGTTTGGAATGTACCAAAATAATGGTCGAAACTACGATTCTCCTGAAAGATAACCACCACATGGTCAATTTTATGACGCAACTGATTCTGCAGCCCGACACCAGCCGCGCGGGCGATCCCGGCCAAGTGTGGTGCAGTCATCAGGGTAGTGCCGCCAACCCCAACCGCTTTCAAAAACGATCTACGATTCCACTGGTTCACTCAACTACCTCCTTATTACCTCAGGCATCAGCAACGGAACTCTAGGTTGACTGCCCCATCAAAACCCGTTGCCTTTCCTGAACAAACCCATCAGGGCCTATTTTCAGAGAACAAATGCAGTACTCAGAAATTCGCAGTGATGCTTCCGTATACGGTAAGTGGGGCACCGGGAAGTGCCAACACTTGTCCAGCCGAATTGCCACCAAGCAACCCGCCGTTAGAAATATATTCAAACTCGTTGTAGTGATTGTTCGTGAGATTCAGAATATCGAGGCTCAGCTTCACGGCCTTAAGCTCCGGGATCCGTCCGCGTGTGGGAATGGAGCTATCCAGTCCGAGATTGAACGTACCGTAGCCAGGTATCTTTTGCAGACTGGGCGCGCCTGTATGGTTGTTGAACATGCTTTGTGCCCCTGTGTATTGATACCAGATCCTGGGTTGCAGCAGAACTCCGGACAGGTACGCACTGTAAGCGGTACCGATGTTGAGGGTGCTGCTGGGGACATTCGAAACCGGCAGACCGTCGTAACTCACACCGCCCGTGACATAGTGCGCGAACGTCGCTTTTTCGAGGTTGAGGTTGGCAAAAACGTGGACGTTGTAAATCGGATTATCGTCCAAGGCGACATTAACGCCCTGATAGATGGAGTCTCCGCTAGCGGCGCCGATGTAGTTGCCATTCGCATCGAAGAGTGGAATATATTGGTTGGTATAGTGGAGATGATAGAAGCTTGCTGAAAGCAGGAAATGATGCAGATAAGGCCCTTTATTGAAATGCAATTTCACGCCTGCATTGTAATCTGCGCTTTTTTCCAGGCTGTAGATCGGTGCCGTGCTCTGATACAGACCACCACCACCACCCACCTGGGGTTCCTTATAAGCTTGGGCATAATTGGCAAATACCGCCAGCCATTTCATAGGCCGCCAATTGAAGTCAACGGACGGTTCCACCTTGGTAAAGCTTTTGTTGGCGGCGGGCAACTGACCCTGATCGTTTTGAGGGTAAAGCGCGTAAGCGGCTTGAAAATCGGTTTGTCCTGCTGGTGTATAGGCTGTCTGATAGTTGATAAATCGTACGCCCGGTGTGATGTGCACATTTTTGATGGGACTGATGCGATCCTGCACAAAGACGGCCAGGTCAGTCTGATCCCAGTAGTCGCTGCGATAAGACGCATTGGGTACCAGACGTGTTCCAAAGTATGGCGCATAAGTATTGTAGAATGCGTTACGGGAGTTGTACCGATTTTGCAAGAAAAACCCGCCAAAATCGACATCGTTGTAGGGCGCCTTGACGGAAAGCCAGAGCTTGTCTCCATAAACGCTATCGACAGGGTTGTTATACTCATAGAGATTACTGGGATTGCTCAATCCGTAGTTGTTGTGGTGAAAATGCAGCCGGTGACCGCGTCGAAACCATACCATGTTGTGTACCCCGACCCTCCGGTCCAGGGCGACATTCAACTTGCTATAGATCATCCAGGTACCATTGGTGTCGTCCTTGGACCAGACATTGTAAGGTAAGGCGGAGTAGAACCCGGAAGTCGCTTGGCTATACAGGGGGCTGTCCGCGGTACCATTCAGCGTAACGCCGGAGATGGCGTGAACGGGTATCGGCACAGGACGATACCCGGAACCCTGGGCGAGATAAGCGCCAACGGAAAAGTCTCCGTTGCTGAAGGTCTTCCGGGTCTTGAAAAACCAGGCGTAGTCGTAGCTCGGATTGGCAAAGCCCCCCGGGCTCTGCCGGTAGCTGTTGCCCGACCCCTCGCCGCCGGCCAGGATGGTAGACCACCCATCAATACTGCCCGTGCGGATGTTGAAGACGATGTTCTTGGTGTTGTAGCTGCCATAGGTGAGTTTGATCGATGCGCCCGGCTTCGCGGTGGGCTGCAGCGGTACAAAGTTGATCTGGCCCCCGATGTTGTTATACCACCGTTGCAAGGGATTGCCTGGGCCATAGGTAATGCCAATGCCTTGCAATATCCCGGTCTGAGGCACTTCCGGACTTTCCCACAATCCCGTCGATGGGTTCACCATGGGAACCCCGTCAAACGTGACAGACAGACTTCCGTCATCAATTTGCCCCCCGGAAAAGCCGCCGTAGCCCTGCTTGATACCGTTCACGCTAATGGAATTTTTGGTGGCTCCGGTATACCCGTAGCTGGTCACGCTGACACCCGGCGCGTAGGACAGGGCCTGAGCACTTCCGCCTACGGGACCCGCAGCGGCCAGTTGATGCTTGCCCAGCACCTTGATGGATTGTCCAGAGTTGAAATTGTGTTTTTGGGTGAGGGCTGCCGCCTGCTGGCTGCCTAAATAGGACGCTGCATTTGCCGCTGCATTCACTTGCCCCACATTAATGGAGCTTCTATAACTACTCTGTGTCGGCGCGGTGACCCCTTGTGCATAGGCGAATGGGCCATAACCGATCATTCCGCAGGCGCCCATTGCCAATATCAATGGTCGCAATTGTATTGATGTTTCATATCGCATGTTTACTTTCCTTCTTTTAATATTGGCAATTCTGGGTGGGGCAATAAGTGCTCGACGTGAACCATTCATTATTGCCCTAAGATTGTCAATGACAAGCTAGTACATGATCGGCCTTTGGTTTAGGCAAAATGACCTTCAAGGCTGACATAAACCGCCCGTGGCATACCCGGATCCGCTAACATTTGACCGGACACACCATAATAACCACCGCTGGAGATGTATTGATAACTGTTATATTGCTTGTTGAGCAGGTTCAACACATCCACATTCACCGACAGTTTGTGCAAGGCAGCAAACAGATATTGATGCCCAATATTCACTCTCAACGCTGCATTCCAAATGCCAAAAGCAGGCAGCTTCTGGTTAGTTGGCGCCCCGGTGTTGTTATTGTAGATATTCTGAGCACCGGTGTATTGCCACCATATTCTGGGCTCATAAACCACTCCGGCATGGTACCACTGGTAATAAGCGCCAATGTTCGCCGTCTGTGCAGGGACATCGGATACCGGCATCCCATCATAGGAAACCCCATGCGAATTCACATAATTTGAATACACGGCCTTTTCAAAGCTGAGATTGGAGAAAATATGTATATTATACAATGGGTCATCTTCGAAATACAGGTTCACCCCGCTAAATGTCGACGATCCTGATGCAAACTCACTATACAGATGGCTTACCACGGGGATGGGGATGATCTCGTTGGTGTCATTCAAGTGATAATAATTGGCGCCGAACGAAGCATGGTTGAGGATCCCGTCATGGGGTACATAGGCTTTGACACCGAACTGATACTGCGATGAGGATTGCGGCTTCAGTGAAGACGCCAGCATATGCGCATAGGTCCCGGTCGCCCCGGCCGGTGCTTTATATGCGGTGGAGTAGTTGGCATAAACCGCGACGTTCGGGGTGATTTGCCAATTGGCGCCGATCGATGGTTCCACGTCCGTGAAGTTGGTAGATGAATTAGGCTGACGATCCCCGCTGGTACCATATGAATTAACGCCATTGCTATACCCGTTGAGGGGGAACTGGGCCGCTTCATTGTTGACAAAGTTGGTGTTGAATGTCACTACCCGCAATCCTGGGGTGATGCGTAGATTGCTGACGGGTTGTATATCATCCTGAATGAAAGCTGCCAGGTCAGTCATATACATGTAGGAGCTATGAGAGTCCCCATTAGGTACCGCAAGGCTGCCATATACCTGTGCCCCATTTATGGGCCCAGCCTGTGTAGGATTGTAAAATTCGAGGAGCGAATTGAATTTGTTGTTGATGAAATAGCCACCAAAAGAAACCGTATTCCATGGCAAGCGGTCGGTAAAGTACAGCTTGTCGCCATAGGTGTCTGACTTTGCCAGGTAGTATTGGTTCATGGCAACATTACTATTCCCGCCAGTATAGTAGTTATAGTGCAGATGCTCGCGCGAGCCATGACGGTACCATAACAGATTGTGCAGGGTTAGGTTACACGATAAGTGGTCATAAAATTTCGAGTATAGAATATAACTTGTATTGAACGCCTCCTTCCAGTACATGGACGAAGGCAATGTGGTATAAAATCCGGTGGTCTGCTGACTGTAAATGGGCCCAGGGTTTGAATTACCGTTGGCGTTAATCCCGTTAACGGTGACATTGGAGTTGGGGGAAACAGGGATACCCAATGGTCGATATGAAACTCCTCTGGCGGCGTATGCACCAAAGCTGAAATGGCCGCCATGGAATCTTTTGATGACTTTCGCATAATAGGCGTAATTATTGCTGGGATTGTTGAACCCATACCCGTTCAGGTAGTTGCCAGCGCTCGTCATGCCTCCCGCGATAATGCCCGACCAGCCATCAATATTGCCGGTGCGTACATTAAAGTGGACGCCACGCGTGTTGAAGCTGCCATAGAACCCTCCGATACTGGCGCCCGCTTTGGCGGTAGGTTGCAAGGGAAGAAAGTTGATGGATCCCCCGATATTATTGAACCAGCGGTTTACCGGATACCCAGGGCCATAAGTGACGGCAATACCCTTGATCATGGACATTTGTGGCACCTCTGGGGAGCCCCACACACCATACGCAGGGTCGACCATGGGGACACCATCAAAAGTGACCATGACCGTGCCGTCATTCGCATTGCCAGCAATATTGCTCCATCCGGTCTTCATGCCGTTAATACTGATCGTCGTTCTAGAGCCTCCAGCTGGAGAGTCGGTTTGCGTGTTCACGCCAGGGGCGACCGCCAGCGCTTGGCCAGCACCCCCTGCAGGTCCGGCAGTCTCCATTTGTTTCTTACCAATCACCTTGACGGATTGTGTGGACTCGAAGACTTCCTTTTTGGTGGGTACTTTACTCAGTGTATTCAATGCCAGTCCGGCTGACACCCGCCCAACATTAATTGCGCCATGAGTGGGAGCAGAAGTGGTTGGCGCTGTGGCCCCGGCTTGAGCCGCAGCCATGACGGTAATGTTCAGTGCGCCCGTGGCGGCAATAGCCACCAGCAGAGGCTTTAACGGCAGTTTCTTGTACATCTCGTACTCTCCTTTTTATTTCAGCGGGGTTTTGCGGCAATACCAATATCACTGACCCCTGCCTTCTGGCAGGCATCCATGACGTGAACGAAGTCTTGAAACGGTACGGCTTTATCAGCGGCGATGGTGATCTGGGTCTTGCCGGGGTTGCCGTCACGGGCGAGCAGTTGCCTGAGACCGGCAAGATCATAGTGGTGCCCCTTGACCGCCACCGTCCCATCTTTCTCGATGTTGATGGTGTAATGCGGGTGCGGCAGCAGCTTCGCCTGACTGGAGGCGGGCAACTGCAAGTTCAGTCCCTTGTCCGGAATCATCTGCAACGTAATCATGATGAAGAACACCAGCAGGAAGAGCATGATGTCGATCATCGGGATGATCTCGACCCGCCCCTTCCTCTGTTCGAAATAGCGCCGTTCCATCAGCCCGCCCTCGTCACGGTCGCTGCCATCTTCGGCATCGCGGTCTGGATATTCCCCGCGCCGTCGGTGATCGGGTGTCCGTCCATGCGGTTGAGCAGCATGGTCTTCACCGAATCCAACTGCAGCAGAATTTGCCGCACCTGATTGTTGAAGGCGTTGAAAGCCACCAGGCCGGTCATGGCGATGAAGAGACCGGTGGCGGTGGCGACCAGGGCATCCGCCACCCCGCCCGTCACCGCCGCCGGTGCGTGTCCTGGTGCGGCCAATATGGAGAAGGCGTGAAACATACCGATGATGGTGCCAAAAAGTCCCAGCAGTGGTGCCAGGGTGATGATGGTGTCCAACACCCATAGGCGACGATCCA
>JAAOMR010000775.1 GCA_018853935.1 Acidithiobacillus ferrivorans
CCTTGTGGCCACGGGCTTTGATGCGGAGCACACAGAAGCCGCTTCCATCGTTATGGAAGGTGACCCGTTCGATCAGTCCACCGAGCAGTTCATTGGGGGTATCCTGCTTCTGGCGCTCCGGTTTAGCCATTTGAAAAAGACTCTTGACGCAGCGGATCTCCGCTGACCCTGGGAAAATGGTAGCATGACCGGCAAAGCCTGTATTTGTCGGGAGGCGTTATGTGTGGTCGCTATGGCTTCATTCACAGT
>JAAOMR010000776.1 GCA_018853935.1 Acidithiobacillus ferrivorans
TAGCCTCCTCAACTGTTTCCCCTTGGGTCGTCGTGCCGGTTTCGGGATTGAGGGCAACATATCCGCCTTCTTCGGCAGGGGTAAGAACCGCAGTTAATTCCATGACTATGGCTCCGAGGGCAGGCAAAGCTAATTGTCGCGCATTCTGAGTGTGGGTGTCCAACGGGGCGCGAGTTGTGCGGCACCCGCGTGAGGCCGGAGGGCACGAAGTGCGCGGAGGCTCACGCGGGCGAAGCCGCGTAGCGGTGTCCGCTCGAACGAGGGGTTCGCGGGCGCTGTGCGCCCAACGCCCCGATGTTCGACACTCGCGCCCCGTTCGCGGGCGCACAGCGCCCGCGAACGTAACAAGTAAGGGGCTGCGCGCTTTTGCGCCAGTCCCGCTTGACTGCCGGGTTAGGCCTTTCTAGGGCCATTTTTTCTTCCTGAGCACGTACTGACGATCATCCCACAGCCATTCCAAAAATTCATGCATTTGAGGGAAGGCTGGTACTGGCCCAAAACCGTAAGCCCCATGACTCACGCCAGCCAGAAGATCCCTAACTGGGGAGAGAATCTTGACGAACCGGAGTACAGCAAAACGAACTGTTTGCTCATGTAACCCAGGCAAGGAGAGTGCCTCAGATGTCGTCCGTGGTGTCTGATCCAGCCCATGCATGAGGGTGAAAGTAACATCATCGATAGCAGTGGCTACAATGTTCGCTTGAGCAAGAATCTTGTCCTTTTGCCTTTTGGGAACGTCGTGGCTAAGGATAGTGATTATTAGCTGCCCCCATCTAGCTAGCGGGTCAGCGCCGTTCTGTGATGCGCTTAAAGCATCTAAATTGTGATAGCGCGTTACGCGCGCGAAATCACTAAGCAACAGCAATAGCTCTTGATCAATTGCATCCAGTTGAGTGCGGCTTGGTATATGCAACTGTCGCTTGACCCCAATCCTCTCGCATTCGTCATAGAGATCGACAATTTTATGGCCACGGGCTTGCAGCTGAATCTTAGTTGGGACGGCTAGCCCGTTATCCAGTATGTGATCAATAATTACGATTGCTTTTAGTAGGCGCTCAAAGCCAACCGAAAGGTTGAACAATGCGGTGTAAAACGCACCCTTGTTATGAACATGGGCAGCGCGAAGTTCCGTCAACCCGATCGTGAGAGACGAGCTAATGAGATAACCCTCTTGCTGTAAGAGCATGAATGAGGGTGGAAACGCCGGAGGGCTTGGATTGCTCATTGAGGCCTAATCGGGATAGGGAGAAGCCTCACGGCTCCCCCCTCCCACACCACCGGACATACGGGTCACGTATCCGGCGGTTCGATGAAGTAAATTCCTACCGCGGCGCAAGGCTGGGTAGTCCCAAGTCAT
>JAAOMR010000777.1 GCA_018853935.1 Acidithiobacillus ferrivorans
TACTGAACGGAATATCCGTGCGCAAATCATGCAACAGTTCCGCCATCGTCGCGGATTCCGGACGAGTAACGCCCAGGTTGACGATCATGGGCACAAAATAACCTGAGCCAGAACGGACAATACCCCCTTTCAGATTTTCCATGTCTTCCGGTACCACGGATTCCGCTATACGCGATGGTTGCACCAACAGTTTTCCATCCACAACACGCGGTTGCGGTGTTCTATTCACGGAGTACGGATGCTGGTGAT
>JAAOMR010000778.1 GCA_018853935.1 Acidithiobacillus ferrivorans
ACAGGAGATCCGGGATGCCCACACCGAGGATGACCATGAAGGCGATTAAAGAAGTAATCCGTTTACATGCTGCAGGCCTCAGCCAGCGGCAAATTGCGCAGGTCTGCCGGCTTTCTAAAGGAGCGGTTGGTAAGTATTTACAAAAGGCCGTAGAGGCCAACATTTCGTGGCCTTTGCCCCCCGAAATGGACCCGGCAAAACTGGAAGCACTGCTTTTCCCCGGCCATCTATCCGCCACTGTGACGGCGCCGGTGATGCCGGATTTTGCGGCCATCCACACGGAGATGCGGCGCAAGGGG
>JAAOMR010000779.1 GCA_018853935.1 Acidithiobacillus ferrivorans
AGGTGGTGGGCGGTATCGTGATGATGAACCAGGGTGGCAACGCCTATGCCCTCATCCACCAGATCCAGCGCAAGCTGAAGGACATCCAGCCCTCCCTGCCCAAGGGCGTGCAGGTTGTCACGACCTATAGCCAGGCCCCGCTCATCCAGCGCAGCATTCATACCCTGACCGGCAAGTTGCTGGAAGAATCCCTGGCGGTGGCGCTCATCTCCCTGCTCTTTCTGCTGCGCGCGCGTTCGGCGCTGGTGG
>JAAOMR010000078.1 GCA_018853935.1 Acidithiobacillus ferrivorans
GATTTCGCCTTTTACTTCCCCAACAGCGATAGCGCCGCCTTGGCCGGCAGCCTCCGCCACTGGCTCCAGCTCCACGCCGAAGGCCAAGCCCCTCGCTCCGCCGACATGCCCTATCTCACCTGGGCGCAAAGCACCCAGCAGCTCCTCAAGGTGATTCTGGAAAACCACTGGTACACCACCTATCAGCCCGAGGATGCGCGGGAGATCCCCAGCGCTAAATAATGCGTGCGAGATTTTTTCTACCCCTGGTGTTTTGTGTATGACACCCCAGCCGAATCATTTCGCAAGCGAGCAATCCTTGTTTCGTTGCAAGCTATGGTCAATGCCATCACTTAACCCGCCAATAACGCTTTGAGATCCCTGTTTATGCCGCGTGGCCGTGCAGGGCACGAATCGCCGCATGGGGATCCACAGCCACGATCTGCAAAAGCGCCCTAGCTGGCCCTGCCGGACGTACCCGCTTCTGCTCCCAATTCTGCAAGGTCTTGAGCTTGACCCCAATCATCAGGGCGAACTGCGACTGAGAAAGCCCTGTGGTTTCACGGATAGCCTTCACATCAGGATCCGGAATACGGGTCGTCCGCCCGTTATCATCCTCGCCGCGCATATGACGGCCCATCCAGCGCACACTATCCAGCAGTTCGTCAAATCCTTGCTCATTCATGATGTAACTCCTGCTCAACGAGCTTTCCTAGCTGACGGATTTGCTCCTGCGTTAGATCTGACCCTTGCCCGTCCACCAGTAGTAGATCACGCGAATCCCTCCACGCTTTCCCCTGCCTTCGACTCCCCACCGCACCTTGCGTAGACCACCGCCATGGGGAATCACCACGCCCAATGCGGGGTTCTCTACCAATGCATTTTGCATGGCTCGGTATCCCTCATCATCGAGGATGGCCACGATGGCTTTGGTGAATACGGGTGACTCGACGATGACCATGTAGTTATCATACGCTGCAAGCGTATGGTTGGCAAGATTTGATGCGGGAAGCCGAAACAAGCCTTCTGCACGCGCTCCTCACCTCAGCCCGCGGATGCGCGGGAGACCACCAACGCTGAATAACGCGTGCAAAACTTTTTCTACTAAATACGGTTGAACAAGGCCGTTCAGAGCTTGCCCTCTGCCGACCTCGCGGCATTCTGGCGTGGGTTCGCTGAATTTGACGCGGCGACCTGGGATACGCAGATTGAGGTCAATGCGACAACAGGTTAGACTGGGCGGGTTGCTGGGCGAAGCGCTCGCCCAGTAGCACAGCGGCACGGTACGCGAGATTTGAGGTACTTCACATCCATCTGAAACAAAACCCTGGGTACCCATCATTAATGTCATTGGCGATGATTATTGCCGGACAAATCCACATACGGTATGAAGTATCGCGATGCTTAGCGACTTATACGAAGCCAGTGTAACCCCACCGGGAGCTGATCATGTTCCCCGGAATAGTGCTGCCAGCCGATTCTTTGGACTGAAGGCATTCACGATTTTTCTGCTGGCACTGCTGTTCTTCGGCTGTGGCATTGGCAATACCAGTCTTTGGAACATTGACGAACCCATCTATGCCCAGTCGCTGAAGGACCAGATTGCCCAGCACAATCTGGTGGTCCCGACCTTCAATGCGCGGCTGATGCCTGACAAACCCGCACTCAATTACTGGCTCATGTGGACCGGCGTCAAGGTGCTGGGCTTGAACTCCTGGGGTTTACGGATGGGTTCCGCTGTCGTCGGGGCCTTGCTGATCCTCTATCTGATTATGGCCCTGCGGCGTCTGTATGGTGAAAATATTGCGTTGATCGGCGGCCTGCTGACGGCCACGGCACTGCACAGCACGGTGATTTTCCGCGGCGCCACACCGGACCCCCTCCTCATTCTGACGGTCACCATTGCCCTGCTGAGTTATCTGCGCGGATACCTGTTCCCGGATATCCGCAGCCGCGAACTGCTCATCACCTATGCCGCCATGGCCTTCGCCACCCTGGATAAAGGCCCCATCGGCTTCCTGCTGCCGGGCCTGATTATCGTGCTGTTTTTGTTGCTGCGCCGGGAGCTCTCCTTTCTCTGGCGGGAAGGTCGGCTGGACTGGGGGATACCGCTTTTTCTGCTTATTATGCTGCCCTGGTATCTTGCCGTGGGCGTCGAAACCCACTGGGCCTGGGATCGCGCCTTCATCTTCAAGCAGAATATCGGTCGCTTTGATGACAGCATGCAAGGGCACCGCGGCCCTTGGGTGTATTATCCGATCAGTACTTTTCTCGGGATGCTGCCCTGGTCGATCTTTTTACCGCAAGTTTTTCGGGATATCTGGCTTTCCCGCCAGCACTTTTTACGCAGTCAGCCGAAGACGCTTTTTCTGCTGATCTGGGCGACGGCGTGGATCGGCTTTTTTACCCTCTCTGCAACCAAGCTCCCCAATTATGTCTGGGAAGCCTACCCGCCGCTCTTCATTCTGCTGGCCGCTTATTTTGAGAAAGTCCGCGTTGCCGCCACGCAGCCCGCGCGCTGGGGAATGGCGGCCTCTCTCGGGGTGCTGTTCCTCATCGGGCTGGCACTGAGTGTCTTCGCCGCCTGGGTGGTGCCTTTGCGCGAGCCGCAGCTACCGGGCATGGTGGAGATCGGGATACCTTATATGCTGGCAGCAGCGGTCGCCCTCGTGCTGCTCCGGCGGCAACGCTGGCCGCAGGCTGGAGTCACCCTGGCTGGCGGCAGTGTGGCGCTGGCGGCACTGCTGGTTTTCGTCATCACCCCGCCCATTAACGCCGTGAAACCCGCACGGGCGATGGGGCAACGCATTGCTGCCCTGCAGGGCCCGCAGCCCTACCGGCTCGCCTCCTGGCAGTGGTTTCAGCCGAATTTTCTGTTTTATGCCGGGCGCGGCAACATGCCCATCCGGCATCTACAGGCATTGACGGAGTTACCTGCGGTCCTCGGCCCGGAGCCTCTTTATCTGGTTTGTCCGGCCAGTGATATACCTGCCGTTCGCGCCGCAGTGCCCGCCACCTATCAGCAGCAAACCATCATGATACGATACGAAATCTACAATCACACGGATATCGCGCTCCTCCGCATCAGCGCACGGCAGGAAACATCTTGACCTCCATAACGCGCCAAACTACCATAAATAAAACATGTGGTGATGGAGTCCACCCGATAACCGCCTTTATAGGCTAATGACTGCTACTGATCCTGATCGCAAGGTCGGGCCGTGGAGCGTCATGGAAACCATATAAAGGGGAAGACATGTTCGGCGATATCGTCCTGCAGTGTGGACAGAATCCTTCCATTTTCCAGCCCTATTGGGATATCTGGAAACTTTTCCATAAAACTCTGCTGATACAGGAATCTGCGTCCTGGGTGTTTTTCTGGGCGCCGGTGGTGGCTTTTACCGCCATGCTCATCGTGCCGATGCCGATTCTGGTGACCAATTTCCCGCTGCCCCTGTCCGATATCGGGGATATCCTCGGTGGCGGCCTGATTCTGACCCTCGGCGGCTTTTTCATGTTGATCATCATTCTGGGCAGCGTCTTTTATTTGTAATAGGAAGGAGTAAAAATGTTTGCCACTTTCGGCTTCATTGCGCTGTTTGCCGTACTCGGTGCCTGGGCGCGTTATGGACAGACCTTGCTGGTGCAGACGGTGTTCGGCCGCGGCTTTCCCTGGGCAACCCTGAGCATCAATGTGCTGGGCTGTTTTATCATGGGTTTCCTGTTTTTTGAGACCTTGGAACGTATTTCTATAAGCCCGGAATTACGCACAGGAATACTCACCGGCGGACTGGGTGCTTACACCACCTTTTCGACATTCTCCCTCGAAACGCTGGTGCTTTTTGAGAATGGTGAAGCCATCAAGGGCCTGCTCTATATGTTTACATCGCTGTTTCTGTGCGTCGGCGCCGCTTTTGTCGGGGCCTGGGTTTCCCGCAGCATCTGAGAGGTGAAGCATGACTACGGTATCTGTAGTGCGTATTTATATTAAAGAAGGTGATAAACATGACGGACATAATCTCATGGAGGAAATCTTCCGCATGCTCCACGATCAGTACAAGGTGCATGGTGTTACCGCCTTCCGCGGTGTCGCGGGCTTTGGCAGCAAAGGAGTCATGCATGCCGACGATATACTGCGCCTGAATGTGCACCTGCCGCTGGTGCTGGAGTTTTTTGATGAGCCAGAAACAGTGGATGCCGTGCTGCCGCACCTACGGGAATTGGTGCCACCAGGCCATATTCTGCGCTGGGAAGCGGATTGCGATTGCTGACCTTCACGGGAATTTGAATGACCAAGGGTGTCCTATACTCAACCCAAGGCGGATATTTGCGCATATAACTTGAGTGTTTCTGCCATTCATTTTGCAAGAACGGGAGTCTCAACGTGAAAGATCTACGCACTAACTTCTTGGACCACATTAAAAAAGGCCTCAAGGGAAAGCCGTTGCCGCTGCGCGTCCTTTTCTGGGATGACCATGAATACACCTTCGACGAGCAGCCCCTCGTCACTATGCATCTGCGTTCCGCCAAGGTCCTCTCGCGCCTGCTCATGGGCAGCGCGCTGGATGTGATCGGCGAGGGGTATGTGGAAGGCACCATCGGCCTTGATGGTCGCTATCAGGATATTCTTGCGGTAGCAGAAGGATTGGGCGATGTCTTCCCCGCTAAAAAGCCCAGAGGTGGCATTTTTCGTAAACATCACGCCGCCCACAGCAAATCTCAGGATGCCGAGGCGGTTCAGTACCACTACGATGTCTCCAATGATTTTTACAAGCTCTGGCTTGACCACAACATGGTCTACTCCTGTGGCTATTTCAAAACCGGCACCGAAGATATCGACACCGCGCAGGAGCAGAAGCTGGATCATGTTTGCCGCAAACTCCATTTGCAGCCCGGCGAAAAGCTCCTCGATATCGGCTGCGGTTGGGGTGGCCTGCTGACTTGGGCCGCAACGCATTACGGGATTCAGGGCGTGGGTGTCACCCTCAGCGAGCAGCAGTTTGCCTACGCCAAAGAACACATAAAACGCGAGGGCTTGGCCGATCGCGTAGAAATTCGCCTGCAGGATTACCGCGACATTCCCGAACGGGATTATTTCGATAAAGTCTCTTCGATAGGGATGTTTGAGCACGTCGGCCGCGCCAAGCTAGGCGAGTATTTCCAGGTGATCAACCGGGTGCTCAGGGAAGGCGGCTGGGTGATGAATCATGGCATCACCGCCGGCCAGCAGGATGACGAAGACGGGCATCATTCCGGCAGCGATTTCATGGATAAATACGTCTTCCCCGACGGCGAGATCCCTCATTTGTGGCGCCTGGTATGGGAAATGGCGGGACAGGATCTGGAGGTTCTGGATGTAGAAAACCTGCGCCCCCACTACGCCCAGACCCTTATCCATTGGGTGCAACGCCTGGAAGCACGCAAAGCAGAAGCCGTCGCCATGATCGGGGACAAGCGCTATCGCATCTGGGCCATCTACATGGCGGGCTGCGCCTATGCCTTCTGGCGCAATTGGTCGGCTCTGCATCAGGTACTGGCGATCAAACAGACCAAAGAAGCATTAACTCTGCGCCCCTGGGAACGGCGCTATCAGTACCAGGAGGACAGCTTCCACCGGGCCGATCCGGATTGGGGGGATTTGTAAACGGCGCCCCAGGACAAACGAGCCCTCGTTAGCGGACGGGGGGATTAAGCCCGACATCCGTGGCGTGGAAGGGACGCGATGCACTTACGCCGTCAGCGTCAGCAGGATATCGGCATACCAGGTGCAATTGAGGCCCAACGATTCATCGACTTCGGTATCCCGCCCCCCCATATCGATACGCGCGGAATGCACACCCAGCAGCTTCCACGGTAGGACCTGATCACCCTCTGTACAGCGCAGCACCACAGGTGCGCCGCTGCTGCCACGGTGTGTCCGTGCGTCCGTGAGGAAATACCCTTGCCCCTGAAAGCGCAGACCGAAGGAAGAAGCAATGACTGCCTGCCGGACCACCGGCAGATGATGTAGCGTGTCATGAAAGCCCAGCGGAAAGCCAACCACCAGCAATAAGCTACCCACTTCGATTTCCTGGAATGAGCTTTGCAGATGCGTCGGCGTAAAGCACTGGATCACCACCGACTCCGGTAAGTCACTGCGATCGATTTCAATGACTGCCACATCAATCTCTCCCCCACTGTCTTTGCCCTGGCGCCAGAGGCTTTTGCCATCGCGGTAGAGATAAACCGACAAAACGGTTGCGCAGGTTAAATTCTCGGCATTCGTATGGAGTTCAATCTCAATACGGTTCGGGAAGTGTTTGCTGGGTTTGTCCGCGACCACATGTCGGCTGGTGACGAAAAATAGTCGTGTATCTCGGGCGAAAAAGAAACCACTGGCGCGGGTGAGCAGTCGATCAATATCAAATGTCGACACGCGGGCCGTGGTTAAGAGCAACGATTCAATCATGGGGATCCTTGGTGTTAGCCATCCGTCGAGAGGGCTGAACGCACCAGCTGCGGCATCACGAGAAGGCCATCAGCACCGGCTATGGCCTCAATATTTATCACCGGCGGGGAAGAGCCCACCTCTCCAAAAATCGTCGCGAAGGCGACGTCGGCGGCGTCGCGTCCCGTGCCAAAACGTACCAGCCCCATGGGAATCGCGGTTCCCGAAGGGTCGAACAAATACCATCCACCGACTAAATACACTTCGACATAAGCATGAAAATCCAGGGGGCCATAGACGGGATCCACCCCATAATTGATGCCCGTCGTAAAGCGGGCAGGTATATTGCTGGCACGGCAAAGCGCAATCATCAAATGGGCAAAATCACGACAAACACCCGCTGTCTCGATCAGGGTGTCGATGGCGGAACTGTTGGAATCCGAGATGTTTTTGGCGTAAGTAATCCGCTGCGCCACCCAGTCACGAATCGCCTGAACCCGGCCATAGCCCTGCTGCCGCTGACCAAACTCCCGCATCGCCAGCCGATAGAGGCGGTCAGACTGACAGTAGCGACTGGGGTAAATGTAACCTAATACCTGTGCCGGCAGTCGCGCTACCGGGACCTCGGCGATCTGTTCCGGTGCAGCCATATAATGGGTCAGATCAACAGATGCCGTATAAAAGATTTGCAGGGGCCCCGTAGCAGCACTCAGCCGCAGGTAACGGTTGCCGGTCGTTGGATCGGTCTCTACGGTCAGCGGCACCTGCTGATTGACCACCAGCGACTCATCGACCACTACTTGTCGGTTGGTATGCGCGGCATGGATGTTAAAAATGAAGTTGCTGCCCGGTTCATTCACTTCATAACTTAAGGCCAGGGAGAGTCGCAGACGAATCATGGCCAGGGCACCTCTCTGCAGACTAAAATGTGTGTTGATCATTGGATCAGGTTTTCGCCGGATAGCCGATGATGCACTTAATTTTAAGTATGCCGCATTGCTGGCTGGCGATCCAACTGGGCGCGCGCCGTCGCGACCTTTTGTTTTGCGCTACGTTCGCCTATGCTTCTTGTCGACTTGCCACTTTCACCAGGTGGCGTCGCAGCTACCGCTCTCCATAAACGGGTTGCCAGGATGAACCAATTAGTGACTACGACGCGGCACTGGAAACGCGCCCCATGACGAAGATGCAGGATGATACAGGAACGCGAGGGCAGCGACTGGGCACGTTCACCGTAAAGTGGTTATTGCAGTGGACCGCCCGGTGGCCGGATACATGGCGTTCACGTTGCGGCGGCGGGTTGGGGCTGATCGCCATGGTAGCACTCCCCAAGATACGCAGGGTGGTGGACATCAATCTGGCGATTGCTTTTCCTGACTGGTCGCTCGCCAGACGTCAGCAATTACGCCGACAAAATTTTTGTGAACTCGGGCGCACAACTCTGGAATTAGGACCGATCTGGGCGCGGCCCTTACCTGGGGCACTAGACATGGTGCGCGCAGTGGAAGGCGCGGAGGCCGTCGATCACGCCCTCACGCTGGGGCATGGAGTCATTCTGTTCACCGCGCACCTCGGCCCCTGGGAGGCAGCCGTCCTCTACACCGGACAGCGCTGGCCGATTACCGGTATGTACCGGGCGTTACGGAATCCCTGCATGGATGCCCTGATGCGGCACTGCCGCGAACGCAGCGGGGCACGGCAGCTCAACAAGGAACGTGGCATCCGCCCCTTATTCCGGATCCTCAAAAAAAAGGAAATCATCGGCATCCTCACCGATCAGAATGTTGATCCGCGAGAGGGAGTGTTTGCGCCATTTTTTGGGTATCCCGCGTGCACAACCCCGGTGCTGGGGCGGCTGGCGGCGCGTGACCACGTGCCCGTTTTCGGCATGTTTGCCTATCGTTTGCCGCAAGGGTCGGGGTTCAGAATTGAATTTGTGCCGCTGCCCGACACTTTTCCCAGCGGCGACGCCGTGGCCGACGCCTCCGTCATGAATGCCTGCATGGAAACCGCCATTCGCAAAGCCCCAGAACAATACTGGTGGGTGCATCGCCGCTTTAAAGATCAGCCCGCAGCGCGCGAACGCCCTTACTGAGCCTGCGTCAGAGAGCCACTACCGAGTCATTCATTGCACATCTCCGGGATCAATTCTTCAGCGCGAAGGGGAATCCTTGCAAGAGCTGAACGACCTCTACATACTACGCTCAGGTAACAGATCGTGGCGGCGCCGCCCTGGCGGACCGCGTCTTGGGTTATCATCCATCACCGCCAACTCCGACTTAGAGGAAATAGCCATGAAACAAGCTAATTTTGCCCGTTCGTTCGCTCTTAGCTCTGCTTTTGCCGTGACCCTCGGCACGCTCCCTTTGCTGGCCACTTCGGCAGACGCTGCGACCATGCGCATGGCGACTGCACAGCCCGTCGCCATGAGCACCGCCACCAAAAGCGAAGGCAACTGCTCCCAGAAGATGGGCAAGGGCTCCCAGGAAGGAAATTGTTCCAAAGGCAACATGAAGACCAAAGAAGGCAAACACGTCAAGAGTCACATGAAACAGCAATAATAGACTGTATCTATGCCATCAAGGATTCAACGGGATGAAGCTGCCCTGGCAGGATACGGGCAGCCGGCGCCTTAACATCCCATAAGCGGGAGGGGCAGTCATCCATGCTATCTGCTTTGAGCAGCAATCCCCACACACCCGCCAATAAGGCGGTTGGTTTGGGCCTGCGCCGCGAATTCCTGCCGCAACTCCTTGCGACACCAGGGCACGGGGTGGATTTTTTTGAACTGGCCCCGGAGAACTGGATTAACTTCGGTGGCCGCCCGGCAACCCAACTCCGTACCCTGACCGAAAAGCATCCCTTCATCTGCCACGGTCTGTCTCTCTCCATTGGCGGACCAGCGCCGCTGGACATGGCGCTGCTGGAGGCCGTTCAGGGCTTTATGACGGAGCATGGCATCCACCATTACAGCGAACATCTCGCCTACTGTGCGGACCACGGCCAACTTTACGATCTGCTGCCGCTGCCCCTCACCGAAGAGATGGTACACCATGTGGCGGGGCGCATCCGTCAGACGCAGGACTTCCTGAAAATGCCGCTGATCGTCGAAAACACTGCCTACTACGGCGGATTCCGCCATAGCGCGCTCACCGAGCTGGAGTTTCTGCTGGCCGTGCTGGAAGAGGCGGATTGTCGCCTGCTCCTTGATCTCAACAATCTCTACGTCAACAGCGTCAACCACCACTACGACGCGGCGGATTTTTTGCGTGCGTTACCCGCCGGACGTATCGTCTATCAGCACCTTGCCGGCCATGTCCGGCACCCGCAGGGCTGGCTCATCGACACCCACGATGCGGCGGTCGAGGCGCCGGTCTGGGATTTGCTGCGCCGCAGTGAACAACTCTTCGGCCCCCTACCCACCCTGCTGGAATGGGATAACCAGATTCCTCCCCTGCCCCGGCTTCTGGAGGAGCTCCAGAATGTGCGCCCAGTGCAGGAAGCCCGTGGCACAGCCTGAATCCGGCAGCGATCGGGCGCTGACCACGGCCCTCGCCGCGCATCTGCGCGCGCCTGTAGATCAGAACTGCCCCGCAGACTTCGATTTCCAGGCGGCGGAATTATACCGTGAACTGCTCGTCGGCAATTTTGCGGCGGCCCTGCAAGCCTGCTTCCCCCTCTGGATACGAGCGATGGGTGAGGCGCAGTGGCTGGCGTGGCGAGACGCCTTCATCGCCGAACACACCTGTCGCAGCCCCTTTTTCCGGCAAATACCCGACGAATTTCTCGCCTACCTGTCTGACCGGCAGGCAGACCTTACGGCAACACTCCCCTATGCCCTCGAACTCGCCCATCTGGAATGGCTGGAGCTTACTCTGGGTGTCGCCGAGACTGACCTGCCTCCCCAATGCGACCCCGACGGCGACCCCTGGACCAGCACCGCCGTTCTGAACCCGGTGCATGCCCTGCTACAATACCGTTACCCGGTACAACGGCTGATCCTCGATCCGTCCTTCACCACGGCGCCGGGACTCGCACCGGAGCCCAGCCCCCTTTTTCTCTATCGTGATGCGGAGGATGTCGTGCAGATGATCGTGCTGGATGCCCTTGGTCTCCGCCTTTTCGCTACACTGCGCGAAACTCCCATGCCCGGTGCCAGCCTTTTCGCCCAGTGGCAGGAGTGCGGTCTGTTGGAGCAAGCGACGGACCTGTACAGCCTGGAGGCAAGTATTCGCGCTTTTCTGCAACGGATGCAGTCCGCAGGGGCCATTCTCGGCACTATACCTACGCCCCCATGAGCCACCCGGAAATCGAACCGGGCTTTATCGTCCTCCACGGCGACCGCCTGGAATGGCTCAGCGATGCGGTCCTGGAGTGGCTGCGCGAGCATCCATTGCAGCCGCTGGAAGAAGAAATCTTTCTCGTCCAGAGCAACGGCATTGCCGAGTGGCTGCAATGGACCCTGGCGGCCCATGAAGGCATCTGTGCCGCAGTGCGCGTCGCGCTGCCGGGACGCTTTCTCTGGGACAGTTATGGACGAGTGCTGGGCACCGGCATCGTCGCGACCCGCTCGCCCCTGGACAAGGCCCCCCTCACCTGGCGCCTGATGCGGCTCTTGCCAGAACTGCTGCCCCAACCCAATTTCGCCCCTCTCCGGCATTTTCTGGGGCAATCGCAACGGCCTGGCGGTGCATTGGAACGGCGCTGGCAAATGGCCGCCCAGATCGCCGATCTCTTCGACCAGTACCAGGTCTATCGTGGCGACTGGCTGGCTGACTGGGCCGCCGACCAGTCGTCCCTGCGCCGTGGCGATGGCGAACGTGTGACCCTGCCCGCCGACCAGCGCTGGCAACCCCGGCTCTGGTCGACGTTACGGCACGACCTGCAATGCCGCGAACAGGATCAGGCACTGGGTCGGGCGCAGGTGCATGACCAGTTTCTCGCGGCCCTGAACGCCGGGCAGTCCCCCACTACACCGTTGCCCCGCCGCGTAATTCTCTTCGGTGCCGCCACCCTGCCGGAGCAGAGTCTGACGGCGCTGGCCGCGCTCGGGCAGCAGATGCAGGTGATTCTCGCGGTACCCAACCCCTGCCGCTATCACTGGGCCGATATCGTCTCGGGACGCGAATTGCTGCGGCGCGAACGCCGTCGCCAGGCGTTGCGCAACGACCGTGATCTGTCGGCCGTTGCGCCCGCAGAGCTGCATGTGGAAAGCAATCCCCTGCTCGCCGCCTGGGGCCGTCAGGGCCGGGATTTTCTCAATCTGCTGGACCAGTTCGATGAAACGGCAGCACTGCAGCAGCAGATGGACATCCCACGCATCGACCTCTTCAGCGAAGATCAGGGCGGCACCCTCCTGCGCCAGTTGCAGGTGCAAATCCGTGATCTGGAGGGTATCAGGCCGGAAACCTGCACCGCGCTGGACGATAATGATCACTCCGTGGTCTTTCACATCGCCCACAGCGCCCTGCGCGAGGTGCAGATCCTGCACGATCAACTGCTGGACCGCTTCGCCACCGGCAAGCTACAGCCCCGCGACGTGATCGTCATGGTGCCGGAGATCGCCAGTTTTGCACCCCTCATCCGCGCCACCTTCGATCAGTATGATCGGGAGGATAAGCGTTACATTCCCTACCACATTGTCGACTTGCAAGCCCGCGACGAACAGCCCCTGCTCCAGGCCCTGGACTGGCTGCTGCATTTGCCGGAACAGCGCTGCCGGCAGAGCGAAATCCGCGATCTCTTCAACTGCCCCGCCCTGCGCCAGCGCTTTGCTCTGGAACTGGAGGACCTGCCCATCGTGCAGCAATGGTTGACTGGTGCCGGCTGGCGCTGGGGCCTCTCGGCGCAACAACGCGCCGCCCTGGGCCTGCCCCATTGCGGCCCCCAGAACAGCGGCGCCTTTGCCCTGCAACGCCTCTGCCTCGGTTATGCCAACGGCGATGACAGCCATTTCGCCGACATCGAGGCCTACGGCGAGGTGGGCGGGCTGGACGCCGCACTCCTCGGCCCCCTCAGCCAATTGCTGGAGAAACTGGAGCACTGGCAGCACGTTTTGACGGAGTCCCTGACGCCGGAGCACTGGGGTGAAGCGGCTCGCGCCCTGCTCATGGACTTTTTCAGCGCTAGCGATGACGACGACGCAGCCCTCCTGCAAAATCTGGAAGAGACCCTGCGCCAATGGCAGGCGGACTGCGCGGCGGCAGATTTTAACGAAGCGCTCCCCCTCGCCGTGTTTCGCGGCGCCTGGCTGGAGATGCTGGATGCGCCGGATTTAGGGCGCAGCTTTCTCGGCGGCGGCGTCACCTTTTGTACCCTCCTGCCTATGCGCGCGGTGCCCTACCCGCTGGTCTGCCTGCTCGGCATGAACGAGGGCGACTACCCCCGGCGTAGTCCCCGCCTGGACTTTGATCTCATGGCACTGCCCGGCATGGCCCGCCCCGGCGACCGCTCCCGTCGCGATGACGACCGCTACCTGATGCTGGAAGCCCTCCTTGCCGCCCGACAGGGACTTTATATCAGTTGGGCCGGAAAGGATCAGCGCAACAACCGCGAAAGAGCGCCCTCTCTGCTGGTGACGCAGTTGCAGGATGCCATGCGCAGCGGCTGGCCGCTGTCCCTGGAAAAGCGCACTTTCGCGCATCCCTTACAACCCTTCAGCCTGGAATATCTGCTCGGCAAACCTGGACTATGCACCTGGGCCCGCGAATGGTATCCATCTCCGCACAGCGCCCCGGAAGACACCGCGCTCCCCAACCCTGCCGAGCTCACCCCCCGCCGCATCCGCGAATTGCTGGAGTTTTTCCGCCTGCCCGCACGCGCATTTTACCGGCAACGCTTGCGCACGGACTTCAACGAAGAAGACTTGGCAGAAGAAGACGACGAACCCTTCACCCTCAACGGTCTTGAAACTTATCACCTGCTCGAAGACCTGCTCCGCGGCGCCGAAAAAAATAGCCCGGAGACCACCGCCGCAAGGGTGCAGGCGCAGCAGCGCAGCGGTCAGTATCCCCTCGCGGGCATGGCGGCGAGAACCGCGACCGTACTGCTCGACGACGCCACCGCTATCCTCGCCGCTTGGCGGGAGATCAGCGCGGAATGGGCCGCAGCGCCACAACGACCGGCTATTATCCATGCTCACGGCCAAATGTTGCTGGAAGACTGGTTACCCGCTTTGTACCAAAATAACGCAGGAGACCTCGCCTGCATCCAGCTCTGCGCCAGTCGCCTGCTGAATAAAGACAGTAAAAAACCGGAAGGGGATAAACTCGCCGCCCTCTGGCTCCAACAATTGCTGGCCAGCGCCACCGGCCTGCGCTGCGCTGGCATTGTTGTGGGCCGGGATGTGCTTATCCGCGCCGCGCCGCTGCAACTGGATGCCATGGTCGCACTGGACGCTCTGCTGGATCTCTGGCAGGAAGGCCTCTGCCAGCCCCTGCCGGTCACCCTCAAAACCGCCCTCGTCAGCCTGCAAGGTAAAAACCCGAGTCTGATTTACGACGGCAATAAGCGTCGGCCTGGCGAAGTCCAGAAAGACCTCGGCCTGTTCCGCGATTACCCCGACTTCACCACCCTCAGCAGCACCCGCATTGGGCCCCGGCAGCGCGGCTTCGCTGACTATGCCGAAGCCCTCTACCGCCCCTTCGCCGATTGGCTGGAAACCCTGGAATGGCAGGCGCACCCATGACCACGATTCTCGACCCCCTGCACTTGCCCCTGCGCGGCAGCCGCCTGATTGAAGCCAGCGCCGGGACCGGCAAAACCTGGACTATCGCCGCCCTCTACCTGCGCCTGATCCTCGGGCATGGCAGGGAGGACGAATGCTTCACCCGCGCCCTCCTGCCCGAAGACATTCTGGTGATGACCTTCACTCGCGCCGCCACCCAGGAACTCAAGGAACGCATCCGTGACCGCCTGCAACATGCCGCCCAATACTTTCGGCGCACCGACACCCCCGCAGAGCCAGATGCTTTTCTCGAAGCGCTGCTGGCCGACCATCCCGATCCCAAAGCTCGCGCCCAAGCCGCGCACCAACTGGTCCTCGCCGCCGATGCCATGGATGACAGTGCCATTTTCACCATCGACGCCTGGTGTCAGCGCACCCTGCGCGAACACGCCTTTGCCACCGGCAGCGATTTCCGCGAAACGCTGCTCCTGGACGAAACGGATCTACGCAACGACGCTGTGCGCGATTTCTGGCGGCAGGAAATCTATCCGCTGACCGAGCCCGCCCTCAGTGAAATCCTTCAACTCTTTTCCAGCCCCGACAAGGTGCAGCAAGAAACAGATGCCCTGCGCCGGCTCGACCCGCCCCTGCCCGCCCCCGTGTCTACTCTGGCGG
>JAAOMR010000780.1 GCA_018853935.1 Acidithiobacillus ferrivorans
TGCATGGCGAAGGTGAGTTCCAGCGGAATCATCGGACACTTGTGCGGCAGACCGACGGTGACGACGATGCGCCCGCCCTTGAAGTCCGAGAGTTGCTTGAAGAACTCCACAGCATTCTCAGCGGTGTAGCAGTTGATGGAGTTCTCCTTGAGGCCGGGGATATTTTCGGGCATGGGACGGGAGCCGGTGGAAATGACGATCATGTCATACTCATGGACCTTGCCGCTTTTGCACTTGACGTGATTGTCGGCGAGATGAAACTCCTCCACGGGGTCGACATGGAACTCAATGCCTGGTTCCAGCAG
>JAAOMR010000781.1 GCA_018853935.1 Acidithiobacillus ferrivorans
TGATGGCGCCAAAAAACTCTGGCACCACCACCATGCGCCGCTCCGGATCCAGGCGGGACAGGAAACCGTCTTCCAGGGACCGTTTCAGGGAGTTGGCTGCATCGGCACCCTTACCGATGGAATAGCAGGCCGCCACGTCGTAGTCGAGGTCCTCACAAACTGGTATCAGCATGTCCGCCAAGCCGTCCAGCGTCTCGCTGGCGTTGGCCGGCAGGTTGACCACCGTCACTGCGTGATCCTTTTGATTGG
>JAAOMR010000782.1 GCA_018853935.1 Acidithiobacillus ferrivorans
GGGGATCTCCGGTGATGGACGACTTAGAACGGCAACCGATAACCGACGCGGTACTGATCAGTACCCAGATTCAGCCCGTGACCGAAGGGCATGCTCTGGTACTGGTAGCCCATGCTGAAGTCACCGGGGCCAACCTTGGCATCAACACCCACAGCGGCGGTGTAGAACAACCCGCCAGTAGTGGGAACGCCGGCGATGGCTGTACCGAAATTTCGGCCGAATCCGCCCTTTCCATAGATGCCGATATTCCTGAAAACCTGATCATTCACGCGGATACCAGCGTCGGCATAGGCCGTGTTAATGTGGCTCCCCATGGGGGCGATATGGATATATCCTGCGCCCAGGTACGGCATGACCGTCAGATGCGGCTCCGGGTGAATCAGATAACCGGCGTGCAGACTGCCAGCCAGCAGGTCACCGTGGATGGAACCGCTGGAGCC
>JAAOMR010000783.1 GCA_018853935.1 Acidithiobacillus ferrivorans
TTGTAAGCAACCTTACTGTTCATATCTCTCATATGCACAGATCTGAATCGTTTTTGATTTTTCGGTAAAAAATCAAGCCGCACGCTCACCCCGGAACATCTTGGAATAGATTTTATGCGTTGGCTCCCTAAATTCCGACTGGCGGAGCGATCCAGTGTTTATCCATAGCTGAAAATCCAGGCACGCCAATTGTTCAGAGCAGCAGGCGGTGCTATGAGTACAGCCATCGCAGGGCGCTGATCCCTGTAGTATCGCGGGAAAAATTTCACATTTTGCTCTCATGATAAAGCCCTCATTTCGTGCG
>JAAOMR010000784.1 GCA_018853935.1 Acidithiobacillus ferrivorans
ACTTTTTTTTGAAATGCAGTACAAAATAGATGTGAAGCTAAGAAACGCCCGAAAGGAAACGCGGTTCCCGCTTCCGAAACGATCCCTGAATGTTGCTACGGCACGATGTTCAGGGATTTTTTGTTTCATACCACCAGGACAAAATTGCATGTGGACGCTCTTGGTGTCTTTGGAAATCCACAGGTTGATCGAAACATGCTGAATCATGCGTTTTCCGCGCAAACTGGATAAAAAAAAGCCCGGAGAGTGTCCGGGCAAATTCCGCAAAGCAGTGAGCCTTAAACGGATGGAGGTCACAGCAATCCCTTGGTGCCGCAGTCTTGCAGACAGCAGGTTCTGCACCCTGCAGGGGCTTGCCGCCTGCAAGGCCTGCCGACTGCAAGGCAAAATCAGAAAGCCTTTGCCCACCACTGGTAGAGATTCGGGCAGCCCACATGCAAGTGTTTTCGCCCCCGCGTGAACGCCACATAGCGCAGGTGGATGTCCTCGCGGTTGTCGAAGCGCAGATCATCACCTTCCACAAAGAAGCGACGTTTTTTGC
>JAAOMR010000785.1 GCA_018853935.1 Acidithiobacillus ferrivorans
CCACCGCCAATACGGCCAACACCACTGCCCAAGGCGCAGCGACTACGGCGGGTACGGCGCTGACCACCGCCAAAACGGCCAACACCACTGCCAATGGTGCAGCGACCACAGCAGGCACAGCGCTGACTACGGCCAATACCAACACCGTGACCATAAACGCAGTAGTGGATGGAAAAGAAGGTGTTTGCACCGTATCCAACGGAACCATGCAATGTGGATCGGGAGCAAAAGCCACGGGGACTAATGCGGTAGCGCAAGGCAATGGAGCCACTGCGAATGGAAATAACACGGTAGCAGTGGGTAATGGAGCCACTGCTGACTATGCCGGATCGGTGGCTATCGGCAATGGCGCTCAGGCATTAGCGGACCCCACGACGGCCATCGGCAATAACGCCGTAGCCAGGGGCAATAATTCCGTTGCTCTGGGGGCCAACAGCACGGCCAACGGCAACAACTCGGTGGCTTTGGGACCAGCAATTCTCAATATGAAGTTTGTCGGCCTCTCCGATCTTTCGGGACAAATTTTCGAGCAGTTTTTAGGTGCTTTGCCGCAGCTTTTGCTGCGCGTTAGGAGTTAAAGGATAGAGGAAGAT
>JAAOMR010000786.1 GCA_018853935.1 Acidithiobacillus ferrivorans
CATCGCCCATCTCCTCGCTTTCGATGTCCACCGGCCCCGGCTGATCAATGACCGAAACCATTTGTGCGGCACTCCCGGGAGAAAGCACGAGCACCTGATGGGGATACGGCCCTGCCTTCTGATCATTCCAGTCGGCATCGAATACCCTCTGTGCGGCTTTCACGATGGCCGTATTGCCGGTCACATTTAGATACTCCCGGTTCTTATGAAAGGCCGACCAGTCAAAATTGGCGGTACCGATTTCCACCTCGTGACCGGACACCA
>JAAOMR010000787.1 GCA_018853935.1 Acidithiobacillus ferrivorans
GCCGGTGCGTGTCCTGGTGCGGCCAATATGGAGAAGGCGTGAAACATACCGATGATGGTGCCAAAAAGTCCCAGCAGTGGTGCCAGGGTGATGATGGTGTCCAACACCCATAGGCGACGATCCAGTTGCGGCGCCATGACCAGGATGCTCTCCTCCAGGCGACTGGCCAGTGGATCGCCCTGCACGTGTCCCGAGTGGCTCGCCGCCGTTTGCAAGAGCGCCGCCTCCGGCAGGTCGCCTGCGGCATCCGCGAGGGTTTGCAGGGCACCGCGATCCAAGCGTCCGTGCTGGGCGAGCTCCTGCACAAAAACGGT
>JAAOMR010000788.1 GCA_018853935.1 Acidithiobacillus ferrivorans
AAAGTGATGCTCCCCCAGAGCAATTGGATCATCTGGTAGATCTGGCTAAACGTAATAGCACGGTATTCCAGACGATGTCCCTTGCTGTTTCCGTCGAAGGCGACTGGACGGTCGAGTCATGACCTCTGGAATCATACGCTGGACGAACAAACAGCAATTTCTTCAAGTCAGGAGATTGGGTGACACCGGCCTACGTACCGTTTAACAGGGTCAGTCGCATGGCCTTTACGTCAAGTTTATTCAAGGCTG
>JAAOMR010000789.1 GCA_018853935.1 Acidithiobacillus ferrivorans
GGCAGGTAATACGCATTGACTCCGTCTCCGACGGAGAACGCAAAATTTACTTGTGCAGTAGCAACGGGGCTGGAAGCCATCCAGGTTGCGGACAGTAGTAAACCCCATAAGGCGACCGACAGGATGCTGAACATGAAACGGTCACGTAGTGTTTTCTTGTGGGTATCCATGGAATCAACGTCCCCAGCCGCGTCCCCAGCCGGGGTGAATAAGGGGATGTACGCGGTATCCGTACCCATATCCACCAGGAGCGATGACGCATCCTGAAAGTATGGCAACCCCCAACAATACCGCGACAAGCCGCAAGGTTGAGGAATATCTGCGCTGAGTTTTCCGGTGTTGATCCATGTTCATAGCGGCAATCCTTTCTTGAATAGTTTGTATCCAGCCTAGCACAAATCCTCGCATTGGTAGCGAGGCCAATGTGTTAACAGTTGTATATCCCCTAATCGGGCGTTTTGAGGCGTTTCCACTGGTGATCTGACGGGTTGAGTCTTTTTTAGAAGATTTTCGCACGCGGACGTTTCCTTTTTAGTGGACAGAACAGGACCCCACAAAAAACAGCGATCAGGTCTCCCGTGGTCCGCATAAATGGCAGATCCACTCTTTTCAATCAGGAGCACTGCCATGAACACCACATCAAAACCTTCATTCCGTCGCCGTGCTGTGGTCGCCGCCGTCTCACTGGCCATCGCGGTAGTCATGCCGGTCACCGCGAACGCCGCAGCACCGCAAATTCCGACATCATCCAGTATCGGCAATTTTGATACTGGTGGTACTGCCACCGGCACCGCAGCGATCGACGCCACCAGCGGGACCACGACCACTTCCCAGCAGTCCACACTGAGTA
>JAAOMR010000079.1 GCA_018853935.1 Acidithiobacillus ferrivorans
GAGCCCCAGTCCGCCCGCTTCGACCCCGATCATCCGCACCGCCGTATCCTCAATAAAGGGATAAAACAGCCCGATGGCGTTACTCCCCCCCCCCACGCAGGCGATCAGACAATCGGGGAGCCGTCCCGTCAGCTCGAGGCACTGGGCCCGAGCCTCGTCACCGATCACTCGATGAAATTCCCGCACCATGACCGGATAAGGATGCGGTCCCGCGGCCGTCCCGATCACGTAAAAAGTATCTTCGACATTGGTTACCCAGTCACGCAAGGCTTCGTTGAGCGCATCTTTCAGGGTACGCGTACCACTGCTTACCGCCGCCACCTGCGCCCCCAGTAAACGCATGCGAAATACATTGCTGGACTGACGCTGGATATCCTCTTCGCCCATATACACCAAGCATTCCATACCATAGCGGGTCGCGACCGTCGCCGTGGCGACGCCATGCTGCCCTGCGCCCGTCTCGGCTATTACCCGTTTTTTGCCCATACGCCGGGCGAGCAGAGCCTGACCGACGGCATTATTGATTTTGTGTGCACCGGTGTGGTTAAGATCTTCCCGCTTGAGGTAAATCTGCGCCCCCCCCAGTTCTCTGGAGACACGCGCCGCATGATAGAGCGGATTGGGACGACCGACAAACTGGCGCAACTCACTGTGCAGCTCGGCACGAAACTCCGGATCCCGTTGCGCCTCCTGATAGGCATGCTCCAACTCCTCCAACGCCGGAATCAGGGTTTCTGCAACAAACCGTCCGCCGTAAGGCCCATAGTGCCCGGATGCGTCCGGCAAAGCATAAGTTCCCATTTTCTCTCCCTCAGGCACTGCGCACCCGCGCAACAAACTGTGCCATTTTGTCATGATCTTTGCGTCCGGGCGACATCTCCACCCCGCTGCTCACATCTACCGCATAAGGCCGGGCGATAGCGATAGCTTCGGCAACATTGCCGGCATGCAGCCCGCCGGCCAAAATCCAGGGCTTACCCAGATCTGCCAGCCGCCACCAGTCGAAACTCTGGCCCGATCCTCCCCAGACTCCCGGCACTGCACAGTCCAGCAGCAGTCCTTGCGCGTCATGATAAGCATCCACCGCTGGTCGCAGATCTTGCGCCGCCGTCACCCGCAGCACCTTAATATAGGGCCGGTCAAAATTGCGACAGAAGGATGGCGATTCATCGCCATGAAATTGCAGGACATCCAAAGGGTATTGCTGCAGAGTTGCGGCCACTTCAGCAGCATCTGCGTTGACAAAAAGGCCAACGCGGGTGATGAAGGGCGGCAAGGCCGTGAGAATTTCCTGGGTATGCGCAGCATCTAAAGCCCGCGGGCTTTTACGGTAGAATACCAGTCCGATGGCATCCGCACCGACAGCCGCCGCCGCGCGCGCGTCCGCTGCATTCGTGATACCGCATATTTTGATACGTACCATCAGCGCATTCTAACACCGCGACATGCAGAAAGCATGAGTGCAGTCATCCGGTGCGCCCGTTAACCCCCTATCAAGAAACCGGCGTCCACCGCATCCACCGGCAACCCGAACTCCGCAGGGTAACGCGGCGCCACAAAATAGAGGCCGCCCGGTGGGGCCGTAACGCCAGCCTGACAGCGATCGCAACTGGCCAGCACCTCTGCTGCCCAGCCCACGGGTCGGTCACCCTTGCCTATGGCAATCAGCACCCCCGCAAGATTACGCACCATGTGATGCAAGAAACCATTAGCCTCGGCATCAACGGCGATCAGATCGCCCCGACGCGTGACTTGCAGTCGGCACAAATCCCGGATGGGGCTTTTAGCCTGACAGGCAGAGGCGCGAAAGGCGGAAAAATCATGGGTACCCAGTAGGGTTTGCGCTGCTACCTGCATGGCTTGCACATCCAAAGGGCGATATATCCAAGCCGTATGGTTCCGCCATAGTGCTGATTTTTCACGCTGATTGAGAATCATATAACGATAACGCCGCGCCATGGCGGAGAACCGGGCGTGGAAATGGTCCGGGACAGCCTGGGCCCAACGCAGTGCCACTCCTTTGGGTAAGCAGGTGTTGGCCCCACGTACCCAGGCCTCGGGGGGACGCACGACCGGGCTGTCAAAATGCACCACCTGACACAGGGCATGCACTCCCGTATCGGTACGCCCGGCGACGATGACGGTGATCGGACACTGGGCCACACGACTCAGCGCTGATTCCAGAACACCTTGCACGCTTTCCTGATCCAACTGGCGTTGCCAGCCACAGAATCCATGGCCATCGTATTCAAGCCCCAAGGCCCAGCGGGTGCCCGACATTGGCACAACGGATTCCATTGCCAAGCGCAGCTTAAAGCGTTTTCAGCAACTGCCTGGCTTCTTCCTGCTGAGCGCTGCTGCCTTCCCGAGTCACTTCTACGAGCAGATCGCGCGCCGATTCGTTCTCTCCCATTTCCACATAGGCCTTGGCCAGATCGAGCTTGGTACCGGCCGCATCCCAATCCGCAACATCCTGGGCAGCATATGCTTCCCCGGTAGCAGGAGATTCCCCGGCTGCGGAGAAAGCGGCAGGCGGGGCGGGCGTGGATGGTTCATCAGGCTGGACCAAGCCGAACAAGGGCGCGGTAGCTGGAGCTTCCCACGCTGCGGGCGATGCTTCTGATTTTGAATCGACATCCAGCGTCTCACTGGTTCCGCGTGTCTCATCCATCAACCGAAACTGCTCGTCAATGTCTTGCAGAAGCCGGGCTTTCTCCTCCGGCGGGAAGGCTTCTTCTTCTGCCGCTGCGGTCGGCTCCACTGGGGCATGGTCAAAGTGGAAATCCAGCATATCCAAAGGAGCATGTGCCGCAGACTCTTCCACAGGCTCAGCAGGCAACACTATCTCAGTAACAGGCTCGGGAACTGTCGCCGTCGTCTCTGCGGAGCTGACAAAGAGCGCATTGCCGGGAAAAAGCCTTGCCCCCTGTAAGGCCACTTCCTGCCACACAGCATTATGCGGTCCAAAACGCCCCCGCATGCGTTCAGCGAGATCCAGATATGCCTCATGGCGATCCAGATTGGCATAAATATCGAGCAGCTTGACGTACAGTTCCTTACGCCGTGGGTTCGCTTCGAGAGACTCGTTGAGCACGGAAACTGCCTGTTCCGCCTTACCGTAGGTCAGGTAGAGATCGGCCTGTTCAAGCGGATCGACTTCCGCGCCGACGTATGCATCCTTGGCGCTTTCCTCCGGGTGATTTGCAGATAGGGCAAGACCTGGCAGGGCATCGAATACGGGTGCGCCGACCGCAGCAGGCTGGACACTCGCCGGAGGCGATACAACGGGGGGCGGCGCTGCACTAAGCACCGGCGGGGGAGACTGAGGTTGAGGACTCGCCCCTTTCGGTGCCGCACTCAAAGTGGAAATCCGCTGCGAAATCTCGCGCTGGCGCTGCTCCGCCTCTTTTTGACGACGTAGCATCCAGAGAAACAAAAGCAGCAGCAGAATATTACCACCTACCGATACGAGCAGCGGAAAGTCATTAAAAAGACTGCTGTTGTCTGTCGTTCGGGAAATGGTCGCAAGTTGCACCTCCTGACTGGCCAGCAGACGCGCCTCTGCGTTCAGGCGCTGACCCAGGCTGGCCACTTCGACCATCAACTTTTGGTTGTCATCACGCAGTACCGTATCCGCCACCGGCAACTGACCTGTTGTGGCAGTGGAGGCGGCGCTGTCTACAGCAGCGGTAGCCACTGCCGCAGGTGCACTGGAAAGCACCAGATGCGTCGAGTTAGCGGCGGTTTTCACCGCTCCTGCCACAGCAGCGGCCGGTGCA
>JAAOMR010000790.1 GCA_018853935.1 Acidithiobacillus ferrivorans
TACCTATGACTGGTTGGGTAGCGGCATCTACTTCTGGGATAGTGACCCGCAAAGAGCACTGGAATGGGCACAACATGGCCATGCTCAAGGTGCAATCAATGATCCCGGCCTTGTTGGAGCTATCCTTGATCTGGGAATCTGCTTAGACCTTACGACGAGAATAGCCCTTGATGAAGTGGCAAGAGCGTATGATCTGCTCACCTCAACCTACGCATCCAGCGGCAATATGCCGCCTGTAAATAGCGGTGGGCCAGACCTCCTCAAAAGGGCACTTGATTGTGAGGTTA
>JAAOMR010000791.1 GCA_018853935.1 Acidithiobacillus ferrivorans
GCGCAAAACCTGGGGGTGCGCCTTGTAGCGGTGCAGCGCCGTCAGATGGGGCATGCCATCCATACCGTGGGCACCGTGGCAGTGGACGAGAACCGGGTCTATTCCGTCACGCCGCGTTTCTCCGGCTGGGTGACACGCTTGCACGTCCGTGCCGTGGGTGACCCCGTGCAGCGCGGCCAGGTGCTCGCCGAGATATATTCTCCCGAGCTGTATAGTGCCCAACAGGAATATCTCATTGCCCGCCGCCAGGGTGGGACGACGGAAGACCCGGCACTGCTGGCGGCCGCCAAGGCGAGATTGCGACTGCTGGGCATGCCGGAAAATCAGATCGC
>JAAOMR010000792.1 GCA_018853935.1 Acidithiobacillus ferrivorans
GCACACCGATTTTGCCGATCAACCTGTCCGATGCCCTGAAACTGATGCCGTTTGGAATGGCGACCTCGCCGTGGTCAGCAGATGATCCGGCACGAGCGACCTTCTGGCTGCGTTCTCTGCAACGCAAGATCATGCCGTTTGCGCTGGGTGATTCACGAGTGCAGAACAGCTTCATCGGCCTGATTTTTGGTTTGTCTGGATACGGAAAGTCGGTCATGGTGGCGAATCAGATTTTATCGCTGATTTTGTCGCAAAATGATTCTCTGCCCTATGTGGCACTTGCCGACGTGGGTTATG
>JAAOMR010000793.1 GCA_018853935.1 Acidithiobacillus ferrivorans
AGCCATACCGAAAAGCCATGTTCTTCCGGTCAGAGCAGTAACAGAAGCCAGGGAAATAGCGATCTGTAAAAAGATCATGGCGATGGCCATGTCGTTATGTGGCTTATCCAACTGCGCCGAGTGCCGATTGGCGGAATTGGAAAGTTGATCCAGATGTTCCGCTTGAAGCTGAACTTCCTTTTTCTGTTGTTTGTACTTGGCAATCTTCTTTTGGAAAGGCGCGTTTTTGCTCGTTGGTGTCATGGCTACTGCCAGATCCATCAAGTGCTCTTTGGTGCTGATAGCCTGGTAGTAGTTCCATTGGTCCGTCGCTTTGGCTTTCTCCAGTA
>JAAOMR010000794.1 GCA_018853935.1 Acidithiobacillus ferrivorans
GTAATCGCCGTTCATGGCGAAGACCAGCACATGCCGCCGGGTATTTATGCCATTTTTCAGAACGGATGCGGCTTGTTTCCCCCAGGCTTTCAGGCGATAGGGCGCGACATGGGCGTCCGCCACTTCTTGCAGGGTGCCAACCCCCTGCGGGGCGCGAACCCCTTGCAGGGCGCGAACCCCTTGCAGGGTGTCTTGAGGCACATCCAGACGTAACGCCCAGGAACCGATCCTGTTGTGCAGCGATAAAGTTTCGGCCTCGAATTCGGTCGGTTCACCATAGAAGCGTACCCC
>JAAOMR010000795.1 GCA_018853935.1 Acidithiobacillus ferrivorans
GGGCGCGAACCCCTTGCAGGGTGTCTTGAGGCACATCCAGACGTAACGCCCAGGAACCGATCCTGTTGTGCAGCGATAAAGTTTCGGCCTCGAATTCGGTCGGTTCACCATAGAAGCGTACCCCATAGCCTTGCAGTCGGTCTTTGGAGATGCCGCTTAAAAACACCTGATCGCTGCTGTTTTCCGGATTCCAGAGCATCAGACCCACCGGTCCGCGCAGACCTTGCACTTGTGCGCTTTGCACATCGGGAGCGTGCTGTAACCACTGATCCAGTTGTTGCAGTCGTTTCAGCGTGTCCTGCACGGTTTCCTGGTCGGCATGGGTCAACTTGTGCATCAGGCTGTTCTGATCCGTTGCGCTCATAATGGCGGTTACGGATGCGGGAATTTCCGGCGC
>JAAOMR010000796.1 GCA_018853935.1 Acidithiobacillus ferrivorans
TATCTCTACCCGAACGGCGCATGCTGCATGCCCCTGTACCGCCTGATTTTCTAGAGCCATCGCACGAGTGGCGGCGTCTGTTTTCGGAGGCTTGGGGTACATTTCTTCTCGTGGTTGTTGCGGCTGGCTCTGTCGTTGTTGGCGCCTGGAGTCATGGCGCAATATCACTGAGCATGATGGTCGTCGCACCCGGCTTGATGGTCATGGCCATCATCTATTTCATGGGTGCCGTCGGCGGTGCGCACCTGAATCCGGCGGTCACACTTGCATTTGCGGTGCGCCGTAATTTCCCATGGAAACGGGTTCCTGGCTATATCTTTTCCCAGTTCGTCGGGGGCATCGCCGCGGCCCTTTTCTTAAGGGCGATGTTCGGCACAGTCGGCCTATTGGGAGCCACTGTTCCTGGAAAAGGGATCAGCGATTTCAAGGCACTTGTCATGGAAGTATTGTTAACTACCGGCTTGGTCAGCACCATACTCGGCACTGCCTCAGGGGCGCGCAATATTGGCTCCAACGCGGCGCTCGCCATTGGCGGTTACATCGCACTGGCTGGGCTTTGGGCGGCACCAATCAGTGGCGCTTCGATGAATCCAGTCCGGTCTTTTGCGCCCGATCTGATACGCGGTGACTTGCGTACATGCTGGATTTACATCGTCGGCCCAATTATCGGTGCGATGATTGCCGTGGGATTCGAATGGATACTCAAAGGCAAACCCACCGCCGCTGGAACAATCGCTGCGGAGGGAAGCCTCGACTAATACTGAGGCGGTTCCACCCTACGGAG
>JAAOMR010000797.1 GCA_018853935.1 Acidithiobacillus ferrivorans
GGTGGTTCATCGCCAACCAGACGGTCGGTAAGCCGGATCCGGCGGCGATGATTCAGTTGGCGGAACTGGGCAAGGCTATCGAGTCGGTCAACAATCTGGGCAAGACCATCGACAGCCAGACCCTAGCGGCCAATATCAAGCTGCTGCAGGACACACGGACGCAGGTGGACAGTCTGAAGTTCGTGCATGACGAGACCATGAAATCACTGAACGCGATCAATGGCTCAGTGGCGAAGTCTGTAGCGATTCATGAAAATGCCACGAATCATTTGGCGCTCTGGGCCGTCCAGAAGCTCAAGGATC
>JAAOMR010000798.1 GCA_018853935.1 Acidithiobacillus ferrivorans
CATAGCGAGACGCCTTGGTAACGGCGGCTTTGAGGTTGTCGGGGACCAGCAGTACGGGGGCTCCGCCAAAATACCGTAGCGCCCGCACATGGGAGTCCAGGAAGTCGCTGAGGCTCTGGCTCCAGGTGGCCTCGCAATAGGTATAGCTGGAAGCCCCCAGCACCGCTACAAAGATCTGGGCCTGGCGAATCTCGCCGGTGCCGGGGTCAATGATCGGCACCGTGGGGCCGGCATAATCGATAAAGAGCTTGTCAC
>JAAOMR010000799.1 GCA_018853935.1 Acidithiobacillus ferrivorans
AGCTACACGGCAATGGGTACGCTGCTGGCCAAACGGATCGATCAAAAAGAAGTGGTCGATCTCAAGGGGATGGGGCCGATGCTTATACCCGGAAATGCGGGATTTCGCATCGCCCCGGACACCTCCGTCTTCAACCCCAGTTATCTGCCTCTGCCGGTCGTTGAAGGATTGGCGCACGCCTTGCCACACGGCCCCTGGCGCGCTATGGCGGCGCATCTGCCCGGCTTCATCAAGGCGGTCAGCCCCCATGGCTTCGCGCCAGACTGGGTAGCCTATTCCCCGCAAGAGGGGTACCACATCAGCAATTCTCAATATGGCCAAGAGCCCTTTTTTATTGGGTAGCGTCGCCGTGTGAATGATTCGGTTTTTGAGGTGGACGGTGAGCGCTGGACAAATCTATCTGTTTAACGTATAAGAGTTTGG
>JAAOMR010000008.1 GCA_018853935.1 Acidithiobacillus ferrivorans
ATCCGCTGCAAACAGGTCGGTTTTGATTGCGCTCTTTCGTGGTGTCATCCGGCATACCCCATAATATTCAACTGGTTGTATTTTATCATATATAGCCGAAATGGGAAGGTTTTTCGAGGTGCCCAACAGTGGATTCCTCTGATTTATCTCAAGTGCACTTCCTTCTAAGCTATTTAGCCTCAAATCCGTTCGATGGGAATTAGTATCCGCATTTAATCTAGCAAGATCAAGCTCAAGCCCTTTAGATATATTCGCCATATTTGGCGATATCAGCTCAAAATTCACGGATATAATTCGATTTTTGTACTCCTCAACCAGATGCCAAAACTCACTTTTTTCAAAAAGCGCGTCGACCTGGAAAGACAGCAGGTATCTCTGCAAAATCCGCCCCAGATTTTCCTGTAGAATTTTTGCAACAACAGCTCCAGAACTGAATGCCCTGATATTCCTCGACACCGCAATAATCTGCACATCAGGTTTGTTATTAATAATGGCTATGACATGGGGCCACGTATCAATTCGCTCCTGCTTGAAATCAGGCTTCTCACGTTTCAGTGACTTTTGGGTATTAATTTCAACAACAAACCATGGCGGCGACTCCACATCAACTTTATGATTTATCTCAGCCTGTCGGTATTGCAGTGAAGGGAAATCTTCCAGCACATGGCCAAATATCTCGTTCTTACGCGCCTTGAGCTCTTCGACGGTATTAATGGCCAGGAACCTTTCATCCTGAAACATCTCCCTTTGCACATTCCGCGTCAACGGCAGCAACTGATACCTGAATAGTTCGAAATGAATTACTTGATTTTCAGACGGCATTATTATTTCCTTCATTTCCTTCATTGAATATCTGAACTATTGGCGACAAGAACTGGCATCAGATCGCCACCTCCCCGTTCATCAGGCGCGGCAGGAGAAGGTCGCGGGCTTTGGTTAGAACCTGGCGCTGTTTCACAAGCCGCTCTATCTGGTCGTGTATTACTTCGGGGTGCTGCTCGAAGAGGTTGATAATTTTGTCGTCTGGAACGAGCACTGTTCGACTATGAGCGTAGTTTCTATTGAGACCTGGGACTGCGACATCAGTGCTGTTGAACTGCGTATGCAACAGTGCATAGTACAAGTAAAGGCTGCTATTCTCGGCCTCGATGTAGTACACCGTGTCGATTGGATAAAAGTCAATATTCGACCAGTAAACGCTGCCAACATTACCTTTCCTACCAACAATAATTGCAGTACCTGCCACGAGGGCTTTATCGTGTGTACCGACAATTCCGCTTGAACCATAGACTGGATATGGTCCCGGAATACGATCACCCTCTTTTAGCGCTTTACCGTACTTAAACGGCGCCAGTTCACCAATTTGCTTTTTCTCCCACCCCTCCGGTACACCGTCTTTGATTTTGACGTGTTCGTGACCGGGGAAGCGGAGGTGGACGAACCATTCTTTGTAGAGCAACCGTGCGGCCTGTTCCAGCAGATGGATGCGCCGGCGGTTGTTTTCGATCAGGTCGTCGTAGGCGGAGAGAATAGAGGCAATCCTCTTCTGCTCGTCCACGTTTGGGACCGAAAAATCGATTGAAAGCAGTTTCTCTTGGCTAAGATTGTCTTGAGCCGCGCCTTGTGTAAATTGCTTAATGCGCTGCTGAATTGTCGCATCGAACAGATACTTCACGAACCGGGCATCTGCTTTTTTCTCATCGGGAATGAAACCGATCACACTATCTGGAAAGCACGCATCTATCCCGAGTATTGCGGTATCGGCAATGTTGGCGGCGATCGTTATGCAAAGCGTCCCAGCGGGCCAAAGTCTGCTTTGCTGAAGACCAGCTTCGCTGTACGTCTGCTGATAGTCCCTCACATAAAGACCGGCGTGCTTAACGTCACCGGTCTGGATAAAGGGATACGGTCCGCCATAGAGGTGAACTGCATCCCGTGGTCGGTGCCGAGAACGACCGCGCGATAGGTAACCAAGCTGGTCCAATGTCTGCGACGTCCAACTCATACCCCCAACTCCTCAAAATTCCTTTTGATTGTCGCGGCTAGGGTGACGGCCTCGGCGTTGAGGTCTTCCAGTTCCACATGAATTTCGCGCAGGGTTTCCTCGAAGTCGAAGTCTTCGTCCACCTCCTCGGGAACAACGCCGACGTAGCGGCCGGGGGTAAGGCTCCAGTCGTTGGCCTCGATCTCCTGGAGGTCCACCAGTTTGACCAACCCTTCCACATCGCGCAGTTGGGCCTCGGGGAAGCGTTCGGTGAGCCAGTGGGCCTGTTTCCAGAAGTAGCGCACCTGCTTAAGTTGTTCGACGGTGATACCGCGCGCTTCGTCCGCGGCCTTGCGGGCGCGGGTGATGTCGCGGCTCACCCAGGTGTCGCTGTCCTTGGCGTGGCATTCGCTTTCGCAGGTGTCGATAAGGCGGGTGGCGAGTTTGTAGATGAGGTCGGTCTGTTTGATCAGGTCGCGGCTTTGTTCGGCGATGGGCTCGAAGGCTTGGGTGAGCTTGAGCAGCGCGGCGTTGGTGTCGGGCGCGGCGTCCCATTGTTGGGCGGCCTGCCGGGCAGCGTTGCGGAACTGCTCGATGTCCTGTTCGAACAGGTCGGTTTCTTTCTCCAACTCCTTCAGCACGTCGGCTTGCGGGCCGGTTTGGGGCTGGCTTTTCAGAAACGATGCCAGACTATTGCGCAAGGCTTTCAGGGCGTCGCTAAAATCGGGCAGGGGCCGGAAGGTCTGGCCCAGGTCGTCTTCAACGGCAAAGCAGCCATACGCTTCGTCAGTCACGTCACCGAGATACTCCGACACCAGTTGCAGGTAGCGGTCGGTTTCACCCCGATAGAGCCAGACGATGGCCAACAGGTTCTGCTGCTGCTCGGGACTAAAATCGTAGATCTTACGCGTGACCTTACGGTAGACGTTGCGGGCGTCGATCATCAGCACTTTGGCTTTGTGCGCCTTGGGCTTGTCGCGGTTGAAAAACCACAGCTCGCAGGGCACGGTGCGGGTGTAGAAGAAATTGGAACGGATGGCGATCATGACGTCAACATCGCCGGTCTCGACCAGTTTCTGCCGCAGCCTGGCCTCGCCGCCGCCAGCACTGGAGGCCTGGGAGGACATAACAAAACCAGCGCGGCCCTTATCGCTGAGGTAGCTATAGAAGTAGCTGATCCAGATGTAGTTGCCGTTGCTGACCTTGTTCTTTTTGTTGACGCCGGGCAGGCCAAAGGGCAGGCGCGGGTCGGACTTGACCTTGTCGGCGTCAATCTCGTCGACATTGAAGGGCGGGTTGGCCATGACGTAGTCGGCACGGCCAACCAGTTCGTGCGGGTCTTCGTAGTAGGTGATGGCCTTCTGGATGTCGCCTTCCAGGCCATGCACGGCCAGGTTCATCTTGGCGAGGCGAATGGTGGTGGCGTTTTTCTCCAGGCCGCGGAAGGTGAGCTTTTCCGTGGGGCTGTCGCCGTGTTCCTCGACGATGCGCGCGCTTTGAACGAACATGCCGCCGGAGCCACAGGCCGGGTCGAGCACCGTACCGCGCTCAGGGTCTAGCACGTGGGCGATGAGCGAGACCAGCGAGACGGGGGTAAAGAACTCGCCGCCGTCATGGGCGCCCTGCCCGGCGAACTGAGTGAGGAAGTATTCGTAAATGCGGCCGAAGACGTCGCCTTTGACCTTTTTCAGCTCTTCCGGATTGAGAGTCCGTAACAACTGGCCGAGCACCTGGTTGTCCAGCTCCTGAAATTCGCCCTTGGGTAGGATGCCGCGCAGGTTATCGTAGTCCGCCTCGATGGATTCCATCGCCTCGATGATGGCGCGGGCACGGTCGGCGCTGTCAGGCAAGGCCACGAGGGTATCGAACTGCGCCTTGGGCCGCAGATAAATCGCGCTCTGCTGGGAGAAGTCTTCCTTGGTCAGGTCGCGGGTTTTGCCGCCGCGACTGGGCAGTTTGGGCTCGATCTGCTCCTTCACCGACAAATAACGGCTGTAGGCGTGACGCAGGAACACCAGACCCATGACGGGCATGAAGTATTCATTGCTGGCGTAGTTGGAGTTGGCGCGCAGGTTGTCGGCGGCACTCCACAGACGTTTTTCGATGGCTTCGATGTGTTCGAGTTGCGACATTAATTTTTAGCCTTGAGCATGCCTCTACAATATTATCATTGGATTAAACGGCCTGTTGGCCATTATCTATGACGAATTGTAAAGTGCAAGCATCAAGATCGGCGGGTTATGTCCCGCCATGTTAAACCGCAGGCCACATCGGTACGCGCCCAGCCCCGTCAGGCTGCCGGGCAAAGCCCTGTCACTCCGTCTCCCCGGCCTGATAGGCGGCAATGGGGGCATGCCGCTTTTGCGCATAAGCCTTCAGATAAGCCACCTCCTTATGCCAGGCCTTTACCCCCTTGGTGGCAATCCATTCCTGCTTCATCTGCTCAGGACCCGGCACCTTGAGCAAGGTCGTGGGCGCGTAGGCTTCCTCCTTACCCGGAGGCGGCAACCCGGCACCATGCTGCGCCTGATGGGCTTTGTACCAGATATACCATTTTGAATCCGGGCGCAGAGGATGCCCGGAAGCCCCGGCCTCGCGGCGCATCAGGGTGTAGTCATCACATTGGCCCGCATTGAACGCAACCGGTACCTGCATTGGGAGCAGCCGGGTCTCGGCGTAATCCGGATGATGCGTCCACATGCCGGAGAATACGCCAGCATTTTCGTCCCATTGCGACATCGGCGGCAGCCCGAGGATGGCTTCGGTCGTTTTGAGCATGTTCACTTGCGAATAGAGGTGGGTCTCCAGATAGTCCCGCCTGACCCAGGGCCCCACGGCCAGCGCGAATGTCCGGTGCGCATTGAGGTGATCGGCTCCTGACTGGGCATCGTCCTCGGTCAGGAACACCACCATGTGTTTCCATTCCGGTGTGGTGGACAAATAATGAATAAACTTGGCCGTCGCGTAGTCATTGTTGGCCACGTAATAATTTGGCGTGTAATAGCACGGCGAACGACCTGCGGTGTGATCATCCGGCAACCAGATGTAAATAAAGTGCGGGAATTGGGCACCCGGATGAGCCTTCAGCCATCGTACCGCCATTTTTTCGCGGTAGGTGTCGAGCATCATCCGATCCCAGCCGGGGAAGCCGGTGGCCAGATGCTTTTTCATCGCTGTGGAGATATTGCCCGCCTGGGAACGCGAGACAAACTCGCCGAAGTCCTCAAACGATACCTTATGATCGAGCAAATCATTAAACAAAAAAAGGCGCTGCGGATAGCTGATCCAGGGGTTGGACCACTTGCCGAGTACCGAGAGGTTTTCATAAATCGCATAAGGGTTATCAACACCGAGAGGTATACCACCCGTTCCGCTCGCGCCACCTGGTAACAAGGACTGCGTCCAGCCCGGATTGGGGACCAGGCCACGCCCAGAGTAGTATTCCGGCCAGGTACGCTGCACAAAGTCGGAATCTGAAGCCGCCGTCGTCCACTGGTGGCCCTGCGCAGTCACCTCGCCATCGGCCATGAAATTCACAAACAAGGTGTTATGACGGGCAAGATGATAAAGATTAGGCAGATCCTTGGGCCCATATAGGTCAAGACGCGGCTCCGCCCAGGCCCCGGCGCGTTGGTAATCGCCCAAGTCTTCGTCGAAGGTCTTGTTCTCTCGCAAAATGAAGACCACGTAATGGATGTGTTTGCGCAGAAAGGCAGTGGTTTTGAGGTCTTCAGCGTGACGCACATGGCGTTGGGCAGCAGTAAAACCGTCATTGCGCAGGCTTTTCCGGGTCCAGGCCGGGAGATGGGTAGAGAGGTCATTCAGGTCAATTTTCTGAATGAGTCCGCCCATCATGTCGCCCACCCACTGGTGATCGACGTTGGGGCCGGAGCCCAGGCCTTTGGCGCCTACCACATAGAGGGCGTTGCCCACATGGGTGATCGCCGTTGGGTACCAGCCTGTCGGGATGAGGCCGAGGCCTTTGCCAGTCTGCGCATTATAGACGGCGACGTCGTTGTTGCCGGCATTGGCGACAAAGAGTTTACCATCGGCGATGGTCAAACCGTCGGGATAGCTGCCTGGCGGGGCGTCTGGATAGGGGCGGTCATTAAGGAAGCGTTTGACGCTGAGATTGATGGTGTCCACTTCGGCGACACGGTCGACATTGGCGAGGGCTACAAAAACATCCGGCGACTGAGGGACGGCAGCCAATGCCGTGGGATGGACACCGGCAGCGGTATTGTCGGGACCGGGAGGGGGACCGACACGCACGGTACCCAATAGCTGCATGGTCACAGGGTCAATCACTGCCACGCCATTCCCGCCCCAGAGGCTGGCCACCAGTTTCTGGCCGCCATCGGCAAAAGTGACCGCGTAGGGGTAGGGTCCAACATTCAGGTAATCGGTCTGTCCACTCTGAATATTAACCCGTGCCAGACTGTTGGACAGCATACCCGTCACATAGAGATGTTTACCGTGGGGACCCACAGCAACGGCATCGGGATAAAACAGTCTGGGCTGATTAATGTGGTGCCCCTGATATTCATAAGGGTACTGGCCTTTTGGAAAAGCTTGCCAGGTCAGAGGATAACGGCGTAGGAGCGTGGGCTTGCCACCTCTTAGCGCAAAGGCGGCGACATCGCCACTCTCCCCACCGGCTGCATAGATCGTCTGGTCGGCGCCTGCCACCATGCCTTGAAAGAAGCTTTGATGAGCGATGGTTTCACCGTGCAAATCAGTGAGATCGTTGGGCCGGGGAGCCGCTTTCTTGGCATCTTTTTTGTAGGCGGCAATTTCTGCCACCCGCTCCAGGGTCTTCTGATCGTAGAGGGTAATGGTCTGCGCGCGCGTCGCTCCGTTGGCCATGGCGGCCACATGATTCCCTACCGGTACTACCGCAGTCACGAAGTTGGGGGCACCGTTGACCAAGCCCACGGGACTGACGATACGCCCTGTAGGCAGGATGTGGGTCACCCGGCCTTTGTTTTCTGCACTGACGTGGATCGGGCCTTTGATGTTGCGGGTGTTGAGGGGGGACACGCCCGCAGACCACGCATCGTCAGCGCAAAAAATGTTTAAAAACAGCATAAAAAAACATACCGACAGATTCAGACACCCTTTTTCCATTACTTTTACTCCTCAGCACAACAGTATGGCGATTCGCTGTCGACACGACCGAAAAATGGTGTTAGCCGCGTTTAACCCCAAATTTTTTTGTCCATGCTTGCACGAATGCAGGTGAAACCGCCGCTTTTGCGAAGGTATCCGGCTGCCACGGATCGCGAAAGCCCCCGGAAAATGGAATGCCCTGATTCTTCTGACCAGCAAGGTAGTGGATCATCTGCAAAGCAATTTTATTAGATCGCTGCTGCGCAAATACCGAACACTGGTGAAAGTACGCGTTCATTGGGGTTGGGATTCCCTTTCATGTACCCCTCGTTATCTGCCGCCAAAGCACTAAACTGACTTGGTACGATGGTGCCATTTGCCTTAGCCATATAGTTACTAAAATTTACCGCCCTTGCTCCGATCACGACATCGCCCATCGACAGTTGTGGCAGATGGGATCCGGCAGTTCCCGGATCAATCATGATACCCGGCTTAAAAATACGCTCCAACAGATAGGTGTCGATTGCCGTCAGCCTGAAGCTACCAATGTCTCCCATCGTAAACTGAAACATGCCTTCATGATACCACCTTATATTAGTCATAACGGAGGTATATTGGCGGTATGTATCGGGACTGGCTGGCAACATAAGCCATGGAACCATACACCGTTAATATCACGCTGAAACAGCCGTATACTAACACACTAAAAACCCACCTTCTTTTGTTCCCATTGTGGGCGCATTCAGAAACCATAAGATTACCTTTTAGTCAATAAAATCGGGCACTGCACCTGCTTAAATGAAAGCCTATGCAGTGCCCGTGAACTCAGCCGGATTAACCGCCCAGCACTTACTGGAAGCGAACGCTCACATTGCTCCCAACAAATACGGGGGCCCCAGCCTGCCCCCGGTAATACGAGAACGGTTTCGTAACCTGTTCTGCGTAGACCAGATAGTTATTGTCGAGAATATTGTCGGCGTAAAGACTAAACTTGACCGATTTCACATAGGTCGACTTGATCGGCACCTCATAGGACGTTGTAAAATCCAGCGTGTCATATGACGGCAAAGTGACACCTATCGTTTGGCCCTTGTTAGTCGCCATATATTGACGTCCGACAAAGTGGCCGGTAAGCGCTGCATAAAGACCGCCATGCTCGTAGCGGATACCTGTTGTTGCAGTGTACATCGGGATGTAAGGGCGGTATTCTCCGGGATAGGCCGTGCCGTTCACACCAGTGGATAACGTACTGTATTTAGCGCTGGTGTAATTATATGACCCGAAAAGCGAAACATGGTCTTTAATGGGTACACCCAAATCAAGGGTAACCCCCTGATACAAGGCATTGCCATTATTGTACTCATAAGTCATTCCGGTAGCAGGATTGTAGTACTCGCTGAAAATATTATTAAAGTTGCGCCTGAAAACGGATAAATTACCAGATACTACATCACTCGTGTATCGCACGCCTGCATCGTAACTAATATCACCTTCGGGCTGAACAGAGATGGGCGCCGGTGTTGGAGTTGTTCCTATGGCCGAATAGAAAGCGCTAATATTCGGCACCTTGTTTGTCTTGCCCACACTGAAATACAGATTCACGTTATGGATCGGCGTATAGGAAAACCCAAGAGAGGGCTCCCAGAAGTAGTAAGTGTTATTTACATGGCCACCATAGCTGTAATAATAACCAGTCACGTCATCACAACCAGTTGACACAATATTATACTTAACTCCGGGATATATATGGAGGGCACCATTAAGCAGGTTGATATTGTCCTGAAGATAAACATAGTTATAATTACGCGAGTCATGCTCATTCCAAGCATTGTTATACCCATCGACATTCGGAACCGGACTGCTGCCGTACCAATATTCGGCACTGTGATCCTGACTGTAATCCACCATCGCACCCAACTCAATGGTGTTGTGCGGCGCAAAGAACGTCATCGATGGCAGGAAACCAATGCTTTGAATGTTATCGATATAGTTGTGGAACTGCGTTCCTGCCGCTCCCGAGCCAAACAGGGCCACCGGATTATAGCTATTGTTTACCGATGGATACGCCGCCCAGGGCTCGAGATTAGTCCCCACCGGGTAGCCATCATAAGTAGCATAACCATAATAATTATGGTTATAGTATGCCGCATTGGTGAATGAGGTTCTGTTCGCCGCCTGTTGCTGTATGAAGACTTTCGTCTTGGCGAGCATGTAATTGTTTAATATACTTTTCCACGATAATATTACATTTAGTGCGTGGGTATTCGTGCTACTGGACGCCACATCCAGCGGTGGCTGGTAAGAGCGTCCGTTCTGGGCAAGCAGAGTCAGCGGTACTAAAGATGGTTGACGCGCTGACTCATTGTTATAAACAGCAATCAGTTTTAATTGAGACAGCCCATTGTTATATGGCTGAACCAAGGCAAAATAATACGAATTTATTTTGGCGAAGATATTATTCATAAAACTTGGGGCATGCGTATAGGAGTATTTGAACAGCATTTCGGTGCCCGTTCCTGGCAGCGCCCCGCTATTTACCGCAATACCCGTTGTGTAGTTGCCGCCGCGATACCCATACTTTCCACCAGAGGCATCGACATCCAGATAATACTTTGATGTGGGCAATGCAGGCTCGTAAGAAATCGTACCACCAAGCGAGTTTATACCATTTTGTGAGGGTTGATTAGCGCCACTATATACCTTCACCGTAGAAATCTGACCCATCGTAAGCGGAGTAAAAGCGTGATTATCACCCGTACCACCGGCACCACCGCGAAAGGTATTAATAATTGGCACCCCATCAAAGTTCGACGCCATCTGCGCGCTCGTAAAGCCTTGGTAGGTGAACTCGTTATCTGTGGCAGACAGGTTACCCGGCCCTTGTGAAATAACATTCATCCCAGGCACGTGCTTTAATACCGATTGAAAGTTCTGCGCCGGTGATGCATGAGTCACGGTCTTCTTACTTACCGAAGTCACCGCTTTTTCCGGAGGCGCAACCTTTTTCACGGAACCAACCTCTGTCACGGCCCCAGAAGGGTTTTGACTTTCGGTAGAGGCGACGACACCGGCACCGTCGGCATAAGAGAATGTGGTAGCAGATACACTGACTGCTGCGACTACTGCCGCATAAAGTATCGCCGGTGCCATCGTCGAAACAACAGCCTCCGCCCGTCTGCTGATAAAGATTTTATTACCCTGTCTAATTTTCATCCAAGTTTCTCCCTCTATAGTTGGTGACACAATAAAACATTAGATAAATACATACCATTTACACAACCATATAATGCTATTTTTATTATATGTAACAAACCACATCACAACACATAAAAGCTACCAACCCATTCCATACAAAACAATTAATTCCAGTGTATAACAATGATCATTGTAACGTGCCCCGTCGTTTTCGAGGCATCACCATGAGCGTAAAACAGCGCCTAGCATCAACGAAATACCGACTTTCAACCTTGAGTGACTCTTACCAAGAGGCAACATAGGCCGGCAGCCATGCAATGCCATGAGTCAAAATAGTTACAAAGCGCCACCGGCACCGACAAACTTGCCCGCGGGTTGCGGTATGCTTTTGTCACTGGCCCCCACTGCTATGCCTTACAACTGTCAACCAACCCGCGGGGATCGGTTGGGGTTTTATAAAAATAATTCGGATATGGATCCCGTGACGGATAACTATATTCCTTATTAAGCAAGTTATTACCGTAAACTTTAACTACTCTTAGTATTATTTTATCACTGATATCCTGCGTTATTTGCGACGCAGTTTTCCGATGTGCGCCTTGCGGAGGCACGCCGTTCCCGTTAAATTCAAACACACTATCTGATATGGTGCTGACCTCGATGAAAGGAATATTGGCCAGTTTTGCAACCGTAGCAGAAAACCAATCACCATCTTCATCAACTTCATGGAAAACATCATCGGTTTTCTTGATAAATGATTTATCGGCTAGCCACATTGTAGATGTACCCTGTATTCCATAATAATATATTTCTGGCTTTTGTATTTTAAATTTGCCATTAATCCAGGATGGTAATTTTTCTCTGCCAGATACGTATTGCGCCGCACAAGCGGTATATTTTTCCAACTTCTTGTTTAGGAAAAAATATTGATAATCCTGAAGACTTGACTTTCCAGAAAACTCATCCGGTGTTATTTTACCTGTTGGTGACATATAAAAATTAGTAAAATTTACCTGTTTCGTTCCTATAACAATGTCTCCCACATGCATCTTTCCTGGTGGAATATGAGCACCCGATGTCCCCGGGTAGAGCAAAGCCTTTATCTTAAAGTGATCCACCATAACTTGAGCAGTAAGTGCGCGTGTATACTCTCCACCAAATGGCTGAATACAAATAACCACAGGAATCTTATAAATACTTCCAATTTGATAATCAAATTTACCTATCTGCACAGATTTTATTTTTTTAAATTTTTTAAGGATGACAGAATAATGGGCAGGCCCAACAGGAATAAGCAGCCCTAAATACCCATTATCACCTAAACCCGAGGTTTGTTGACCCGCCTGCGCGCCGTCAACAAAAAACCAGAGGAAACAAGCAGCCGATAAAATAGAGACAAGATGTCGTGCAAATTTCATGAGTCTAAATCGCTCCTATGTTATAAAAAACTCGTGATTCAGCATTGAAATCAACATCTAAACTGAGTCACATTTTCTTGTCACCGCATTCGAATGGGCCTTGCACGAATTGGCGCGCACTGGATCAGGCTGAGCCTTCGATACCATCACCTGGGCGGTGTCTCTCAAAAATTTCAGAGTTGAACTATAATCGCGATATGTTGCGCACTATTAAAGTGCTATTTTCTCATGAGTACGCATCAAAAAATGCAACGCCAAAGGACCACGCGCGATCCGTCTAATCAGCCATGCCATGGAGAAATCTTGCAGATCATTTTCATCAGTCACATCGCCCGAAAATGAGGCGTATCGCTCCTGCGCTGGGCGATGGCGAGACTCACCGAGCAATCCCCTGCAAATCTGCCGCCCCGAAGCTATTAGGCAACAACTCGGCAAACGCCATTCGCTGCGGACTGCCTGTCAGCGTCGACGTGTAGACCCACATCAATGACGCGGCAAATTCATTGAGCCGCTGACGACAAGTCCCACAGGGCCAGGCCGGGGAATGCCCTTTGCAGACGATAAAGGCCGCCCGGACAGGCGTCGGTCCAAGGGTGGCGACCATCTGGCCGATCGCCACCGCCTCGGCACAGAGACCGGAGGGATACGCCGCATTTTCAATATTGCAGCCCTGAAAAATGTGCCCAGACTCGGTGAGCAGAGCGGCGCCCACCGGAAAATGCGAGTAAGGGGCGTAGGCGTGTTTCAGTATCTCTTCCGCAGCCTTGCGTAACTGGGCGAGGGTCGCCTCCGAAATGTCCGACAAGATCACTGGACGATTCATGCGATTTTCCTCCGTTGCACGCGCTGCTCTATGAAGCGTATTCCCATATAATAAATTCCTCCGGCGATCGCAGCAGAACAGATCTGCCAGGGTAATAGATGAATTATTGCCGGAGCCATCAGGAAACCCATCTGTGTCAGCACACCCCCCGCAATCAGCATGCTGATAGCCCAGGGTGCAGGCCACAGGAAATAGTCCGTCCAGATATAAACGCGCTGATAGAACTGAGAAACAGCATCGCTATAGTGCTTACCGTGGAACCAATCGATCACCAAGATGAAGCTGAACGGAAAGAGCAAGGATCCCAGCATGGAAAGGAACCCCTCGATAAAATCCAGAATCCCGGCAATAGCCAGGAAGGTGGCGAATACACCGAGCAGAACGACAACGGTAGGCTGCATAAATCGATGTGGCTTACCGGCGACATTGATGACGGCGAGCAGCTTGGTCACCGCTGGATACAGATTCATAGCATTGGTATGGGCGATGGCGAGGATCACCCCGATGGCAGAGATTTCACCCCAAAACGGCAGATTCTTGCCGAGCAGGGCGATGTTCCAGTCCCCGGTCATTTGCAGCGCCACCAAACCTAGGAGACCCATAAAAAGTACCGCAGACATGACGCCGACGGCGGGGGCGAGCAGGTAGAGCGCCCGGTCTGTCAGCGTCTCCTGTGCCGTAAGAGGTACACAAAAGCGGGTGACTGTCGGAAAATCATAGGCCCAGGCCAGCAGACTAAAACTCAGCACCAAATCGATATCTTTGCCCCAGTCTACCCGTTGTGTCGCTACCGGAAGCACAAAAGTATGTTGGGTAAACAGATAATAAGCGAGCACCGCGTAGCAGAGCAGAAAGAGCAGGGCCGTGTATTTATAAAACTTTTCCAGCACCTCCATACCGAAAAATACCAGAGTAATTTGCAGCACACCCAAAACGATATACCAGAGCATACCGAAGCCTGGAAACAAGGTATCGAGGATTTTCCCGGCGACATCCGTATTCAGACCAAACCATCCCGCGCCGACAATGGTGTATAGAATGGCCAGCAAAGTAGCGCCCCCAATACCGAAAGTACGTCGCGCCATCACCATGGAGATGATAGGGACTTGGCGGCCCATATGCGATAGCAGCATGGCAGGAACAAGACCGATCAACGTGGCAAACAGCACGATCAGGATAAAGTTCCACAACCCAATCCCGTGGAGGAGCAAAGCGATCACCGGTGTCGTCGCCGAGGCGGACGCCAGCGCCCAGATCAGGAAGAGCATTCCGGGGCGCATGCACCGGTCCCGGTCAGGGACCGGTGCTACGCCCAGGGTTTCCACATGGTGGATCTCCAATGCGGGGGTGCTACTCACAGATTCAGTCATGGATTGCACCTGAATAGCCCATAACTCAGGCTGGCCACCGAAAAAGTCCAAAATCAACCATGGGTATAGAGCCGAATTCCGGCGATAGCCCCAAGCAGACACCTATAGGGCACCTCGAAAAACCTTCCCATTTCGGCTATATATGATAAAATACAACCAGTTGAATATTATGGGGTATGCCGGATGACACCACGAAAGAGCGCAATCAAAACCGACCTGTTTGCAGCGGA
>JAAOMR010000080.1 GCA_018853935.1 Acidithiobacillus ferrivorans
CCGCCTCTATGAAAGCTTTGCCAAGGCCCGTGAGCGGCGGGGCACTATTGAATTTGACTCGCAGGAAAGCCGCATCATCTACAATGATCAGTTGCGCATTGAAAAAATCGTGGCGGTTACCCGCAATGTCGCGCATCGGATCATCGAAGAATGCATGCTCGCGGCCAATGTGTGTGCCGCGCAATTCTTCAGAATTCACGAATTGCCCATGCTTTATCGGGTCCATCCAGAGCCCACGAGTGACAAGCTCGAAGACTTGCGCCGTTTCCTGGGTGAGCTTGGCGTGCCGGTGCATTTGCCGGCCCATCCGCGCAGTGCTGATCTGGCGAAAATCATCGAAGATACCCGTGAGCGCAGTGATTCCAGTCTGGTTCAGACCGTTATTCTGCGCAGTCTTTCACAGGCCTACTATACCGTGGATACTGGCATGCATTTCGGTCTGGCCTTCCCGGCTTATACCCACTTTACCTCGCCCATCCGCCGCTATCCGGATCTCGTGGTGCATCGCGGTATTCAGGCCTTGCTGGATGCGGCTGGTGCGGAACCCAAGTGGTTCCCCAAAAAGGCACTGCAGGAACTGGGCCAGCATTGTTCCATGACCGAGCGTCGCGCCGATGAAGCCAGTCGTGAAGCGGTAAATTGGCTCAAGTGCGAATTTATGATGGATAAGGTAGGGGAGACCTATACGGGCATCATTACCGGTGTTACAGGCTTTGGTCTCTTTGTGGCACTGCGGGAAATTTATGTGGAGGGTCTGATCCATATCAGCACCCTCGGTGAAGACTACTTTCACTTTGATGCACAGCATTACCGGATTATTGGCGATCGCAGCAAGGAAACCTTCCAGCTCGGCGATGAAATCGAAATTAAGGTGATGAACGTCAATCTGGACGAGCGCAAGATGGATTTCGAGCGGGTGCTACCAGAGGGGCAGGGCGGTGGCGCCGCCAAGAGCCGACGAAGCCGACGCGGCAAGAAAGACTGATAAGCAGCAACGGGTGGCGTCGCCGCGTAGTCGGGCGGCGCCAGGGCCGCGTGGTTATGCCTTGATCATGTTATTTTCCAGATACAGCGGATCATAGTCGAAGATAATAGTCTGGTCGGGTAAGGTCAGGTTGGTATCTTTATTGGCGTAATCCAGGCGACTTAACAGCCCTTTGATCAATTGAATGCGTGCCACTTTTTTATCGTTTGCAGCGACAATGGTCCACGGTGTAAAACTGGTGTGGGTACGTGCGAACATGGCATTGCGTGCAGTACTGTAATCCTTCCAATGGGTTATGGCCTGCTCATCAATAGGGCTGGTTTTCCATTGTTTAAGGGGATCATCTTTACGCGCCTCCAGGCGATTTTTTTGCTCGCTTTTGGAGATGTCGAGATACATCTTAATGAAATGGATACCCGAGCGCACCAGCATGCTCTCAAAATCTGTTACCTCAGTAAAGAATTCTTCATATTGCGCATCGGTGCAAAAACCCATCACTTTTTCCACGCCTGCACGGTTGTACCAACTCCGGTTAAAGAAAACGATTTCTGCGGCGGCGGGCAGGTAATGGACATAGCGCTGGAAATACCACTGGCTTTCTTCGCGGTCCGAGGGCTTGCCTAAAGCTACGACCCGCGTTTCGCGGGGGCTGAGGTGCTGGGTGATACGTTTGATGCTGCCGTCCTTACCTGCGGCATCACGGCCTTCCAGAATGACCAGAATTTTATCATTCTTGCGGATAATGTGGCGTTGTAATTTGACCAGTTCAATCTGGAGTTGGTGTAACTCGGTTTTGTAATGTTGTTTTTCTAACCTCTTCTGTTCTTTATGTTTGGTCATGATGGATCCTTTTATGATGGCTCATACAGCGCTTAAAACAGGCTGCGTGCCGCCTTGCTGATGCCTTCGGCGCTCATGGGGTGCTGATCCGCAAAGCGGGCCAGATCGTAGGCGGTAAGGCCATGGGCAGCGGCGGTGCCGATCTGGCCGATAAGCTGGCCAGCATCAATGCCTACCACCCAGCCACCCAACAAACGCAGGCTGTCTGCGGCGAAGAACAGTTGAATGCCACCTTCCATGCGTTCCAGGATCTGCGCCCGGGAGTCTTCGGCGAAGTCGTAACGACCGGTCAGGAGCTTTATACCCTGTGCTTCTGCCAGGGCCGGGGTAAGACCTACATAGGCGGCGGCAGGCAGGGTAAAGATGGTGGTAGGGACGTGACTGAAATCAGCATAATCCAGGGGAATATTGCCGCCGAGAATATTGTGTGCCGCCACCATCGACTGCCGCACGGCGGCGTGGAATAACGGCATGCGGCCATTCACATCACCACAAGCATAAATATGCGGATGAACCGTTTGCAAACTCGGCCCCACATCTATACCTTTTCTCGTCACGGCAATGCCAATCTCTGTGGTACCTACGGGAATAATGGGGCGTCTGCCCACGGCCATCAGAACAACGTCGCCATCCAGCGTGTCGGCGTCTGCCGCGTGAGTGTAATGTACGCGCCGTCCGCCTTCAGGGGTTGCTGTCACTGCCGTCACGTCTACACCGGTGCGGATGCGAATAGCCGGATCCAGCAACGGCGTTAGCAGTGCCACCATGCCCGGATCCATGCCGTTGAGGAGCTGTTCACCTTTCTGGAGTAGGGTGACCCTGGTACCAAAGGCAGCGAAGAAGGTGGCGGTTTCCAGACCGATATAACCGCCACCGATGACAATCATCCGCTCCGGGAGGGTTTTGAGGGTGGGGTCCGGTTTATACAGATCATGGCTGGTAAGGCAGAGTTCGGTCCCGGAAATCGGGGGAATGAATACATCAGAGCCGCTGGCAATAATAATCTGCGCACAATGGAACCGTTGCTCGCCGTCAGACGTGCTGACAGCCACTTCGTGGGGACTGAGCAGTCGCGCAGTTCCCTGAATGAGTTTAATATTTCGTGCGGCGGCCAGTTCGGCGGCGTGTTGTTCATAGCGGCGTGCCTGGATGGCATCTTTGTGTACCGTGATTTTCGTGAAATCGATATGCACGGTGCCTGGCAGACCGCGCCCGGCAAAGCGCTGTTGGGACTGGTAGATTTCGGCAGTTTCCCGAATGGCTTTAGAGGGTACGCAACCCTCATAAAGGCAGTTTCCGCTCATCACCCCTTTGGGGTCCACCATGACCACAGAACGTCCCGCTTTAGCCAGTCGAAAAGCGGCGGGATACGCGCCCCCGCCAGCGCCGATGGTCAACAAGTCAATGTGTTGGATGGCCATTGCACACCTCCGTATGGGCAAGTCTAGTTTGTTATGACGGCAGATATTCCCGGCTTGCAGTGACTTGCCGGGTAAACTTGCCTGATTACGATTCGGGCAGGATCACAGATCCTGAACCTCGAGCCCCATCAGGTTCAGGCGGGCCTTCAGGTCGCGGATGGCGACCTGAACGGGCGCCTCTTGCCCCGCCACTCCCAACTCGATTTGCGGACCAGTCGCCGTGAGGCTGGGCAGGCTGGAAAAGCGTATGTCCGGATGGGCGGCACAAAAGCTTTCCATGAGCGGGACCAGGTTGCCCTCCCGCGCACTGGGCAAAAGAACCCGTGCCTCTATGTCAGCCACCAAGGGGGGAAAATGCTGCTCCAGCACCCAGTCACTCATGGGCTCCGCCATTTGCGGAAACCCCGGGAAGAAGTATCCATTACCTACGGAAAATCCCGGCACATTGTTGACTGGGTTAGGGATCAGTCTTGCCCCGACGGGCAGATCGGCCATCCGTACCCGCACCGGTTCCGCCTCGGCGCCGAATTGTTGGCGAATCAACGACTCCGCTTCAGCGTGCCGGGACAAGGTGACGCCAGCGGCCGCTGCGGCGCCATCGCGGGTCAGGTCGTCGGGGGTTGCGCCTAGACCGCCAAAGGAGAAAAACGGCACAGATTGCGCCATGGCCCAGCGCAACTGGGTCAGCAGAATATCCCGGGTATCGGGCACGATCAGGCACCAGGCGACGCCATAACCGCGTCGCGCCAGTTGCTGGCGGCTGCGGAGAAAATGGCGGTCTTCCCGTTTACCGGAGAGTATCTCGGTACCGATAATCACCAAGCCAACCTCTTTGCTCATGGGGAACTCTCCAGAGAAGGGGCAATGGCCGTGCGTGTCGCTGTCTGTGGCGGATCTCGCCACTGAGTGCGCCCTGCGGCGTAAGTCACCCGGCCACTCACCAGCCACGCCAGCGCCTGCGGATAAATACGATGTTCTGCGTCGAGCACGCGTGTGGCAAGCGACTGTTCATCATCTGTGGGCAGGACTGCTACGGCTGCCTGGATGATAATAGGGCCGGCATCCAACTCCGCCGTAACAAAATGGACGCTGGCACCATGCCAGCACACACCCTGCTGCAGCGCCTGGGCATGGGTATGCAAGCCGGGAAAGGCGGGAAGCAGAGAGGGGTGGACATTCAGCAGCTTGCCCTCATAGCGCTGCACAAAAGCGGGAGTAAGTTGACGCATGAACCCGGCCAGCGCCACGATATCCGGGGCGTATTCGTCAATCTGCTGTTGCAGGGCGGCATCGAAGGCTGTCCTGGTCTCATAATCCCGATGATCGACAGTAAGGGCAGGAATGCCTGCTGCCATCGCCAGTTCCAATGCTCTGGCGGCTGGGCGGTTACTGATGACCGCAACGACTTGTGTGTCCGGTATCTGCCCGCTACGGCAAGCGGCAAGGATGCTTTGCAGGTTGCTTCCCCGACCGGAAACCAGAACCACCAGCCTTTTAGTCAAGAAAGCGTACTCCCTCACCATCTTGACGTGGCACCAACTGCCCGATAACGAAGGCTTGCTCTCCGTGCTCTCTGATAGATTGCACGGCGGCCTGCCGGGATTCCCAGGGAACGATGGCGACCATGCCGATACCCATATTGAAAACCCGCCGCATTTCCTCCATGGAGACCTGTCCCTGCTCCTGTAACCATTGAAAAATAGCTGGTATTTGCCAGCTTTGGGGATCAATGCGAGCCGCAAGTGCTGCGGGCAGTGAGCGGGGCAGATTTTCCACCAGGCCGCCACCGGTAATGTGAGAGAGGGCGTGTACCGTAACCGCCTTGCGCAGGCCCTGAATAGCGTTCACATAAATCCGGGTCGGCTGCAGCAGCAGATCCACCAGTGGCTCACCGTTGATCTGGACATGGGCGTGGGCACCACCGCGTACGAGAATTTCCCGAATCAGAGAGTAACCGTTACTGTGCGGCCCGGACGCGGCAATGCCAATCACCGCATCGCCCTCCTGGCAGGCCGCACCCGTCAGGATGGCGGACTTCTCGACAATGCCCACCGCGAAGCCCGCAAGATCATAATGCCCAGCCGGGTACATGCCGGGCATTTCTGCAGTTTCTCCGCCCAACAAAGCGCAGCCAGCCTGTCGGCAACCCTCGGCCACCCCGGTAATAACTGCCTCAGCCACGCCATTATCCAACTGCCCGCAGGCATAGTAGTCGAGGAACCAGAGGGGCTCTGCGCCGGAGACGAGAATGTCGTTGACACACATAGCGACCAGATCAATGCCGATGCGGTCATGTTGATTGGCTTCCTGGGCGAGTAAGAGCTTGGTGCCCACCCCATCGGTGCCTGATACCAGCACCGGTTCGCGATAACCGCCGGGTAGGGCGAACAGCCCACCGAAACCGCCAATACCGCCGAGCACGCCGGGGCGGTGGGTACTTTGGGCAAGAGGCTTGATACGGTCCACCAGCGTATTGCCGGCGTCGATGTTCACCCCGGCGCTGCGATAGGTCAAAGGTTTTGGGGTGTCCACGGCGATTTCCTCAAAGGGGTTTTGGTCATGGTATGGGGGCGTATGGCGCCTGTCAAAGGGCAAGCAGCGGAGTCGTGCAGCGAACTGCGTCCAATAAAAAAGAGCGGCGAGCCGCTCTGTTCTGAATTAAATCCCTACAGATGATCAGAACCGCTTGAAAATCTGACCACTTTTGGCCGCCTGGAAGCGCGCTTCGACCACACCCCAGTTCATGTTCTTGTGAATGGCGGCCAGGTAATCCGCGCGACCGAGGGCCTTCCAATCCACCATGTAGGCATGCTCGAAGACATCAACGATGACCAGCGGCACAAAACCGCCCACATTCCCGTCTTCATGAAGCTGGACAAAGTGGTTGTTAATCTGTCCGGTGGTACCATCATAGTAGGCGATAGCCCAACCCACGCTCCGGCTCTTGGCGGCAGACATCAGATCTTCATGCCATGCTTCAGTACTGCCAAACTGCTCAGTGACCGCAGCTTTAAAGCCGGGTGCCTGATCGATGCTGCTGCCGGGCTTCAACTGGGCAAAATAGTACTCATGTAAAACCATGCCGTTATATTCGAAGCCAAAGCGTCGCCGACGATCTGCGTAAGTCAGAGACCCAGTTTTGCCAGCGGCACGCATTTCCGCAAGTTCCTTGCGCAAGGCATTGCTTTGATTTACGTAGCCAGCATAAAGTCCCCAGTGATCATTGATTTGGGCATCCGAGATGCCATCCAGCCCGCTGGGCTTTAATTCTTCGCGCACGCTATATTCGGACATTCAATATTCTCCTGATTGCAAGTTTAGAACTGAACCAATGCCCTTTGGATTGTAATCAGTGGCAGAGCCATCTGCAAACGACCTCCCGGTCGTCTGAGCCTTTGCCGCCCCGTAATTCTTCTTGACAGTCGCCGTACCCTTGCCTAGCTTCACTGCCATGAACTTGCCGAATCTGTTGACCTTGTTGCGACTCTTTCTGGTGCCCGTGATTTTCTACGCGCTGGCGAAGGAGCTTTTCGTCGTGGCTTTGCTCATTTTTTTGGCGGCGGCGATTACCGATGCGCTGGATGGTTGGATAGCCCGTCATTATCATCTGCAGACCCGTTTGGGGGCTATCCTCGATCCGTTGGCGGATAAATTGCTGGTGGTGACGACGGTCATCACGCTGACCTGGTTGCAGCGTATTCCTTTGTGGGTGACGGTTGCCATTATTTCCCGGGACCTGCTGATCGTCGGCGGCAGCCTGCTCTACCTGCTGCTGATCGGAAAATTTAGTATCCATCCGACGCTGTTATCGAAATGGAACACCGCACTCCAATTTGTCGTTATTGTGCTGGTGCTGTTGTTGGCGGCAGGCCATTGGCGTGTGCCGCTACTGCCTATTTTCGCGCTCGTGTTCCTGATGGCCGTGGTGTCCGGAGGGCAGTATGTCTGGGTCTGGAGTCGCAAGGCGATTGCTCAGGAAGGGGGCTCCAGCGAATCATGAGCGAGACACGACAACGGATTCTCCCCTTGGGAGTGAAGTCACAAGCAAGCCTGGAAGACTTTTATCCCCATCCGAATGCCGAAGCGCTGCGCGCGGTGTTTAACTTGGTCACTGAACGGCAGGGCCTTTGTCTTTACCTTTATGGGCCGGGCGGAGTGGGTAAAAGTCATTTATTGCTGGGGGCCGCATCGGCTGTTGCCGGATGGGCGCCTTATATAGACTGCGGCGATATCACCAATCCGTTCAATACGATCATGGATCCAGCGATGTTCTCCAGTCTGGTAGGGGCGCCTCTATTGTGCCTGGACAATGTCGAAATCTGGGCCGGTCAGCGTGATAAGGAAACTTTTTTCTTTGATCTCTATAATGAGCGCATGGGCTGCGGGCAGCCGATGCTCCTTGCCGGTCGACAAGCACCTCAGCTCACGGACTGGGTGCTCCCGGACTGGGCAAGCCGGGTGAGTGCGGGTTTGCAATACGCTCTGCGTTTCCCCAGCGATGCGGAGAAGAGTATTATTTTGCAGGAAATGGCGCAGCGCCGAGGCCTGCAGATTGGTGTCGACGCAGCGCTCTATTTGTTACGGCATTATCCGCGCGATCTCGGGGCACTGGATCGCATGCTGGGCGTTCTGGATACCCGGAGTTGGGAGCAGCAACGGGAAGTGACCATCCCTTTCATACGTCTTTGTCTGGCTGCGGAGAACTTGCAATGACGGAAAAAACACCGCCGCGCCAATGCTTTCGCCAGAAGGACAAGGCACTAACGCCCGTTCCCAAGGAGAATGCCAACCATTGGCAGTGCTTGGCCCACCGAATGTACCGTGCGTGGCATGGCTTTTGGCTTGACGAATGTATTGACCGTGCGGGATTGCTCGCTTACACCACCCTCTTTGGTTTGATACCGGCGGTGGTGCTGGCCTTCAGTCTATGGAATCTGGTGGGGTTCAGCATGCTCCACCGTGCCCAGGTTGATCATCTGATTTTACGCAGTTTTGTTCCGCAGACGGGGGATGCGATTCTGCGTCAGATAAACCGCCTTGCAGCGCGCGGTACCCAATTGGATTTGTTTGGCGTACTCGGGCTGAGCGTCACCGCGATTTTTCTGCTGCGTGAGGTAGAGCGGCATTTTAACGCCATCTGGGGTGTCACCCCGAGTTGCCTGTGGTGCCGAGTTCTACGCTACGTGGTCGTGCTGGTATGCGGCCCGTTCAGCTTTGCCCTCATCCTGCCGTTGCTTGGTCCCCTGCAACCCCTGCTGGCCTACCTGGCACGTATCCCGGTCGTGCCCCCCCTTCTGAGTCATGTGCTTACGCTTCTGGTGATCACCGTGATGATGGCAGTACTCTACAAAATACTGCCCTCGGCAATGACGCACTGGCGGGATGTTTTTCTTGGTGGGGTATCCGCCGCCATCCTGTTTGAAGCCGCCAAGATTGCGTTGGCCGGTTATCTGCGATTTTCGAGCTTCGAAACCATATATGGCGCCTTGGGTGCCTTTCCTGTTTTTCTCCTCTGGCTGTATATGGCCTGGGCGATTGTTTTGTTCGGTGCAGAGATAGCAGCGACGGCGATTATCCGCGATAATCATTAGGGACATTTCACTCGGCGCATGAATATGCCGAATGGAGAGGAAAGTCGCTGACAAACTCTTTACTTGCAGCGCCGTGATCGCTACTATGCCGCGCTTATGTTTTCCGCTAAATCATCGAGCTTGTCGATTGCCCGGGTGTCTGTCCATGGTGACAGGCTGGAGGGTATTATTGATCCTGGCGGCTGGTCGCGCTTGGGCGAGGCACTGGTCAGTGTGCAGGCAGTGAGTGTAAGCCTTGACCTGGTCCGCAGGGGGCAGGTGATTGCCGCTGATGGCCATATAAGGGTGCTGGGTGAGCTTCGTTGCGAACGCTGTACGGGTGTTATGCCGTTAGCACTTTCCGTAACCGTGCACAGCGGCTTGGCAGAACAGGAGTCGGCAGTGCTCGCTATGGATTCTACTTTAGAGGTGGTTATTGCTGAAAACGGCGTGGTCGCTCAGCAAGTCTGGTTGGAAGATGAAGTACTATTGGCCTTGCCGATGATTCCACGCTGTGCGGAGTGGAAGTCAGGCATTTGCCCGGTTTCCGGGCTTGAGCCGTTAACCGTTGTTAAATGAACTGCAGTATATTTTGATACAAATCGGGAGAAATTGAGTCATGGCCGTTCCACAAAGTAAAACTTCCCATTCTCGTCGTAACATGCGGCGGGCCCACGATTTTCTGGTGACCGTGAACCGTTCCGTATGTGCCAATTGTGGGGCGGCAAAACTGCCTCATCATGTGTGCCCGGAATGTGGCTTCTATAAGGGTCGCGAGATGGTGAAGAAGGCGGTAGAGGCCTGATAACGCCAGACTGTCAGAGCGTTCTTAGGGTTTCGCGATGCCGCACATTGCGGTAGATGCCATGAGTGGTGATTCAGGCCCGTCGGTGGTGATTCTTGCCATCCGCGATCTGGTCAAAGGTCACCCCGATGTCGTTTTTCATCTTGTGGGGGACAGTAATATCCTCCAGGCAGGATTGGCACGGGCCCGCCTCCAAGGTTCACCACAAATTGTGGTACACCACGCCAGTCAGGTGGTAGCCATGGATGAGGCGCCGTCTCAGGCCCTCCGCGGTAAGCGGGACTCTTCCATGCATGTCGCCATCGGTTTGTTGCGCGATGGGCATGTGGATGCGGTGGTCAGTGCGGGTAACACAGGAGCGCTGATGGCTCTTGGTAAGGTGTTTCTGCGTACCATTCCCGGTATAGACCGTCCCGCAATTGCTGCCTTTCTGCCGACCACCACAGGACGACTTCTGGCGCTGGATTTGGGTGCCAACGTGGATTGTCATCCGGAACATCTCCTGCAGTTCGCAGTAATGGGTTCGATACTCGTCGAGCGCGTCATGGGTCTTGCCCAGCCGCGGGTCGGCCTGCTCAATATCGGCTCTGAAGACATCAAGGGCAATGAGCAGGTCAAGGAAGCCGCGCTGCTCCTGCGCGCTGCCAAGCTGAATTTTATTGGTAATGTGGAAGGTTCCGATATTTATCGAGGTGTCGCTGATGTGCTGGTGTGTGACGGTTTCGTGGGTAATGTAGCGCTGAAGACGTCTGAAGGGCTGGCGTGGATGATCAGTCAGGAACTGCGAGCCAGCTATACCCACGGCTGGTATGGGCGCATGGCGTATCTGGTCAACCGTCCCATCTTGCAGCGTCTGCGGCGTCGCCTCGATTCTCGCCAGTACAATGGCGCAACCCTGTTGGGGCTGAATGGTATCGTCATCAAAAGTCACGGCAACGCTGACCGCTTTGCCTTTGCCTGCGCCGTGGAGGTGGCTATCACCGAAGCCAAGCATCGCCTGACCTTGTGTATTGCCGAAGTGATTCAGAAAAGCCTTGATCCGGCGGTGCGAAACAGCGCGTGAAGCCTATTTTTAGCCGTATTGTGGCCACTGGTGGCTATTTGCCGGAACGTGTTCTCAGCAACCATGAACTGGAGCAGATGGTGGAGACCAGCGATGCCTGGATCTTCGCGCGCACGGGGATCCGCTCCCGCCATATCGCCGCTCCCGACGAAAAAACCGTAGATATGGCGGCAGCGGCAGCGCGCCAGGCA
>JAAOMR010000800.1 GCA_018853935.1 Acidithiobacillus ferrivorans
CGTTCCAGGTGCGCTCACCGATGACTTCTTCAGTGGCAGTGTTGCACGACTCCCGCTGGAAACTATCCAGCAGATCGGTAAATTCATGGTACCGCCGCCCCGGTACGGCCAGGATAAACTCCAGCGACTGCCCGTTGGCCAGCCGGATCGCCTGCAACGCCTCCAGATTGTCCAGGCTCAACAACCCGCGATCCGCGATGAGCACCAGGCGCCGCACTGTCGGAAAGCGCTCCAGCACTTTGCCCAGGGTCGGCAGCAGCGTTTTGGTCTCAGCGGTGTTGCCATCGAAGACCTCATGGT
>JAAOMR010000801.1 GCA_018853935.1 Acidithiobacillus ferrivorans
ATGAAGCGGGTTACCAAAAGGCACATCCATAAGCGCTTTCTATTGCAGCATAATCTCAATGTATGAGTGACGGTTTTGTTAACCAGCCTTTGTATTCCGCACTGAAAAACTGTGAAACTTCAGTTCAGAATGACATCACCGTATTTGTGCAAATGACCAATCTCTCCAATCACATAACGTCACCGGAATACACGCGCCGCGCAATAGAAATGATCCACGCTTTATATCCGGTGCACCCATGGGCTGTCTCCGCATGGCAAACGCTGGCGAATAACGAGTCCCTGCTTTCCATGAACCCATATGACAGCAGCGGGATGACAGAGCTGACGCTGACCGATCCATTCGCCAAGCCGACCGACATGCTTCTTGCAGACGCCATGCGAAACGCCATTTTGCTGATTCTTCTTATTTCGGAAGAACTGTTCTCAGATGCAAACTCAATTCTCTCACCAGACGAAGCCTCCCGATTTGTCGATCAGGCCATTACGCAGCCGGACAAAGAAAACGGCGCGTATGTCGCTGGCGCCTTATGGGCCTGCGCCAAAGAGCACCGGACACTGCCACCAATCCCGACAGATAAAGCAGCGAGAAATTCATTTTGGGACGGCTTCCGTCACGTGACGGAACACGAACAGAAATGCGGTGACCACCGGCGCATGGATCGGGGGCTAACCAGATTACTCAAAACATATGAGGTGGCTGGCCTATTCGCATTGCGCGAACAGCCATCCACCAGCATACATGCCGTACTGCGCCAAATGGCCATCAAGGGGCAATGGCCCGCCATGCTGGAGATTTGTCTGGAACTGCAACCCGGTATACACCAGGAGATCGCCTCACGTGTCGTTAATGCTGACTGCTCACAACCAAAGTTGCAGGCGCAACTCGCCGTTTTGCTGGGAGGACCGGAATTCAATCGCCGCGCATGGTGGTTATTACTCAGTCACCGGTGTCTGGATGATTTGCGCCAGTGGCACAAGTCATTTCCTGCATCGGCCGACGACCCTGCTCTGCAGATAGCCGTCTATCTGGCCCGGCACACGGAACACCCGCTGAATGACAGCGATTTTAGGGGGCACTGGACAGGGGCGGACCAGCAGGATCTGCGCTCTGCCATCTGGCAAGATGGACGACACCGCCGCAGTGTTTATGAGGCCGCCATGGATCTCGTAGCCGAACATCCGGGAAACTCTACAACAGGGGCCATCGACCCGTTCGTGATCCAGGCGATACGTCTGCTCCTGATCGCTGGAGAACCGCCCGCCACAGGGACATCCCTGGATGCCATGATACTGCGCGCCGAGACCAGCACAGAAGCGATTGCATTGACACTTTCCGTCCATGATCTGTCCGTTGCAACCGCCAGATATTGGTCCAACCACTGGGCGTTGCTCGAAGATACACACATCATCAGTCTCCTCGCCATGACCGGGCCTGGCGCGAATATCGTCTGGGGCGCTTTCCAACAGCGGGCTCTGTCAGGCCCGTCCCCGGAACGCACCCGGTGGCAATCCCCACCGACAGCATGGGTGCCGCATTTGCGGATGCTTCTGGACCGTTATCGCTCGTCGGCAGTCGATCATGGTAGCACGGTGGAATTTCTGCAGTGTGGTTTGGCTGCCTGGCCGCTGACCGCGCCAGATCTCTGGCCGATCATTGCCGAACACACCCTGTTGGACTGCGCCCAGTACAACAGTGACCCCAGACACAAAACCGGTACCCTGCAAGGCGTGGTGGATTGGATCGACCAATGGTCACATACTGATGGTGGTGGTATCGACCCACGGTTAAGTGATTGGCTCGCGATGCACCCGATAGCGGACTGGCTCGAATCACGTTATGGATCTGCAGACATGGCCAGAATCATGGCACAAAGCGCCCTAAACGCGGAGCAGCCGGAAATGGCGGAAACCTGGTTGTGCCGGGCTCTTGGGCATCATAGCAGCGTAGGCGACCTTACATCGCTATGTGATTGGGCACGCGCCAGGCTCATCCCGGAACGCAACATGGTGGCCATTCAGCGCCAGATCGACGAGCGCTTCTCTGATGCATCCTGTACCGACGATGAACAACCAGATATCGACAGCCTCTCCATGCTGAAGCAAAGACTGGCGAACGGCGAAACCGTGAAAATACTCTTTATCGGTGGGAACGAGGAAATCCAAGGGCAATACGACGATCGGTTAACCAGCTTGTTTGCAGAATTGTATCCAGGCCTGGAACTCAGCACCTGGCACACCGGTTGGACATCGAATTGGGGCCGGTTCACAAAGCAACTCATCGAAATGGCGAATGCAAATGATGCCGTGGTCCTGCACTCTTTCATGCGAACAGTACTTGGCCGCACAGTTCGCGAAGCGCTCACCGTACCGTGGAGGTCCTGCCAGGGAACCGGCATGAAATCCATGGAACGGTCCATTGAACAGGCGGCCATGGCCGCGATACGCGAACGAGATTGTGACCGGTAACATTAGGCAATTACGCCGCGTTATTCAACCAGCAGCGCCGCTGGACACAAACAAAAAGGCTTTCGGTTTACTGGTTATTACAGCAGGCAATCCCAGATAGCGAGAAAACCTCTGCACATATCCGCTCTGCCAAGCGAGCCAAGGGTGAGATCCAGCATTGTAGCAGGCTGCAGCCTGTGGCAGGTTTGGGGTGCCGGCCAGACATCGCGCGAAAATCCATGCCCCGGCCATCACGTTCGCACAGGGGTTGTTTATAAGTGTTGATCGCGTATACCCGTATCGTGACAGGAAAGGCAAATGGCAGGTATTCACCTGTGCCGGACCAAGATCGTCCGTGCCATTAGGGTCAGGAGCCACGGTCCCGGGCCGCCCGCCTTCGGTGCGCAGGATGGCGAGCACCACATCCGCACTGAGTCCGTAACGTGACGCCGCGCTTTGCACACAAGACATGGGGACGCCGTGGAAAGTTGCGGCAGCACCAAAAATCGGCCAGGCGAAAAAAGACAGACAGAACAGAACACGCTTTGACATTTGCTGCACTCAAAAATGGCGACCGCATAAGATGGAAGCATGGGAAGCGGAAATCGCAACAGGCGTGTCTACCAGAATGGTATCAGAGATTTTGGCTTCCATGTTCACCATATCCTGATCAGTACAAGGTTGTCGACGAAACCCGCCCACAACCATCATTAAAAAAGGAAATGTTTACATGTTCTGGTTTCTGGTTATTTGCTGTTTCCTCATCTATCCTCCAGCCATCTTTCTGATTATTTTCAATAAGGCATGGCTTATGGATAACCCGGATTTTGGGGTGCTGGATTTTCTGAAACAACTATTCACACGCAGCAAACCTGCTACCGGCCAGGCTGAGCTGTCCGCGATTAATTACTTTTCAGAGTTGTACGGATACGGCGGCCCCAAAATACTACGCACGCCTCTACTGTGGATGGGGCTATCAGGAGCAGCACTGACCTTGTGGCTACTGTGTTACTGCATCGTCCTTGCTATTCGACCAGACTGGCTGTCAGCCAGTCCCTCTCATATGGTATGGATACACGATTACGTGTTGCCGTGTATCTTTTTGCTGGTAGGTGCACCTGTAGTGGCTATGGCTTTGGACTGGAAATCCCGCAACGGCAGTCAACTTACTGCGGATCAGAAACGGTCTGGGCTTGCAAAGTGGTTCCCTGACTTCGCAGACATCAAAACCCTGCGGGATACCATTTTCAATGGAAAGGTGCCGCAGATATCCTCGTCTCTTTTGCCTCAACAAAATCACGGACTGAAAACATTGCTGACCAGATCTGGGCTGGCTGCATTCTCCGTGGCTGCAGCCGGATTCTACGGGGCAGCGAAAGAACCACATGACCTGCTGTTGGCTGCGGTCGCAATTTTTGGTGTTGTTTTCCTCACCCCACCAATTCTAAGCATTGTTGTGGCCTTCTCCAGTTGGGAGAAAAAGCCGTTGTATGCCATTGCTGTAACCGTACTGGACGCGCATGAGACGCTAAGCGACAAACACGGCAAACCAATAATTTAGACATCGGGAAACAAATACACAGGGCTTTCGCAGCCAACCATATGGCACGGCTATAACCACATGACCGCCGCCGCACCCCATGCTGCCAGCACCATCAACCACTCGCGTCGATCCCCAGATTTCCACAGATGCAAGCTCCGCCGGGCAGATGGAAATGGAGTAACGATTGGAACGCCTGTGGGGTTTGGCAAATCGCAGATCAGGTGCCCAACACCTCCCACAGCAAATCCGAACAATGAAGCATGAATTACAGAGGATATAAACGGTAACGTGACGCGTAACGTGACAGAGGCAAATACCAGTAAAGCAATCCAAAGCACCGCCCAATGAGTCACCGTCCGGTGCGGAATAACCGATGCGCGTTTCCAGGTGTCCTTGGCAAATAGACCAAACAGGTGCCGTTGTCGAACCCCTTTGGCTAATTCGAGCCAGTCCGGGGCTGTAGATCCCCAAAACGCAGCCAACCCGCCACACCAATCATCCACCACTGGCAGCTTCAAATAACGGCACCATGCCGCCACCCAGAATGCAAAAGCGACGCCTATCCAACGATGCCCTGTGACCGACATGACTTTTCCAAGAGTGATAGACTTCGCAATCTAACCATTCGGGAAATTACCACCATGGCATGCCGCTGGCCGAGGTAAATTGGTTGACGCCCCGCCCTACCGCATCATATATTTGAATTTCTTCTGCCTACCTCTTTATTGAGATGAACCGCGCCTTGGCCTGCGCTCTCTTCAACCTACCTGGTTTCTTGCGCTATCTGGTGCAATCTAACCAATTAATTGCATACAATCTAAGAGGCTAGCAAAATGACCGTCAGTGGTACTGCATCTGCAATGGATGAGTTGACCGCGTTTTTGGGAGAAGACCCTGATGCTGTCCGAGAGATAGCTGTGAACAGGTTGCATCGTGACCTCTTCCCGGAAGTCTATCAGGATGACTGGGGCCTGCCAGATCAGCAGTCTCTGGAAATAGCTATGGGTCCCGTACCAAAAGGGTCAACGTTTATTCAAAAGGTCATGGAGCAGATCAATGACCGCGCCATGTCATGCCACATCACGAAGTAAATCGGGACAATTAATACGAAATAGAAATTTCGTATCTAGTCAGGTCTCAGCAACAGTATAATACCAAATCAACAAATCCAATCGCCCACGACGCCTGTCTGTGGGTTTTTTTACGTCCCTGGCAGTGACGTGCCCTATGTTCAAGTCGACATAGAACCCGGCATGACTCGTAGAGAAATCGAGGGTGCAATCCGGCGCGCCGTAAATTCGGAAGATTTCAAAGTGGAAGGTTGGGGAGACCTGCAATACGGCACTTTGCGTCGCATGCTCAACGCCCAACTGATGAAATACCTGCTCACTTACTCGCGCGGCATGGCGAGCAACGAGGAATGTGGTACGGACGAACCAGTGTATGCCTACGTTGCGGTGCTCGTATAAACGACAAAGAACGCACTAGATCTAGTATTCATTGCGGCAAAAATAATAGCAATGAAAATCCGCTTAATCTTAAACTAAGGAGTATTTATGTCAGCTTTTTTCTCAAAGAGCATCAACAAGCGCTCACGCCAGTCCATGATCAATTTTCTTGATGGTCATTTCAGACACGGCATAGGGAACGACTACAAAACCAGCTACGCCCATAACGTCAAAATCAACAATCTCAGCCTTGGAAACCTGTCCGATAAGGCTTACGATCTTATCCAGGTGGATGAAACATGGGATGAATTGCAGCAAACCATAGCTGAATTCGACGAAACCATGGAATACCGCTACACGATCGGTTCTGCTGGTCGTTCTTGTGGATACCTGGTGCTGCTCGAAACCGAAAAAACGCCTTCGGGATACAAAAGTTATTGCCTGTCTTGTGGGCAACGTAACTACAAAAGCGTTGTAGATGTGGACACTTTCAAACAAACCACACAGGGCTTAATTGCTCTAGAGGTCATCAAAAATGGCGGCTGTTGGTTTGCTAACGTCTATCTGGAACAAGATGCGGTAAAAGCGATTGATCTGAGTGAATCAGAAAAATTGTTAGCGATCGCCGATGCAAAACGACGGTATAAAGACTACACCATAGACAATCGGTGCGGTCGTTGTGGTGCTAGCGGCAATACCGGGCGCACCAATTCCCTGCATACACACATGCGGGTCGACACGTTTCCCTATCGGAGCATCGATGCGGAGCGCGACTTTTCCGATTGGACCATGGATGAATTGCGTAATCGTGTGCGCACAGTCCAAGCATTTGATTCAGCGTGTGATGCTATCCGCGATCAATTCATTTTCATGTTGCGGTCATGCGAGGTTGTTGAGGAAACCATTATGGTGCCAAAGGTTGTCAAGCACCTGTCCTGCGCATGCAGCGCATAAAGGATTAATTTCATGTCAAAAACGATTGATATAACCCCTTCATGGGGGGAATTTGGCAGTATATATGTCAATCTTGCAGAATCCAAGCAAGTTGATGTTATCCGCGGTTTGCGACCGGAGGTTGCCAAAGCAATGGCAGCCGCCGAAGCCCTTAAAGTCGTGCAGACGACTTTTACTGAGGACCAGCACCGTTTAGTGTCCTCAATCATTTCCAAAGAACTCAAAAAACAGGGCTACTAAACCTTCCCATACCTGATAAGGAGAAACCAATGGCAAAATGCAACACAGCATCTGCACATGAAGTGGCCCGGATTATCAACCTGAAAACGGGCACTGCACTTTTAATCCGTTCGGATCGCAAGATTCTTCGGCGTAATCTGGTGTCCGGCCAATGGCTGACATTCAAAAAAATCAAAGAGGGAGTGTCGATCGAGGCGTTCATTGCGCATCACTTGAACAAACCAAATGCACACTGGGTACCACTCAAGCGTGGCATGATCCCTTCCTTTGAGGCCATCAGCCGCATGGAAAGTAACGGCATTGCCGAAGCCACGGACGGGTGCGAACACATTGAACCAGATGGCACCTGCATACATGGTATGCCTGCATGGACCGAGGTGGCCCTGCGACATGGCTTCGCCGGTTAAAAACAACACACCATGGCCATTGGGCCAATTAAGGGAGATTTCCAATGAGTTCAATACCATCTGTTACAAACACCCCGGACGATTTGATCGCCGGGCGCAAGTACACGTTTCACGCCGATGGCGGTCACGGCTGGCTCGAGGTTAACCGAACCGATCTGGTGGCACTCGATATCGCCGACTAAATCACTCCCTATTCCTATCAGCACGGTACCAAAGTGTTTTTGGAAGAGGACTGTGATCTGTCAGTTTTTGTCAAAGCCTACGAAGATAAGTTCGGCGGTCAAATTATCATGGACGACCTCTCGAACCATGTCTATGACGGTATCGATTCACCAATACGCGGGTATGCATCCTACCGAAAGGCTTAACTTACGTAGCACCTTGCCACATTCAGCCACAGTCATTCGATTGTGGCTTTTCATATCCAAAAGGAGTTCAACCATGAATGCTGTTGTCAAAATTAACGTCAACGAAAAAGCCCTACTGAGTAATCTGAAAATGGCTTTCGCTACAGGAACCACATGGGTCACTGAGTTGCTGCAAAATGCCCGCCGCGCCGGTGCCACGCAGATCCGTATCGTGCTGAAACCAGAGTTGAAGGTATTGACGATATGGGACGACGGTAAAGGCATCGCGGACATGCAAAATTTGTTCTCAATTGCCGAATCTGGCTGGGATGAAACCATCCTCAGCGAGGAAAAACCATATGGCATGGGCTTCCTCAGCTGCCTTTTTGCCTGCGAGAAAGTGCAGATCAATAGTAATAAACAACAGGTGAGCGTCGTCACTAAAGACGCCATCGCTTTTGATGATATCCACGTGGTACCACACCAGATGGTTGAAGGCACATTTATCCGCATGGAAGGTGTGACAAACATGCCTTCCTTACAGTTTCTCAAGGACGCCGTCAAAGGGTTTCCTGTTCCTGTCTATCTGGATAATGGGCCTGTTTATTTGGATCGTGCAAAGGAGCCGCTGAACCATGCGCATGCGGTACACGCACTGGATTGGGCCCAGACCGAAGTCGGCCTGGTTCATATCAAGAGCCTATGCATCACGTTCCGTTCTCCGACCGTCTACCTGCAGGGATTGCCCATCGATGCGGGCTTCCATTCGCGTTTTCCCGATGAACACATGGTGGTCCATCTGGATCCGACGAAGTTTTTTGGGCGGTTACCAGATCGTGCGTCAGTTATTGACCCTGGCAAAGCCCGTGTCGCCATACAATCAGCCATCATAAAAGTCTATGTCGAACGCCTGCACCAAAAGAAACTGGAGATGTTGGCGCAGGGACAAGCTCAGGAATTTGTACATTCCTATGGTGGGGCCTGTCTGGCGTACTGCAAGTCATTACTCAACGACCTGCCTTTCTTGCCGGGGAACGTGATTACTGGGTTTGTTAATGATCTCGATTGCAACTCCAACAACCACGTAGTAAGTCACGGGCCGAACCACGTCAGCAAGCAGGCTGTCATCGACGGGGCAGTAAAGTTGTTTTCCGGTTCCTGTAATGGCGGCTACGATCATAACAATATGGCACACATGGCATTCATTGACGCTCAAGACGGGCTACTTGTCGCTACTGACGGGCTTGACAGTGAACATTGGGTCCATCCTTACGTTCATCACCTGACAGGCGAAGTCTGTATATCTCTCAGCGAGCAACAGGCGCCATTCGCAATTTATGGGCGTTTTATGGCGGGGAAGAGTGTCATCCTGGGTGACGCGCTTACGTTGAGCGGAACATTCGACGTCGGCGGCGTACCCGTTGAAATGAAGGCTAATTACGATGGAGCGGTTTTCGATGAAGATAAGTGTACTTTTTACGTGCCAAGCGAGTCCAACGGTTTCGGAATTGTCTGCCAGGCGTCCTCTTATGTCGAAGATGACGATTACAATGAACAGGCATACGGCGAAGACAACACTTTGTTTACACGTTTGGTGTCGGAAGCTCGCAACCCGGATCCATCGCTGCTTCTTCAGCACATACTAGGAGATGCGGGTTTAGACAGTTACGCGTCCATCGTCGGGCATTCGTTCATCGTCTCAGTTACCGCTGAGGGTAATGTATCAGTCACTCTCACCGACTAATCAGTTCATACCCACCGCTCCATTTCTCCCACAAGGAGATCTGGGGCGGTTTTTGTGTTTCCGGTACGATCACATTGAATGTCGACCATAGACCACCGTCAACCACCATGCCCTGAAGGGTGAGGTTTCAGCGCAGTTTCGATAAGCGTCAACCATGACGGTGAGAGCTAAGACGTGATGCAATTTAACCATTTTCAGGAGATGCTTCTTGCTGCTTTATGATTTTACCAAAAAGTCAATCAACCTGTTTGCACACCTGATAGAACTACTAATCGCATGGTCCACGCTCATTCTCGCCATGGTGCTGATTTTTCACCTGATCGGGGACATATGGGTGATTATTGCTGATTGGCGCGTGCCGTCCGCCGCCATTAGCGTGCGCAACGCAATCACCGAAGCATTCGACGTGATGATCATGGTGGAGATCGCACAGATATTCATCCGGCTCGAGGATAAGCACCGCTTACAGGTAGCACTCATCCTGGATACCGCCATTTTGTTTTCTGTCCGCGAGAGCATTTTGGCGTTGTACAGCCTGCAAAGCAGCATCACACCAGCTGAAATATCCACCATAATTTTTGTGGGTTTGAGAATCGCCTTCTCTTTCAAGCGATCCTCCAAAGCGGAGCCTACCGCCCGCGGGTAGAACTTGCCAAATAGGCACCGTTTCAGGCAAACATTAGCCAATGGTTTCCTGCGTCCTCACATAAAGTCAACTGTCGCACCAAAAAGGGCCAACCGTTGTCAAGCACCATCACCCATATTCGCGGTCCTGTAGCCACATGTAACAATCTGGCCGCACAGTCCATGGCTCAACTCGCTCTCGATCAGGGGCTCACCGTTTACGGCAATTCTGCATTCTGTGGGATCTATGACGGACGTCCACGGTCACCCATCCTGCTCCAGCCTGAGATGGCAGACCCCTCATCCAGCATGCAGATGGATCAGCCCTGTGTCGTGATATTTGATCAACTCGACTTGGCAACGATTGTCCTGGAAGCACTCAGATCCGTGGATATGTCTAGTCCACAGGTCTTGCTAATGCACCAATTGGCCAACATGGGAGCGCACCTGGTGCTGGTTTACCTTGCCGTCGCGTCTGTGGACCCTGCCGTGCTCCCAACAGCGGATGTGCTAATCGACATGCGGGGGATGTCCACTCCCCCGTTTTTGGTGCCAACCGAACTGGAAACAACCACCCAATCAACAGCATGACCAAATGCCGCCCTGTTTGCTCTTTTTAACGGCTTCCGCCATGGACATGTTGTGAGCACAACTCGACACAACTTGCCGGAGACATTAATGCATTCATCCAAAAACGATCGTCGCATACACATCGACTATCCGGATGACTACCCGATTCATGGCGCCCTGCAGGGTGCGTTCTCTCGCCTTATTATGGGAATATTTGAGGAAGAATGGGCATGGTCATCTTCCAGCTTGAAAGCCTCGTTTCCAGAACGTCTTTTCAATTTGCGCCAGGAGATCATCCGGCTTCAAGCTTTTTCCATCCCTACTGTCCTCCCAAATCCGCACTACCCCGCCGATGGTCCGCAAGAATGCTTCAAGAATCTGGTCACCCCAGCCGAACGCGTTGCGTGGGGAAATTCGCCGGGCATGCCCCTGGAGGATATGCCGGAAGATATGCGCCAATCCGCACTCGCCATGGCAAACCGGCTTCTGGGTGTTCACATCTGGTTCGGGCAAAACCACGAAACCAACCATTTGCGTCACGTGCGACGGCACCTAACCAGGAAGGGTTTAAGCGAAAATACCATCAACCAAGAGCTGTGCCGTTGCCGTCTTCCGTTCAGCCAAACACAGCAGGCTGAATCGGTGTCAACTCCATCGCAGTGCTTGCTTCACCCATGTCCACCATTGCGCCATCTCAAAAAAACGGCATCAACACCATTTGCAGTAAGATGGAAGCTCTTCTTTAGCCCGTGTATGCGCACATTGGTTTTTCAACAGAAATGTTCAAGCAACGGACGAAGAACAAAGGCTGACGGCAACTATGCGCCACATTGCCGACCAGACATTACAAAACATTTACACTAAATAGGACGTGCACATGCCAACGACTGAAATAGACCTGCGTAACGAGCGGAATGGCTCAACATTTCGATTTTTCACAAAAGATGCGGAGATCGTCTCTGACCCTGTCACCTGGACAGAAACACACGTTTCGTCCTCTGGGGGCGGTGGTTACGTTCACCCTACCTATGGTGGGCATGTAAGCGCACCCACGGTTAGCAGCAAAATCGTCGAGCGGGAAAAGTATTTTGTTAAGACGGACGACGGAAAAGAAGTGGAATTGAAGGATGCTGTTACTGGGCGAAAAGGACATCATGTCACTTTGGTTTATGGTGGAATTGACGGGCAACAAACCTATCTTGTGGCTACATATAATAAAGAGATATTGCGGTATGAGCTGAAGCGCCCGCGATATTTCGGAAAGTATTTCACGCTTTCATCTTGTATCCCAGGTCTCAACCTCATACAAACGAAAAGTGTGGGAGTGAACATCATCATCATGCTTGCGTTGATGATTGGGCTTATATTTACGGGTATAGGTATGGCTGGTGTGCCAGTCCTCTTTATTGCCGGATTCATGGAGCGCAAAAAAAGGATACTGGCCATTGATGGAAAGCTTTTATCGTTCTTGCAGTCCATGTGACAGTTTGATGGCGAATTTACAACATATTGCCGACCGTATATTCCGCCATCTCGACGCCGGTCACCTGTCTGCTGGTTACGCCAATTGCATGGGTGCCCTAATCGACGCTTACAGCGATGACCCGGATTTCCATGAGTGGGCGGACAGCGTTAATGGCAGTGCCGTCGAAAAGTTGATCGCCTGCATGGTACGGAAAGGTAAATGGAATGATTCGGCGTGGCTGCGTGAATATGTGCAAGAAGCATTAAAGGAGAGTGCGGCATGACGAATGACCCATTTTACATCATTGGACGCCGTGCTGGCGTAAATCCAACCGCACTCGTTGCAAATGACCTGTCCGCTACAAGGCTTCCCGCAGAAGACAGCCTAGTCGGCAGCAACAGCAGTGACAACAGTCCCTTACGGGCTGTTGTCTGGAGCGCCGCCACGTTTGGTGCTGGAGTCATTCTGGGGTGGCTGGCGAAAACCAGGAACGCGAACCGATGATCCCGGTCGCCGTGCTGTCCGATCTGGGCTACTTGCCTATGGCTGGCCAGCATCGCCCGCCCGCACTGATCCGCGCCATGCGGGAACATCCGTCGGCGTTCATTCGTGGTGCTGCCATGCAACTGGCGGCGGCACAGAAAGATGTCTGTTTTGGTGGACCATTACAGTCGGAATGTCTCCCGCCAGATCCATGGCCGTTCACTTGGGTGAAGGTGGATAAGCATGATGGCACACCGGCGCCGGAGACCGTAACCGTATGGCGCGTAAAGGGACAGTTCCGCGCCCTCTACCGCACCCGCGCCAACACCGGCATCCTGCATTCCACGCCCAACGGTTCGTGGCCCATCGTTCAACGGTATCGCGTGACTACGATGCAGGGGTTTTTCCCGGTTCCGGTTCCAGTTCCCGTATCGGAAGACGACAATCAAAACCCCTCGCCGTCTGCAGGACAGTCGCCGTCCGCAGGACTGTCGCCTATCCGATCCGCTAGTGCTTCGCACTTGTCTGCAGGACTTTGGCACGGCGCATGGGTGCGCTGGCAGCCTTACGACGACACGGGCATCAAGTGGGTCAGTTACTTCGATGGTGGCCGGGCCCTGCATTACTTCCCCCGCGCACGGTACGGCTTTCCGCAAAGCGCGGGCTGTGTGGAGATGCCTCTGGATGCCGCGCGTATGGTGTATCGCCTGACCCGCATGGGGACGGTAGTGACTGTCACCGCCGGCGAGTCTGTCATGTCGGGGCTTTCGCAGCCAGCGGGACCTGCAATGGTTCAGGAGGGCCCCCGTGCATAAACTCGCCATGATCATTGCGACCATTTTTTCCATGAGCACTCCACATCAGGTGGCGTCCAATCATGGCGTCCCTGTAACCCTTGGACACAGCTCCACGGCACCACTCAATAATCTCAAAAGCATCTTGCAGACAGCAGCAGGAAAGCCCGCAGCAATAGCCTTGCAGGCGACGGCCGTGCAGTCGGCAGCCATGAGATCACTCCATCACCTGGCCGGAAAATGGACGAAAGACGTGCTACAAGCCGCTCGCAAAGCGCATATCTCACCACGTTTGGTTGCGTCTGTGCTGCACGTCGAAAATCGCGGTGAAATCAATGAATCAGCACGCCGCGTCAGCAGCGCCGGGGCCATTGGTCCCATGCAGTTGATGCCAGTCACCGCCTGGGACGCTCTGCACGTCAATCCATGGAACCCGAGGGAGAACATCAACGGGGGTGCGCGGTATCTCGCGAGTCTCATCCGTCAGTTCGGTGGGAGCAAGCGTCTGGCGTTGATCGCGTATAACGCGGGGCCGACTTCGGTGGCCGATGGTGAACGTCCGGCCGAAGCTGTGCGGTATGCGAACGCTGTGCTGAGGTATGCGGGATGAACATCACTGTTCAACACACTGAAGTAGGTCGCTACGCCATCATCGCTTCATCATTATGGCACGACATTATTGTCCTGCTTCTGGACGATGCGCTTCCAACACCACAAAGTTTGCGTCGTCATGCGGAGGCACAGCACAGGGACGCGACAACCCGTGCAGGCATTGCTGGCTGCAGCAGGGGGGGCACACCACAAGGTTATCTTCTTGCCACGCTGATTAATGATGCAGCCGACTGCTACGAAAAGGGCCCCCCCGATGAACGCGAATCACCAAATTCTGGAACTGGTGTCATTCTCTGTCAGTAGTTCGAGAATGGATAACTCAGAATCGCTCACTAAGGCCAATTTTCAGTAATGACGCCTTCAACTTGGTTGGTCGCCAACCTGTTGGGACTTGTCAAGTTGCCGCTGGCGTTATGGCAGTTTGGTCTTAGCCGGAGCAAAACAGAGTTTCTCCTGATTAATTTCGGAAACTGTCTTCTTTGGGCGGGAAGTCTGTGGTTGACCAGACAGGACACCGCAGCAGCAGTTTCATTAACCGCCGGATTTTCGTCTTTCTTCCAAACGCTGCTGATTCGTCCGCCGCTACTTCAACGACCAGAGTATGCAAAATGGCGTAAAAGCGGCCAAATTATCGTCGTGGTTGTAGCCATCAGCATCGTAGTCTGTCTGGCGCCCCCAGTCGGCATCTGGAATACATTGCCGGTTGTAGCCTTCCTCTGGATTCGGGGGGCAGAGACTTTAACAGAAATCCCCATGCGGGTTTTGTCCATGGCTAGTCCTCTGGTTTGGGTAATGATTGCATGGCATGGCGGAAATTACACCCTGATACCGGTGGACGTCATTGCGCTGGGCAGCGCCATCTGGTGGTTTTATTGCCGTCGGCAAAAGATGTCAATCCACGCCTCTACCGAAACGAGCCTGGAAGATGTTAAACCTTCCCCCCTCAAAGCATATCCACCTGCAGTGGGATGTTACAACCGGGTAATTTCTGATGAATAACACCAATTACGCACTGAGCGAAAAACTGGCAGCCCTCCGCTCCCTGCTGCTGGAAATAGCCATGCTGATTTTTATCGTTTTCATGGTGGTGCTCATATTAGGCGTCTTGAGCAACCTGATCGCCCATTTCATTTTCGGGTATTCATGCGTTTGGGAAATGACGCATTTCGGCGATTCGCTGCTGTTCTTGGTGATTATAGCTACTCCGGCCCTGTTGATGGGGGGTCTGGTCTGGAGTGTGCTGCGGGATGAGTACCTGCGGATTCTGGAAAGAAGGAAAAGAAAATGGTGACAAACCCTCTGCACCTGCCCAGACAAACCACCATTTACACATGCGGAGCAGCTTGTCTAGCCGCAGTGTCTAGATTGCGTGGGGAGATGCTGAATGAGATGACGCTGGCGCGAGAGATGAACGCCCGGCCCGTTGTCGGCATAGCAAACGACGTACTCTGGAATGCCGCGAAAAATATGGGCGCGGAAAACTGCGGAGAAAATATCTGGGATGGTCAGAACTGAAGTTTCACTGAATTTCACATTTTGCTGATCGGCAAAGCTCAAGCCACCATACGCATGAGCACCTTGGTGAATGATTTATGGAGGGGTTTGCAGAGATTGGGCCAAAGCCCCAGAAAATGGTCGGAGAGTGCTTCGTCCGCGATGAGTCTACGGACATCGGAGAAGGCAAAACTGGTCCGGCCTTTGACGATATGGCGGCGCTCGGGGTCTGCCTCGATGCGATCCGCGTAGATCCAGGTCAGGGTTGTGGCCAGCAGGCAGAAATTGAGGTGGTTCGTGACCGCATCGGCGGTACGGGTCTGGCTGCGGGCACTGCCGATCTCCTGTTTGATCTCTTTGAAGCCCGCTTCGATCTTCCAGCGGGCGCCATAGTATTCGATGATCTGTGTCACCGAGAGAGTCAGGTCCGTGGTGAAGAAGGCCACCCACTGGGTCTTGCGAAAAACCCAGGTGACCCGCACCGGGCAGCGCAGGTTTTTGAGCATAAAGACCTGATCGTAGGCGAGCACATCGCGCTGTTTGCCGTAGAGCATGACCGAGAACGTCTGCGCTAGGTCCCGGAAAGATGCGGCTAGATCCGTCACCGAGCCGCAGCGGTCTCCATATTTGCGGGGCCGCCCTTTGGCGGTCTTGGCGGCGTCATTCGGTTCCGCGTACAGGGCGGTATTGGTACGCAGGCGGGACAGCAGGTGGATGGATTGTCCCGATGCACTCAGGGGCTTCCACAGACCGTTATTACCGAACCAACTGTCGCAGACGACCAGGAGGGGTGGCTTATCGCTAAAATGGGCGGCGATGCGCAGGATCATCTCCGCCGCCTGCGCCA
>JAAOMR010000802.1 GCA_018853935.1 Acidithiobacillus ferrivorans
GCACACCGATTTTGCCGATCAACCTGTCCGATGCCCTGAAACTGATGCCGTTTGGAATGGCGACCTCGCCGTGGTCAGCAGATGATCCGGCACGAGCGACCTTCTGGCTGCGTTCTCTGCAACGGAAGATCATGCCGTTTGCGCTGGGTGATTCACGAGTGCAGAACAGCTTTATCGGCCTGATTTTTGGTTTGTCTGGATACGGAAAGTCGGTCATGGTGGCGAATCAGATTTTATCGCTGATTTTGTCGCAAAATGATTCTCTGCCCTATGTGGCACTTGCCGACGTGGGTTATGGCGGTTTGGCCGTCATCGAGATGTTGCGTTATTTCCTGAAGGACCCGGATCTCGCAGTGGGATTTGATCTACACACTCATGGGCGAGTTATCAACCCGTTCGATACGCCATTGGGCTACCGTTTTCCGTTGGGTTCGCACAAGGCGTTTCTGGTGAATCTGCTGGTATCGATTGTACGTCAACCCGGACAAACTTCTGAGGATTTTGTCGATCAGATAGCGATGCCTTTGGTGGATTCCGTATATCGCTTACGTTCCGATGGTGTTCATGGGCAACCGCATCTGTACGTACAGGGCAAGAACCGGGAAATCGACGCGGCCATGCAGAATATAGAAACGGACCGTAAAACGAAATGGTGGGATGTGGTGGATGCGCTTTTTGCGAAAGGAGAGATCGATCTCGCCATGTCCGCGCAACTGCATGCCATGCCGGTTCTGTCGGATATGATCAATGTATGTAACGATGATCCGGTCATCACCAGCCAGTTTGGGGACATCCAGCATCCGCATTTGGGCATACCGATTTTAAAACTAATTACACTGACGATTACCCAGGCGACGACGCGCTGGCCGATGCTGGCGGAATGCAGTGATTTCAGTCTAAGCAAGGCGAAACTTACAGCGGTTAATCTGGAGCATGTGGTCAAGGATC
>JAAOMR010000803.1 GCA_018853935.1 Acidithiobacillus ferrivorans
GGTGGAGCCATGACATATCCCAATTGTTTGAACGTACCACCGGATTTCGTGCGCCAGATACAGAAAGCCGCCGATCCACCTTCTCCCGCACCCACGCAATAACCACTAATGATCTGTGCCTCATCAGGTGTTAGTGAGAATTTATCCACCAGTGGGTTATCCTTGGGACCATAAGGATTCGTCAGAATGTAAATGCTGGTCGCAATATCTACCAGTACATCGCTAAAATCCTGCGGCATCTGCGAGGCCAGCAACAAAATCCCGTTATTCTTGCGCCATTCTCGCGCATCCTTCTCCAGTTGGTTGGTAATCGCTTCCAGACCGTTGGTATTGTGCAATTCGTCATAAACACCCATTTTCGGAGACGTAAACAGGCGCTCGGCACGAATCTCATGATAATGTCGATACGCATCTGGCGCGGATTTGGCGTCTAGCGGGTGAAACAAGAAATCCTTGGTCAACAGGAAGCGGGCCATCAAATACATAATGCCTGCCTGTTTCAGCCCGGAAGTCGAACGATCCTTGACCACATGCTCCAGATTAACCGCTGTAAGTTTCGCCTTGCTTAGACTGAAATCACTGCATTCCGCCAGCATCGGCCAGCGCGTCGTCGCCTGGGTAATCGTCAGTGTAATTAGTTT
>JAAOMR010000804.1 GCA_018853935.1 Acidithiobacillus ferrivorans
ATGAGGGAAGTTTAGGGGTTGCCGGAACATACAAAAAATTTATATTCAGCCACGCGTATCTGACCTGGTGCGCGGCAAGATCAACCTGTTTACCCTGGATGCCCTGGTGAATATGGCGACAGCGGCTGGCCTGCACATCTAAATGCGGGTGCTGGACGCTGCATAATTTTATCGGTGTTATGGATATTTTTCAGGCTGCGGCAGAGGTTTCGGTCAGCAGCCACCCTTCCCGGTGTGTCATCCACCAGAGGAAGGTCTTCACATCCCGCCCCGCGCTGGCTGGATATCCCAGATCAAGTAGATGACGGTGCATGAGCTTGGCGTGATGAATGGCCGCACAGCGGGCGTCATCCATCGCCCTGGAGCGCTGATAAACAGAAATCAGCCGAATCATCTCGTCCCGCCAGTCGGTCATCGCATGATTTTCCCGGTCGGGATTCCACTCGGGGTCGCCATGCATGCGTATCAGCCAGACCGTGTAGTCTTCGCTACCTGACGGCGGCACAATGGAGCCTAGCGGCAGGGTGGACCACATATCCGCAAAATCAATAGCAGTAGTCATGATGACAGTCTCCTTAAATCCATAACACGCTCCATAGCTTCCATGGTTACAGGGCAAAAGCATACCTGTTGATGATTGTGAAGTTGATGATTGAACATACCGAGCAATATTTATCATCAAGGGGTGGTGCAGGGCTGCGCTTTGCAATAGGTGGATGGAGAAGGCTGTGACGAGAGGCGTGTATACTGCACGGTGGGCTTTTTCCTCTTCATTCAGCCACATCGCTTTAAGTGACACGTCAGAGTGTACGGTTTATGGTAATGCGAAATGAGGTTTTTATGTATTCGCTGCGGGTTTTTCTTTCTCCTTATACCACCAACCACCTTATATTCACTAACGAAAATTCAGGAAATATCCATAAGATTACCAAGATGGTGGGGTGATGGATGGCGGAAGGGGTATTCGTTGCGATGGGCATTTACATTTTCATCCAGCCTAACACCGCTTTAAGTGACACGTCAGAGTGTACGGTTAATGGTAATGCGAAATGAGGTTTTTATGTATTCGCTGAGAGATTTTCTTTCTCCCTACACCCCCACCACCTTATATTCACTAACGACAATTCAGGAAATATCCATAAGATTACCAAGGTGGTGGGGTGATGGATGGCGGAAGGGGTATTCGTTGCGATGGGCATTTACATTTTCATCCAGCCTAACACCGCTTTAAGTGACACGTCAGGGTGT
>JAAOMR010000805.1 GCA_018853935.1 Acidithiobacillus ferrivorans
GATGGCAACACCGCTGAGACCAAAACGCTGCTGCCGACCCTGGGCAAAGTGCTGGAGCGCTTTCCGACAGTGCGGCGCCTGGTGCTCATCGCGGATCGCGGGTTGTTGAGTCTGGACAATCTGGAGGCGTTGCAGGCGATCCGGCTGGCCAACGGGCAGTCTCTGGAGTTTATCCTGGCCGTACCGGGGCGGCGGTACCATGAATTTACCGATCTGCTGGATAGTTTCCAGCGGGAGTCGTGCAACACTGCCACTGAAGAAGTCATCGGTGAGCGCACCTGGAACG
>JAAOMR010000806.1 GCA_018853935.1 Acidithiobacillus ferrivorans
ATGAGGGAAGTTTAGGGGTTGCCGGAACATACAAAAAATTTATATTCAGCCACGCGTATCTGACCTGGTGCGCGGCAAGATCAACCTGTTTACCCTGGATGCCCTGGTGAATATGGCGACAGCGACTGGCCTGCACATCTAAATGCGGGTGCCGGACGCTGCATAATTTTATCGGTGTTATGGATATTTTTCAGGCTGCGGCAGAGGTTTCGGTCAGCAGCCACCCTTCCCGGTGTGTCATCCACCAGAGGAAGGTCTTCACATCCCGCCCCGCGCTGGCTGGATATCCCAGATCAAGTAGATGACGGTGCATGAGCTTGGCGTGATGAATGGCCGCGCAGCGGGCGTCATCCATCGCCCTGGAGCGCTGATAAGCAGAAATCAGCCGAATCATCTCGTCCCGCCAGTCGGTCATCGCATGATTTTCCCGGTCGGGATTCCACTCGGGGTCGCCATGCATGCGTATCAGCCAGACCGTGTAGTCTTCGCTACCTGACGGCGGCACAATGGAGCCTGGCGGCGGGGTGGACCACATATCCGCAAAATCAATAGCAGCAGTCATGATGACAGTCTCCTTAAATCCATAACACGCTTCATAGCTTCCATGGTTACAGGGCAAAAGCATACCTGTTGATGATTGTGAAGTTGATGATTGAACATACCGAGCAATATTTGTCATCAAGGGGTGGTGCAGGGCTGCGCTTTGCAATAGGTGGATGGAGAAGGCTGTGACGAGAGGCGTGTATACTGCACGGTGGGCTTTTTCCTCTTCATTCAGCCACATCGCTTTAAGTGACACGTCAGAGTGTACGGTTAATGGTAATGCGAAATGAGGTTTTTATGTATTCGCTGAGGGATTTTCTTTCTCCCTACACCCCCACCACCTTATATTCACTAACGACAATTCAGGAAATATCCATAAGATTACCAAGGTGGTGGGGTGATGGATGGCGGAAGGGGTATTCGTTGCGATGGGCATTTACATTTTCATCCAGCCTAACACCGCTTTAAGTGACACGTCAGGGTGTACGGTTAATGGTAATGCGAAATGAGGTTTTTATGTATTCGCTGCGGGATTTTCTTTCTCCCTACACCCCCACCACTTTATATTCACTAACGACAATTCAGGAAATATCCATAAGATTACCAAGGTGGTGGGGTGATGGATGGCGGAAGGGGTATTCGTTGCGATGGGCATTTACATTTTCATCCAGCCTAACACCGCTTTAAGTGACACGTCAGGGTGTGCAGTTTTATGGTAATGTAAAATGAGGTTTATTATGTATTCGCTGAGGGATTTTCTTTCTCCCTACACCCCAACACCACCTTTATTAGCTGATGATGATTTAGAAAGTCTCCATCTGATTTTTAAAAATAAAATAGCTATTTGATGATTAAAATGTCGATATGAGATTATCAAGGGTGGTGTGGGGTGTAGGGAGAAAGGGGTATTCATTGCGATGGATTCTTCTTTTTCATCCAGTCAAACACACCTAAAACAACATGTCAGAGGTGGTTTTTGTAGTAGTATTAAATGATGTCTATTATGCATTCTGCGGGTTTTTCTTTCTCCTTATACCACCAACCACCTTATATTCACTAACGAAAATTCAGGAAATATCCATAAGATTATCAAAGGTGGTAGGGTGATGGATAGCGGAAGGGGTATACGTTGCGATGGGCATTTACATTTTCATCCAGCCTAACACCGCTTTAAGTGACACGTCAGGGTGTGCAGTTTTATGGTAATGTAAAATGAGGTTTATTATGTATTCGCTGAGGGATTTTCTTTCT
>JAAOMR010000807.1 GCA_018853935.1 Acidithiobacillus ferrivorans
CCCTTGAGGTTTTCGGGAGTCTGCGCACGGCGGATTTCCAGCAGACGGTCGGAAGTCAGCACCGCAGCGACGCCACGACGGTTCAGGTCGTTCTCGTCTGCCAGCCCGGCGGAGACCAGGGCGTATTTTTCGGTGGGCTGGAGATCCGCGAACGGGATCTGGCTGGACTGGTGCAGGGCGTAGTGCCCGGACGCGGACAGCACCGAGAGTTCCGCCTTGGCGGCAAGATAATCCTCCGCCGGGATGGTTACACGGCCAGTGGCGGCATCGTGGCGAAATCCCGCCTTGCCTGCGACGTCTGCCAGGTGCGGTGCGGACTTGAGCGGCATATCGGCAACTTTCACATCGAAGCGGTTGCGATGGGTCGGCTTCCATTGCTCCTGTCCATCCTTATCCACCACTTTTACGACGACCT
>JAAOMR010000808.1 GCA_018853935.1 Acidithiobacillus ferrivorans
CCGCAATGGAACTGTATGCCGAAATTTTCGAGCGCGCCGGTGCGCTCGACCGCCTGGAGGCCTTCGCGAGCTTCCACGGACCCGATTTCTACCGACTGCCGCGCAACCGGGACACCCTCACCCTGGAGCGGCGGAGCTGGACGGTACCCGAAGAACTGCATTTCGGGCAGGACACGGTCGTGCCGCTGCGCGCCGGCAAAACGATGGCGTGGGCAGTGCTGACATGAGCCGGCAGCGTGTCGGCCCCCA
>JAAOMR010000809.1 GCA_018853935.1 Acidithiobacillus ferrivorans
ACCAGGGAAGATGAAGCAGGGCTATTTCTGGCCGGTCTATGGCGAGCGGGACGAGATCTGCTTCCCGTATTGCGAGAGCCGCCGGGCAGAACATGTGGATCAGCTCCTGGGACTGACGGCACCACCCGGTGCCGTGCTGATCACCGATGGTTATGCGGCCTACAGCCGCTACGAGAAGAAAACGGAAGGGCTGACCCATGCCCAGTGCTGGGCGCATACCCGTCGTGAATTCTTCGAGAGCCAGGACGCCGATCCGCAACGGGCGGC
>JAAOMR010000081.1 GCA_018853935.1 Acidithiobacillus ferrivorans
CGTGCATCCCATCACGCTCTCGCGTTTCGGTTTGTACAGTGCGCTGGATTTCGTGGAAGCCATCGGGCGGATTCAGGACAGCCTACGCGAACATGTGGCGGCTAACGCTATCCAGTATTGGGGGTTGAACCGCCTCTCCGTACCCTCGCTGCTTTCCTTTGATGTGCTTAAAAAAGCGTTTAAAAGCCGAATTGCCCTTGCTCCGGATAACACGCTAGACAAGGAAACCCGGCGGGCATGGACCGCGCTCAAATGGTGTCTGGAACAGTATGCGGCCATCTGCACCGGAGGTGAATTCTGGTACGGCAGGCGTACACAGGGCGGCATCCGTTTCCGCCTGTTTATGGGGGACTCCAACACTGCGGAGGCATGGACCGATGGGGCCTCCTATATTGCCATCGACCGTAAACAGGTCTTGTCATTAAAAACAAAACCCATGGAAACGGCGATGAAGATTTTCAGTCTCGTGGAGCATGAGATTTCCCACCAGGGCGATAGCCTCTCCTGCGGACATGACGAAGTGTTTTATCAGCGTTTTCACGACCTGGTGTTGGAGCACGCGGCCGTGCGTCAGAAATTCCTGTACATCTGGCTCAAAAAATACACTTCCAGCATGGAGAATGCGGGTAAAAAGCCGTCTGGCGTGGCCTGGCGCGAGCGCCTACTGCAGGAGCGCATGGGTAATGGCCGGGTTAAAAATGGACTTGGAAAGGGTCTCGTCTCCTCTGAAGATGCCATGCTACGCCTGGCATTGGAGGTGTCCATGCCGGTCGAATCTGATACAGATATGCAGTGGATAAATGCCGAAAATCTCCGCCTGATCAACGCAGGGTTGTGCCCGCCCCCACCGGCGTGGGAGATATTGGTGCGGGATTCTGAAAAGCAGTTGGCGGAAGATCGCAATGGGGCGCGTGCAAAAGACTTGGAAGGCCGATTGGAAGGTGATTCATGGGCGGAAATGATCGCACAGGATGACGCAAGAGATCGCCAGTGGTATGCCGACGTGTTAGGCATCCAGCCAGAAGAACTTCCCGATGCCGCTTTTAATTGGTATCAGATCGTTGTTGAGCCGCATTATGGCGATCCAGAGTTGATAGCCAAAAGGGAAGACTTGATACGGTCTGCATGGTATGGGGATAGCGACAGATTCAAAATACCGAAACCATGGGAACACACAACCAAAAAAAGCGAAAACAGTGCCGCGTGTTATGCGGCATGGTTTGCGCTGCCAGAAGCACTTTTTGATGCGCCAGCCGTTGAGTGGCTGGATCAACACAGTGAATTTCCCAATGATTGCCTGAAAATGGCCATAGATCAAAAACTCTGGGAGAAGCCTGTAGCGGAGCAAAATTTAATCATTGATCAATGCATGCAGGGGATCATGGCTAAAATGGATGCGGATGTTCGCCATGATGAGGAGTGGGATGAATGGGTGCGCGAGCAGGAAGCTGCCGCCATAGAAAAAACAGAAAGAGCAGAACGCATCCCGGAGGATTTGATCCCTTATGTTCAGGATGGCGAAACCCGCTGGACTATCGAGCACAACGCGTCGGCGGCGGGATTCCTGGATATACTGGACTATTTGCAGTGGCGCGAAAACCAATAAAACAAATAAGGTTCCGTCATATTTTTCATGAAAGACATAGGAAAAAACATGGTTAAACAGATAAGTACCTGGAGATGCCAGATCACGTTAATGCTAAAGCTACTGACCAGCCGTTCTGCGTTGGCTGCCTGGCGGGTAGTGGGCCGGTATACGATGACACCGTCACGTGACAACAATGGGTTTTCCCGTGCATATCGAGCGGCGCAATGAGTGCAGCCTACATCTTGATCGCGCTGCTGGGCTTGCTCATCGGCAGCTTCCTTAATGTGGTGGTACATCGGGTGCCTAGCGGCGAATCCATCATCCATCCCGCGTCGCACTGCCCGCTCTGTGGCCATCTACTGCGGCCCTGGGAAAATATCCCGGTCCTGAGCTGGCTGATGTTGCGTGGCCGCTGCCATGGTTGTGGCAACCCTATTGCTTGGCGTTATCCTGCGCTGGAACTCCTGACCGGCCTGCTCAGTCTGGTGGTCGTCGGACAACTGGGCCTCACCTGGCAACTGATCCCGGCCCTGGTTTTAACCTGGGTACTGCTGGCACTGGCCATCATTGATCTGGAGACGCAACTGTTGCCAGATCGTATTACCAAACCTGCACTGTTGATTGGATTACTGCTGAATGGATCAGCACTTGTATGTCCGGGAATCGCTCTGGTGACGCCCCTGGATGCGTTACTTGGTGCATGCGTTGGCTACGGCAGTCTGTGGTTGCTGGCTACAGTATATCATCGGGCAACCGGGCAGCATGGCATGGGCGGCGGTGATCTCAAATTGCTCGCTTTGATCGGTGCCTGGCTGGGCTGGCAAGCGGTCTTTTTAACCCTGTTTATTGCGGCACTGAGTGGCGGCTTAGTCGCTCTGAGCTTTCTGCTGCGCGGCAAGGGACGGGACTATGCCATGCCCTTTGGTCCTTACCTGGCACTGGGGGGCTGGCTCATGCTGCTGTGGCCACAAGCCATTCTCTCGGGTTATCTACACCTGCTTGGTTCCTGAATGGCCAGCAGCTTAGGCGCCGAAACGATCAACACAGAATGCGGCAAGGTACCTGCAACACAAATTTCCTTCCGGAGTGCACACCTGTAGCTGAGACTTGGCGTAAAATCATCATTAAGGAGTAACCCCATTGGATGCAAATATTATTCACGAGAAGCTTGAAAGCGCATGCCGTCTGCATCCCCATGGATCGCTGAGCATCACTGTCTCCGTTGGCGCACCAATAATTGTGGAGGGCGACACAGGCACCGCCATCATGGAAGAAGGAAAACCTATAACCAGTCGTGACGTCATGCAAATGCAAACAAAACTCGTGGGCATGAACAATACCCAGCAATACCAGCAACTGTACGCAAACGGACATCTCCACACGGCCGTTTCTGTGCCTGATCTAGGGCGATTTAATGCGAGCTGCATTATCCAACGCAGCGTCCCGAGCTTTGTTTTTCGGCGGGTCCCAGCATCTTCGGAAATACCAAGCCTCAATATTGATATTGCGAATGACTTCTTCACGAATTGGATAGCTCACCCGGCCAGAGGCATTATCAACCTGAACGGAGATAGCGCTCGAACAATCAGCACCGTGGCTGCCGCCATCCTTCAGCAATGGAGCCTTCGAGAAAACGGACAGCACAGAGCGGTTACCATTGAACAGCCTCTTTGTTACCTGCAAAACTCGACCAACAAGATAATCGATCAAATCGAAATAGGCGTCGATTCGCCAAGTTTAGAAAACGCACTAAAAGGTGTCGCCCAGCAAGACCCAGATATAGTCTTTATCGACGATATGGACGTAATCTCTGAAAACGCTGTTGGTGTAATTGGTCGTCTGGTTCGGCAAGGCACGATCTGCCTGTTGGCCGCACCAACATACCGTAGCGTTAGGAAACTCTCCAAGGAAGACGCCGTACTGAATTCAGTGATAGGTTCAGTGCATGCCTCCCACAATGATCAAGGATATCAACTCGCCCTTGCACAGGCCGGGATCATTTAGCCTAAAGCCGCACAAACAAAAAAACAAAAAAACATATAGCTTGCCAGAAAACAATTCTGGCAAGCTATTTTTTATCCACTGATACCCGACGAACTTCTGCTTACTTCTTCTGCAATCGCTTCATAACGGGATACATCACTGCCCTATGCCGTCCATAATGGGTTGCTCGATCACCAAGTATGCAAGTGGGCTAGCAGTATTCGCGTAACGTGACATCATGGTTTTGGACTCGGTCAAACTACGCTGCCAGGTATCTAGCAAACGTAATGTTAGATACCAACCCCTGTGACCTCAAGAAGATCCACCAACCCTTCCTGTGCACCAGAACACCTCCAAAAATAGGGGCTTCCGCCCTGCATACAATGAAACGTCAATCCTGACATTGCATGCAAAGGTTATGGCCATGAGTAAAATCGCAAAATCGAGCTCACACTCGGTAGTATCAAAACAGGGGGGCTTTACCCTGATCGAATTGATGATTGTTATTGCAATCATCGGCATTTTGGCGGCTATCGCCATCCCGCAGTATGAGAAGTATATCTCATCTGCACAGGGCGGCGACGTTGCTGCAAATTTCCGTAATGCGATCAGCGGCTCAGCCAGCGCAGTGGCAGCCGCACAGGCAGGGCAAACCACTATCGTATCCAGCACCGCCGGAACCGTGAACACCAAAGCAGTACTCAGTCCATTGGCAGCTGACCCGCTGGGTGGCGAAGCCGCTGCGTATGCTTATAACGTTACAACTTCCACAGTCCCAGGTGAAATTGGTGTGTTGAGTGACGCTACGGTTCCCGGGCAGATCTCTTCTCCCCAGAAAAAACCGTATTACCTGATAAACGTGAATCTTGATGGCACTGTCGGCACCAACTCCACTGCTGCTACGGACGCGGCTGACGCAATCCAGAAAGACTTCCCAGGTGCATGCGGTACCGTTGGAACCGCCTTGGCCAATCCGTTTACCGGCACTTGCTCCGTTTATATCAGTGTTAACGGTGCTATTGACCCTGGCGCCACTGCTCCTTAAGTAACTGTTTGGTTCGCCCCAGCAATGGGGCCAACTGAAAAGGAGAGGATCCATTTCACGGCGCAGCCATTGGCTTGCGCCTTTTTAAGGGGTGAAAGCATGCTTGTACATCCTACAGTCTGGTCTTGGTTGCATCTGGAATGGCTCTGGTTTTTAGCTACGCCACTCCCAAATTACCTTTCCAATATCACGGTATGGGAAGGAGCCGTCCTGCCTGGAACAGTTACCACTGCGCTCATCCTTAAATACTGGCGCCAGGCCAAAGACAAGCAAATCGTTACCGGTTTCACGCTGTTCGCCGTAACCGTTGGAATTCACACCCAATACTGGGGTTCTACCGGACTGCATATCTTCACCGGAAGCATCATTATTTGGCCGACACTGGCCTTTTTGTTGGGGAACCGATTTCCATGGCCATTAGCTTATGCACTAGCGTTCATTGGTACAGTCTTGCCGGACTTGTATGGTGCCGGAGCAGCAGCACAGTGGACCAGTGGCTGGTTTTACGGGGTCGGCGGTGCAGGCTTTCAGGACGGAGATTTCGTCACCCCACTACTAGCCGGATTCGCCTCAGGAATCACCCATGTCATTGGGGAAGCTGCACGAAAGCGTGGATATTTTCTTGGCGTATCGCATACCCACAGTATGGAATTGCCAGAGAGCGTCACTGAAAAAATATAATTCGCCTACGAAACATTTAAAACACCTGACACCGTAAATCACTAGGGGTACCACATGCATCTAAACCGAAAAGAAGTCATGTTTTTCACTAGGCAAATGGTCTCGTTGCTTTCGGCAGGGCTGCCTTTTGCAGAAGCTCTTGAATCACTGGTTGACTCCGCAACTAGCGAAAACCAGCGCCAATACATGCAAGAATTCTATCTCGGCGCTATGGCTGGGCGTACGGTCTACAGCTTATTCGCAGAAAGATCTCGCGAGTTTCCACCAGTCTACCTGGCGATGGTAAAAGCTGGCGATGAGTCAGGAACATTACCAGAGGCGATGAGCCGTGTGGCCACCATGCTGGATCGACAGAACAAAACTCGACAAATGGCCACAAGCGCCATGACATACCCAGCAATAGTCGTGGTAATCACCATCGGCGTATTCATCATTATGCTGGAGAAGGTTATCCCAGTTTTTGCGCATCTTTATCATTCTGCGCACATGAAGTTGCCGGCAATAACAGAGTCCGTGCTGGACCTTAGCAGCATTCTTCGCCATGACGGAATTTTATTGCTCGCCCTGATCCTGGGTATGACCGGTGCATTCCACGCCTATTTTAATCGAAGTAGCGGAGGGATTTATCTGCGAGATCGGGTACTGCTACGCATGCCTATTATAGGGCCTTTACTACAGGCGACCATCATGGCCCGTATTGCCGCATTGTTGGCCGGATTATACAAGGCAGGCGTGCCGATAGTTGAAGCGCTGCAACTGGCTGCCAATGCTGCGGGCAATGCACTGTTCCAGATTGCACTGGAGGACGCTGCCGAGTCAGTCATGATGGGGCAAACCATTTCAGCCGCCATGATAGAAGCTTCCCCAGACAACACCTTCAGCAAGGTGTTTTTCCAAATGCTCAAATCAGGAGAAGCGACAGGTCGCATTGATGAAATGATGAATAACATGTCCACATTTTATACAGAAGCAGCAGAACGCTCATCGGAACGTATCAAGGCATTGGTAGAGCCTGTGATGCTGGTCATTATGGGTGTGTTGGTGACCTATTTCCTGATTGCCATGTATATGCCAATGCTGGACATGGGTAAAGCTGTGCTCAAACAAGGATGAGAAAACACATGCTTCGTCCCCTGTTACTCCCAATGTTTTTTTTGACGGTAGGGTTCGGCCATGCAGGCACCATATACCTGTGTCACCCAACCCATGGGGCACCGCTGTTGACCCAGCGCCCGTGCGGAAAGGCATTTTTCCGATACACGCAGCCCAGCAGTTCCGTTGAGCCAGCCTATTTGCGCCAATGGATGCCACCAATCAAGCCCGCAACAAACGTGCCGTCTTCAGAGCAAACGAACCCAGCGCGCAACCTGGGAGCACAAAGCGTCAAGACGGCTATCAGCGTAGCCTCAAAACGTTACAATGTTCCGAAATGGCTAATTAAATCTGTAGTTCAAGTAGAATCTGGCGGCAACAGCCAAGCCATTTCACCGAAAGGTGCTGACGGGGTCATGCAACTTATGCCCGCAACCGCGGCCAGGTATGGTGTCCATGATGTGTTCTCTGTTCGGCAAAATGTAGATGCGGGCACGCGTTATCTTCATCACTTGCTACATTGGTCAAAAGGTTCTGTCCCATTAGCACTCGCTGCCTATAACGCGGGACCTCAAGCAGTCCTCCATTACGGGGGGATACCCCCTTATACCCAAACCATGCGCTATGTGCCGAAGGTGTTGGCCTTGGCTGCGCAAGCTTACGCAAAGGAAACTCAGCGATGAGACAATGTCGTAAACAGATAACCAATTGGATTATGATAGGGTTTGGATGTGGCATAGCCTTCACTGCAGAAGCCACTCCGCTCGCACAGCATTCACAGAAATCAAGGGCTCCACAAGTAGCATCTGTACACCATCTAGCCCATGCGCTTCACTACAATCCTATCCCCGTATTACATCGGCCGAACCCATTTCGTCGTCTGGTACTCAACCCTTTCCTATTGCGGCACCCGAACAGTCCATTGCAGAACTATGCCACTCGGAATATCGCTGTCACAGGCGTTTTCAAATTGCGTGGAGAATGGCGAGCCCTACTGCAATTGCCAAATCACATTAATTATCCGGCTGGAATTGGTGCCCTGGTCGGCAAAAGTGGCGGGCATATCGTCAAAATACAGGCCAAGAGGTACGGGTTTCCGCAAGTAACCATATTGGCCCCTAAATATGCGGTTGGCCATCATCTGGTTTATCACCGAATAATTCTCCACGATCTAAACGCGCCGAGGTCTCATGTCACTCCCTAAACTATTTTCAAAATCCCGGTACCCTTCCGCTGTTATTGAGATGCGCGATGGCCAATGTGTGGCTAGTTTCTGTGACGCTCGTCGCCAATGCTACACAGAACGGTGGGGTGCGGAGCGCGGCACTGGATTAGCAGCAACTGGCGCTCAATTGTCCGTTTACTTTGCCAGGCATGACATCTCGACCACACGGTCACCGGTGATCTTCCTGCTGCCCGCCTCGATTGTTGTTGAATCTAGGATTGCCGAACTGGATTACCGAAAGCATTTCACTAATGCCGGAACATGGGAAACCCGAGACCTGCTGCTAGGTGCTCGTGCGCCCACCGCCGGATGGATACCTAACGGCGTTACGTCGAAAGCTATGGACTGGAGACGTGAAAATGGGGGGTTACGGGTTTGTGGCACATCCGGAGGGTCCGGTTTCTCACCCTACATCACTCTCGCCGACACTGCTCACCTTCCATCAAATAAAGCATACTGGATCCCCGTATTATCAGCTGCACGCTTATTGGCCCCTGATGGCGAATGGATGCTATTGGTAAATGAACACGGATCAGAAATTGACCTGAACCTCCACTCATTGCTACGCGGTGCGGTAGATAACGCACAGATCCATGTGCCCAAGCCAGCAAAATTCATGGAATTGGCTGAAGACGGTGGAACTGTCACTGCATCTGAGGACTGGATGACTCAGGCTCTACTTCTCTTGAGGCAGCAGGGGGTAGATAGCACTACCTGTAACATCCTAATCCGTAGTGATGCGGGCCAAGAACGCGCCGAGCAAATGGTGGTTGATCTACAAGCCCATTCCTCATTTCCAGTGTGCAAAGCCATCGCTGACGACGCTATAACCAGTGCAGTGGCTCAGGCATTCGCCTCAGATCAAAAGTTTCTGGAGCAAAGTCCAGTTTGGCTCCCAAGCTTCAGTGACTGGCGGTTACGTTACTTCAATGACCGGCTTCAGCATCTGTCTCGGCGGGTGGTCTTTGCTGCCGTTGTTGGTGCGGTCATAGGCGGCGCTACATTAGCTGCGACTGTCGTCAAATGGCAAATGAGCCAACAACAAACCTACCAAATCAAGGACCAATGGCACTCAGCACAGGGCAGACGTAACGCTATGTTGGATATAGTACGGCTGAACCGTATCAACATCGTTAAAATAGAGAAAATTAACACACTGATTGCTGCCAGGAACCGTGCAGGCATACTGTTGGACACCCTCGCCAAGGGAATCCCAGACGATGCCGTTATTCACAAGTTGGAGTGGCGCGCCAAAGGACTGCTGTATATACAAGGCTCCGCTTTCAGCCCAATCACCGTAGCCAGGCTAGTCGCGAAGCTCAGCCGTACACAGATGGTTAGCAAAGTCACTATACGGGATATTTCCAGCACTCAGCAGGATGGTGTCAGGATTTATAAATTTCGGATTCATGCCACCTTGAAGGATGACACAGCCACCAAACTACCTCTCTTCATTCATGGTTTGCCAGTTCCGCCACCGCGGGCCTTGGTCTTGCCAGCGCCTGTTTCTATGACATACCCACCACTCCAATACCCTGCCGCTTTGCCTCCAGGTTATCGAATGTTACCACCACCTCCTACGATGCCAGCCGGCCCACCTCCCCTGGCTTATCCAGGGGCGCCGATACCGGCCCAGATGCCCCAGGCAACACCACCATTACAAGGGGGAACCGGATATCCGCAACCAATGAATGAACCGATGCCAGGTGCGGAAACAATGCTGACAAGACCACAAATACCACAGAGCGGTTTACCAAACGGATTAAATGAGGTCCCTCAACATGGCTAGAGTGAAACGTCCAACGACAAGCAACAAAACATTAATCGCGTTGGCAGATAATATCATACGCCAATCGCAACGACGGCTATTTTTCGCCTATGTTTGTGTGGCAATGGCTGTAGTTTTTGGGTTTTACAGCATCGGAGTCGCACCATTAGCAGCCGCGGCGCATCAGTTAACCAGTGAACGGCATCATTATTTACAGAGTATGCGCCAATTGACAAATGACACGACCGCAATGGCCTGGGCACCTGAAGCCTTACGCCTCAACAGAATGCAGCTTAACCAATTACGAAAAAATCTGCCAGCCAGCACGCGTAACGGCCCACTGATAGCCCAAATAGCCCGTGTTGGGATTGCCAGCGGCTTGGTGTTTACCGAGTTCCATCCGCAGAAGCGAATTATGGATACCTATTATGAGCTCACACCAATTCTGGTGTCAGGACGTGGAAGCTATGGGCATTTGGCGCATTTTATCAGTGCCCTCGAACATTTAAAGCCAGACGTTGTCGCTACACGCTTAAAAATCACCGCCCATCACGGACTCATCCGTTTCAGCATGATCATCGAAACTTTTAGTCGCACCCAATCAAAGGAGAAACCCGTTTCATGAAAACCAGCACTATTGCCGTAAACTTGGCGGTTCTCGCCGCATTGTCCGGTTGCGCCACCGTGCCAGCCCTTACCCAGAACACAAACAAAACGGCCGCGTCAACCGCGCACATGAAGCTGCCGCATAAAGGATCAAAACCCGACCAGCATAAAGCTCATAGTGTTGTTTTGACGGCAGCAAAAACATTTGCACTCCCAGGAATCCAGAAGATAGGCGTGAAAAATACTTTGACGGCAGGCGGTGCACCAATATCCCTCAATTTCGTAGATGCCCCAGTCGCTCAAGTAATACAAGCAATAGCTCAGTTTACTGGAGACAATATCATCTTATCCCCGGCCGTAACTGGTGATGTGACGATGCACGTCCAGGCAATTCCTTGGAAAGATGCATTTTCCGCCATGCTAGCGTCCCAGGATTTAGCGGAACGACGTATCGGAAAGGTGCTTTGGGTGGGGCCTGTAGCCCAGGTCGACGCCATGCAAACAGCCAGTCTGGAAATGGCCAAGCGCATGCGCCGCCTGGCCCCGCTTAAAACGCACGTCTTCATTTTGACTTACCTGAACGCTGAGAAGCTTGCCACCATATTAAGTAACGTGGCTCAGTCCAGCAGTATGGTAGGCGCTGCCAGGCCAGGGGTGGCCTCTGCAGTCTCCATGTCGCCCTCCGGTTCTTTATTGGGTGATCGTGGCAGCGTTGTAGCGTTGCCTGCGGAAAATGCTCTTCTGATTAGGGACACGCAACACAACTACAAGCAAATGCACAAGCTGATAGCAAATCTCGACAAACCCCAACCGCAAGTCCTGGTACAGGCGAAATTTGTCGAGGTGAACACGAACGCAGCCAAGGGCTTTGGGGTTATGTGGGGTGGCACCTATACCGGAGTAGGTATTGGACCTGGCGGCTTGACGAATATTGGAGGCACATCTGCATCCAGCGGAGCACAAGGTGTGGGCGGATTATTGGGTGGATTGCCCATTGCAAACTTCCCAGCAGTGTCTCCTCCTGGCCAGAATGCACAACCAGGCAGCCTGTCACTGGCACTTTCCTCACCCAATGGTACACGCATGCTAAATGTGCAATTGCAGGCGCTGCAAACGAAAGGTGAAGCCAAGATTGTCTCAGCACCAAAAGTTGTCGCCGAAAATAACCATACCGCAAGCATCGAGCAGGGCACCCAAATCCCATATCAAGCCGCACAAGGATTAGGCACTACTTCCGTGATGTTTGTGAATGCGGATCTTACACTGAAAATAAGACCGCACATCACTAATAACAATCGGGTAATTCTTCATATTTCTGCACAGAATAATCAGCCTAACTATTCTGAAGCAATGCCAGGAGGGGTTCCTATCAATACACAGTCGGTTAGTAGCCAGGTACTTATGCAGAACAATCAGACTGTCGTTATCGGGGGGCTTATCACCAAAAGCACATCTAGCCAGCGTAACGGAGTTCCGTTGATGCAGAAAATCCCAATTCTTGGCTGGCTGTTCCATAACTGGAATCACTCGATCCAGAAAACAGAACTGCTCATTTTTGTGACACCAACCATTCTCCCAAAGGTGTAAACATGCCAACATCAGTACTCGGCAAAGCACTTGAAGCAGAGCATATTCTGTCCACATCAGATATTGATGAAATGGAAAGAAAAGCCGAGGGCGCTGGCCAATCTCTCGCCCAAACGCTTTCTATCGCTGGCATGGTTGACCAGCAAACTCTGGTCACATGGCAATCACAATATTTTGGTGTGCAGACACTGTCTGATACGGCACTGAATGAGGCCATAGCGTCGTTTACCACTGATGTTTTTAGCAAAATGGAGGTGAGAGAGATCAGATGTTTGCCTCTCGGCGCAGAAAATGGCGTGTTTCGGTTTGCCTGCGATGATGCTCATTATATTTCGCGTGCACGTGCTTTACGCCAGCGCGTTGGGATGCCAGTTCAAGTTTACTTCGGGAATACGGATATCCTCTGGGGGTTTTTCAAAACACTCGGCAGTCATTTACAAGATGCCGTCACCCTTCAAACCGCCAATGATCAGTTGGAAGTTGTTGATTCAGAGTTTTCAATTACGGAAACAACGGATGAGCCGGTGGTTCAAATGGCTTCTAGCGTCCTCCTCGAAGCTTTGCGAAAATCAGCGTCAGACATTCACCTTGAGCCACACGAAAAAAGTCTGGTTATCCGCTTGCGTGTTGATGGCGTTTTGAACACTGTTGCAACAATACCGATAGGGATGCGAGACGCGGTCATCTCACGATTTAAAGTACTAGCAAGATTGAATGTCGCAGAACGAAGAATACCTCAAGACGGACGTATGCGCGTCAGAAACGGAAGCCAATTAGTGGATTTCCGCGTTTCAGTAATGCCTTGTGTGCTAGGCGAAAAAATAGTACTACGGGTTATGGATCGCAGTTTTGCCATGAATAAATTGGAAGATCTCGGTCTACGCCCAGAACAGGAACGTCTTTTTCTGGCAGCATTGCATCGGCCTTTTGGCGCCATTCTGGTTACAGGGCCAACAGGATCCGGGAAAACGACAACATTATATACTGCCTTGGGGGTTCTGAATGATGGATCACGCAATGTGTGCTCCGCTGAGGAACCAGTAGAACGCGTACTGCCAGGGATCAACCAGGTTCAAGTGAATGAAAAAACTGGGATGAGTTTTGCCCATGCGCTAAGGGCGTTCCTAAGGCAAGATCCGGATGTTATTTTAGTGGGTGAAATACGCGACCCAGAGACGGCAGAAACCGCCGTGCGCGCAGCGCTGACCGGCCATTTAGTGCTAGCTACCCTGCATACGAATGATGCAGCCACAGCGATTCCTCGATTAAGCCATATGGGGGTCCCAATTTATCAAGTGGAAAATAGCCTGCTGTTGGTAGTGGCACAGCGATTAACCAGAAAACTATGTAACTCTTGCAAAATCCCAGTGGAACTGACTGAGACCGAATTAAGCGACGTTGGCTGGGAAGGTAAGCCTTTTACTGGCTACAAAGCGGTCGGTTGCCCACGCTGCATGAAAGGGTATCTGGGACGACTTGCCATCTATGAAATGCTGGAAATAACAGACCCAGTCAGAGAAGCCATGTCGAAAGGTGAAAGTGCCGCCGGCATTGTTCGTGTAGCCCGTCAAGATGGCTTTACAACATTACGCGAAAACGGTCTTTTACGTGTGGCTGAAGGCATCACCACCCTTGAAGAAATACTGCGCGTCACGTGACGGTCTTACTGATTCCATGTATTCCCACATAATTTCACTAAAAAGGCTTCAAATATGCTCAAAACAGTAACTCTTTTAAGCCAGGATCTGAGCGAACGCGCTATTTTACAGAGGGCCTTCACGGATGACGTGGAAGAAATGATTTTGGTAACAGGTTCGTTTCCAATAACACGCACGGCTAATGGCATTTCAAACCTCTGCTTGGATATGGAACGGATAAATCCTGCGCTAATGACCAAGTTTACTCGAGCCTTTCTGGGGGAGACCGGTTTGGAGGCGTTAGCAGTTGTACCGATGCAGGTTGGTGGATTGTCTATCCCAGGCCAAGGAAGACTGCATGTAAGTGCTTTTTTACAGCGTGGTGCTCCAGCCATTTTTTTACGTGCCTCAAGGCCCTTTCAAAAAACCCTCCAAGACGTTTTACCAGGTGCCAACTTGGATGCATGTCTAGCGCATTTGAGCTACAACGAACAAGTACCCGGGGTTTATGTTGTGGCTGGGAAAGTTCCAGAAAACGTGCATGCGGTTTTGGCTGCTTTGGTAATCGACTCCGCCGCAAGGCATGGGCAGCAGGGCGCCATGACGATGACGATTGAACATCCCCTGCGCTTCCTGATCCCTCATAGTCGTGAACAAGTTGTTTTACAGCGTGAGGTCGGTATCGACGTGGAGAGTTTCTTAGCCGGGATAAAACAGGCCGAGCTGGCTAGTCTACAAGGCACAATCATGATAAATAATGCACTAGACGCGGATATTTGGCCTGGAATTGCCCGTATGGCAATCCTGGGCACTCGCTTCCTCGTTGGCTTGCCCACGTTATCGGCACATGAAGCACAAATCTTTTTGGCAGAACAACGGTCAAAGACCGCTTCATCCTGCACGACTTCACTGGTGCAAACAGACGCTGTTAGTGTCTTGTTTTGTCGGCTTTGAATATTACAGGGGCTATTAATGTGCATAAATTGCGGCTTGATGAATGTGTGCTGGATGAAGAATTACATCACTGGGCAAAATATGACAACTTAACAGGAATCCCAAACAGAATGTCATTTGAGTGCTTCGTGACACGCGCGTTACTGGATGACGAGCAACGATTTGCTATCGGATTGATAGATCTTGATGGGTTTAAGGAAATAAATGATACACTGGGTCACCAGGCGGGCGACCAGTTTCTGAAGGATACATCTGCCCAGTTGATGCATTTATTGCGTGACAATGACATTGCAGCAAGGCTTGGTGGTGACGAATTTGCCCTGCTCATCTATGGAGACAATCTGGAAGAAGGTACAGAAGCGGTCTCCAGACGATTGCTTAAAGGCATAGCCAGTATTCCAGCAGGCAAGCTTGAAGGCATGGCTTCAGCCTCTATTGGTTGGTCGTTCTACCCAGATGATGGGCGTACTTATAGTGAGTTGCTAGGTCATGCAGACGATGCGATGTTCGCTGTAAAAAAGGCTGGCAAATCAGGTTGGACAACCTATGGTGGTGCGGTACGCGAAAAAGTAGCCAAGCGCGCAACCATGCGCAATATGTTACCAATATCCATAGCCAGTGGACATATTCGCTTCCATTTGCAACCTCAGTGCGATCTCGACCTTCAATGTATTAGTGGGGTTGAAATGCTGGTGCGTTGGGCACGCGAAGATGGTCGGTGGCTGCCAGCGCGTGATTTCATCGTTTTGCTGGAAGAAGACGCTTATCTTTCCAGGATTCTTGGTATTAGCGCTCTTCTGGAAGCTAATTCTCTTCGTGAACGGTTACCAGAAGACATCCGTATCTCCGTGAATATCGGAGAAAAACACTTGCTCAACCGAGATTTCATGCGCGATATCCAGGAGTTTTTGCCAGACGGGAACAGGATAACGCTGGAAATAAAAGAAAAGGCTGCGCTCAAGGACTTGTCAAAAACTGTTAAGTTAATTCAGCATCTGACTAAGCTAGGTTTTTCTGTTTCGCTAGACAATGTAGGGAAAAGTGGCGCCTCGTTGGTCTCGATTGCACACCTTGATATCAAAGAGATGAAAATAGATAAATCCCTGATCCACCAAATGCGTTATGACTACAGGGTCTTTAATGCCTTGGCAGGAATCACTCACATGGGGCGCATGAGTAGTATTCGTATGGTGGCCGAAGGGGTCTCAACAGGTGCTGAATTACGTACATGGCATCACATTGGGGGCCATACTGCACAAGGCTACCTCATATCACCACCCTTGCCGGAAAACGCCTTTATGACCTGGAGATCAGCCCTTTCCAGAGTGTACCAACCGCAACAGGACATTCGCCAGGAACCGAACCTCGCCGTTTATACTCACCTCAATGACCCTATGCCGCATACAGGTGGGCAGCCCCTTGAATTGTACCCATTATCGAAGTGGATAAGACAGGGGCTTGACCATGGAGAAACGGCTTGCATGTCCGAATATAAAGCTATAGAAGAAGCACTTTCTCGCTGGCATTCTGCGCAGCAAGAACAACCCCACCATGGGTCAACAAAGATCCATGAACGGTTCTTACGGGAACTTCTTATCAACCATTTACAACGCTGCAACCCAAGGGCCAACTTATGGATATGACAAACATATCAGAGCTGTTACGATTTGCCGTAAAAAACGGAGCATCAGACATGCATGTTTCTGCCGGAATGCCACCCGTGTTGCGCATACATGGCGCTATTCATCGGCTAAATGGCGACACAATGGACAGTAAAACCGTGCGCGGCATGCTTTATGACATCATGAACGACAACCAAAGAAAAACCTTCGAAAAAGAATTGGAACTCGATTTTGCCTATGACATGCCCCATGTTGCCAGATTTCGTGTCAACGTTTTCAACCAGGATCGCGGACCCGCCGCTGCATTCAGGACAATCCCCAGCAAAGTTCTTACTCTTGAAGACATTCACGCACCAAAGTCTTTCCATGACATTATTTCTGTTCCTCGTGGTTTGGTTCTGGTCACCGGGCCTACCGGATCGGGCAAGTCAACCACGCTTGCGGCATTGTTGGACGATATCAACACCAACAGAGCTGAGCATATTATCACCATCGAGGATCCTATCGAATTTATCCATCAATCCAAAAAATGTTTGGTTAATCAGCGCGAGGTTGGGTCCAATACGCATACTTTCGCCAATGCCCTGAGATCTGCCTTACGTGAAGACCCAGACGTCATCCTCATCGGTGAACTCCGCGACCTGGAAACCATGCGATTGGCACTCACCGCGGCAGAAACTGGCCATGTTGTATTTGCTACTTTGCACACCAGCTCAGCTCCGAAAACAATTGATCGTATTGTGGACTCATTTCCAGGGGGAGAAAAAGAAATGGTGCGAGCAATGCTCTCCGAGTCACTGCGAGCGGTCATTGCACAGGTGCTCGTTCCGACGGCTGATGGGCTGGGGCGCGTGGCGGGTCATGAAGTCATGATTGCCACCCCGGCCATTCGCAATTTAATACGTGAAAACAAGGTTGCACAAATGGTCTCAGCTATCCAGACCGGACAAGCCAATGGCATGCAAACCCTGGATCAGTCCCTCTCCGCGTTAGTGCGGGCGCACAAAATCACCAAGGACGACGGCGTGCGGCTAGCGCAAAATAAAGAAGCCTTCAAAAACCTCTGCGCCTGAGCCTACCTCTGGCATGCTCATCTAGCTACTTCCGCCCTGGATATATTGCTCGGTGATCGCAGGTGGCGTTGACCAAGGGGCTGCCACGTCTCAGGAGGCGATCTTCACCAAATGGCGCGGAGAGAGGGAATTGTTGATGGCAAGCGAACACGCAGAAAAAGGATTCGGTCTCATATTTGTGCTCGTGAGTATAGCTATTTTTGCCATCATCGCTTCGAGTATTGTGAGCACGCTCACCATAGATGCGCATGAAATAGCCATAGAAGGCGAGCTGGTCAACAGTCAAATATCCACTCAAGGCACTGAATGGAATGTCAACCAAACAGCAGGCAGTACCACCTCTGCGACGCTTTCTAGTATCAATGTGATTGTTGAACCAGGCGGCACAGCAACGACGTCATCCACTGTTTCAGAAGGTTTGTATGCAGGTGATTGGTATGCGCCATAAGGAAACTGGTCTCACCTTAATAGAGCTTCTGATAGCCATAGCCATTTTTGGCATCATTGGCGTTTTGGGGCTTTCGGCTTACTTCAAGTGGCAAAGCACGTGGAACGAAACAAATTCTTACGCGCAATCAAAAATGATTGTGCGGAACTTCTACATGAAAGGGCTTGAAACCCCCACGGTGAGCCTAACACAAAGTATCATCCCGACCGGTGGGGCACAAATTGCTCTGACAGCGATAGTTTCATCCACCATCTCCACTACGCAGGATTACACTTTACCTCTGGGATACATATCAGTAAACGGCACGCCTTTGTCCTATATTGTTTATGGGGATACGCTCCCTCCACAACCTGCTGGCACTCAATACAATTCCCCTGGCACTTATACGATTTCCGTTCCTGCCGGCACATCCTCGCTAACAGCCACACTTTTAGGTGCCGGTGGAGCAGGGAGCACCTGTTCGGCAGGCGGTTTCGGTGGATACGTTAAGTTTACTGTGACCAATCCGCAACCAGGGAACTGGAGTTTGGTGGTTGGCGCCGGTGGAGCAGCGGGAAGCGGGTATGTTGCCGGTTATGGTGGCGGTTATTCTGCTTTATTAAACCACGGCGGAACTTATTATGGGGTAGCGGGTGGGGGCGGATCTGCAGGCGAAAATGGAGGATCGTGTACTGCCAGCACCGGTGCAAATAGTGGTGGAACTTCAGGCTCTAACGGAATCGCAACACCCAATTGCGGAGGTGGATTCGGACAAGGTGCATCTGCTTTGCAACCAGGTGCTGGCGGCGCCGCTTGCCCAGGCTGGTCCTACCCGGGGTTTGCTGGCACCGGCATGATTGGGGCCATCAACCCCCCTAATTATGCACAGTATGGCAACGGCGGAGGCGGTGACGGCGGTGACGGTTGGTTTGGAGGAGGTTCAGGGGGCAGTGGAGGGGGTTATCAAGCAGGTAGTAGCGGCGGCGGCGGGTCAAGTTATCTCAACCCCCTCTCAACCAGCACACAAAATACGGCGGGAGGCGGTTCAGATGGAGGTTCGTCAGGCGGTTACAACGCTGGTACAAACGGCCTTGCGATTATAGATATTGCCGCAAAGCACTCAAGTGCAAGTCCTGTGCGCCAGGCAAGTCCATCAACTGGATTCGGTTGGACTTGGGTGTACGGCGGACAGTCCGGCTACCTGTTTAATGGGAAGGGCTACTAAATGCGCAATCGTGATCACGGGTTCTCCCTAGTTGAACTGCTAATTGCATTAGTTATCTTTGGCATCGTTTCCAGCGCGTTATTAGGCTTTATCCTATCCGCTTATAACGATAACGTATCATTGTACAACACCGTAGGATTGGAGCAGCAACTTTCTCTCGCCAAAGTGGCGGGAGAAAATACTTTCAATATCATCGGAGAAAATGATTCAACAGCTCCAGTTATGGTGACCGCCGCCTCTATATCTGGGCAATGGATTACAGCTTCCGGTGTGTCTTATACGGGCGTCTGGCAGAACCTAACGAATGGAGCTTCATGGTCTGTAACCGCTCAAGCTACAGGAAAAACACAGAGTGAGTATTTTCCCGTAGGAATTAATTTGAATTACGCCTTATTGACTTACAGCGGATGCCTTGGCCCTGCGTCTGGATTAGGTGGAGGCGAAATCAATACACAGGCGATCCGTATTACGAGTACCGGAACGCAAAGCATGTTGGTGTGCCTTCCGAATATTCCAGCAACCACCAGTGCAGGCTAGCGCATCGCAAACACAGGAGTATGTCATGTTGAAAATCAAAACAAAGATAATTGTGGCACTAAGCATTGCATTGTTAAGTACGACTGCTTTTGCGGCCAACTATAATGCCGGCACCGGTGGCGGTTACAGCTCACTCCAAAGCCCAAGTGGCACCTACTGGGGCGTGGCGGGAGGAGGAGGTGCCAGCGGACAGTACGGTGGGGGCGCATGTGGCTCCCCAATCGGGGGATATGGTGGATATAATGGTCTAAATGGCATTAGTTCACCTGCATGCGGGGTGGGGTTAGGTGGTGGCGCTTCCCAACTTGCCGCTGGGACCGGAGGACAAGCCTGCTCTCAAGTCTCAGGTCCAGGCACCCCCGGTTCTGGAATGAACGGCGGGGCCCCGACGCCGGGCCAGTATGGCAATGGGGGCGGAGGAGGTGGCGGTAGCGGTTTTTATGGCGGCGGCTCAGGTGGCTCAGGTGGAGACTATGACGGCGGAAGCAGCGGTGGCGGTGGATCAAGTATAATCAACACAAGTGCAACGAGCCCGCAAATTGCCAATGGTGGTGGAGCAGCAGGCGGAATACAAGGGGCTGCTGCTGAGAATGGATCGAATGGCACTGTCACAATCACGGCCACTTCACAAACAGGCATAACGGCGGCGTTTGTTCTCGACGTACAAACACAACAGGTTGTACTGGCCAGTTCCATGCCACCATCTTTATCCATGGTACCGAAAAGCATGACCTTTGGTTAAAACAAAGTACTCAGCCATCTAGAGTAACAGGAGCGAATATTTATGGCCGCACACAAAATAAAAATTGCTGTTATTGCTTGCTTGTTGTTTAGCCCAACAGCATTTTCCAACACCCCATTAATCATGTCGCAAACTGCGGCGCATCAATCCACCTATAACCAAGCGCGCGCTGCAGCCCAAGCCGGAGTTTGGGCCATGGATCGTTACGCCAGTGAGGTCTACTGCGGCAATGGAAGCATGACATGTACCAATGGGAATGTTGCAAATCTAAAAACAATAACTACATCAACTAAAATACCAGCAACGTTATTCGCTGGTAAAACATCGTTTTCTGTAGCCATAGAAGGCAATACAACAGCGTCTGGAGGCGATATTACTCTAGTTTCAACAGGTATTGATGGGACAAGTGTGGTGGCAGCAAAAGCAACGCTGGGATTTTCAAACACAGCGGTAGACACCGTCATTCCTCCAGGCACTTATACTATGGTCGTCCCGAATAACACTGCCAAATTGGACGTGAATCTACTTGGTGCAGGCGGAGCGGGAAGCTACTGTGCGGTAGGAGGTGCCGGAGCAAAAGTTGCATTTATAGACCAAAATCCAACTGCAGGAAATTGGACGCTTACTGTAGGTAGCGGCGGGGTAGGCGGCACCGCTAGCCCTGCGGGCCCTGCCACCTGTCCTCCTAATGATGTTGTTTATAGTGCGGGTGGGACCTATTGCACTTACGGTTGGGGAAACAACGTTGGGGCAGGGGGGCCAGGGTAGGCAGGGTTTTGAGATCTGCGTAGCAGTACAATGGGGTGCTGCCAGCAAGGACACTGTTGTCGAAGCCGTACGGTTCTGTTTGCATTTGGCGAAACATGGAAGCACAGAGACTTTCACAACGTCCTCAGATGACACAGATGTTGCCGCACATGGGTTCAAGGAATTCAGCAGTCGCAGCAGTTGGTGGAAAAGACGATTGTATTCATTGGTCTGGCGAGGTAACAACCAGTCAACTCGCTCAATTCCATCAAGCTGCACGGTTCCCCACTCCACTCTTTTCAAAAATATTAGAAACGTTAAAGTAGTGCAATACCTTTGCGCGATATCTTCTCCTGCTAACCATCACCACCAATCATTCCTCCTAAGAAATCACGCTGGCGATCTACGTGCGCCTGCAAAGAGAAATTAAATCTAAAAAAATTAGGCTCCTCTGCCATATCATATATCATCAGTCTTAAGCATGGACTCAACCAGCTTTCTTTGACTACGCACTGGAGGATGATACATTGAGTGTGATTGGTAGACTATTCTGCTCGGACTTTCTTGAGCGGTATTTGCGCAGCAAAACATCAAGCTACTTCTTTTCTGTACAACGCACAGGAACCGCGATTGAGACTAAAAGCACACCTGATGGCTTATACCCTGAGAAGGCCCCACTTGTAGTGTCAAGTTTCGTGCACACTCCTCACCGCAGAAAGCCAAAAACAGAGCGTGATGCGTACCTAGCTGAGTGTTTGCATCCATATTTTCGGGATAAATCGTGAGCAGCGAACACAAAAACATGCTGCGCTAGGAAAAAACTACAAACATAGGCATCTCAAAATGAAGAAAAAACTGTATAATGGGGTACTCAACCAATCCATAAATGAGGCATTGATTCTTGCTATCGAGCGAAACGACATTGAAAGAGTAAAGTTATTTGGCCGGATAGCTATTTGCATCAACGAAAAGACGAAGAATGCCGCACAAGCTGCTGGTGCGGCCTATTTTCTACATATCAAAGAAAAGCCTATGTGTGGCACAACGAGCGAATAGTTGCCTTCTAGCACGCAATAACATATTTATAACAACGAAAAACGAGACTGAAGCAAATGTGGGTTAATGCATTAGGGTGGATTGGAGCAACATTGGGTGTCACCGGAAACTTCGCGCTGGCAGCGCGACACCCAAGGATCAGTGTTTTGCATGTTCTCTATGTTTTTCTATTGGCAAACACTGTTTTGTTGTTATATGCGGTGCTTATTCGCGCTTTTCCCGTCGTTGCTGAACAAGCCATATTCGCTGCCACCAATGTTTTCGGCGTATGGCGACACACGCCAGCACGCAAGCAAGGAGCCTGATCAATTGATTCGAACAATGGGAACAGCAAACAGCATTGACAAGGAAGCCTTATGAGCATGGATTTTTCGGATGTTTACAATGGAGATGGACAGATGTCTGTGTACACCATACGCGAAGAAAACGGTTGCACGTTTGTCTTTGGTGAGAGCCTGCCACTTCACGTCCTAGCTGCTCTTACGAGTGGGAAATCTGCCAAAGGCAAGGTCATGGACACACATCTAGCGCAGTTGGCCGGAGCCCTTTATGCCTGGGGAAAACCCCAAGAAGTGGTAGCGGCCACCGAGAAATACACGCCTATTGCCTTGGCCTGGGTCCAACAAAGAGCCACGCCGGAAATGTGGGCCTTGGGGGATGAAGCAATCCGCTGGCTGGCTATTGGTCAACACGGCATGTCCGCCTGCAGCATTTTCTGGAAAACCACGGGCGTTAAGCCGGACCTGATACGATCGTTGAAATCGATGGACGACACGCGGTTCCCGCTGGACCCCAACGACCTGGGCCGGTGTCGCCTGCTGCTGGAACAGGTGCCGTATGTTGCGGAAAGGTTTGAGTCAGTCATGGTGCAGGAGGGTCTGGTGTGGGCCGCTTTGGTGGATTACTGGACATTATTGTGCACGACAATGGATGCCGAAGTGCCAGAGTGGCGCAATGGCAAGAACACGGCCGGTGCTCTCGGTGGCACAGCCCCAAAAACATGGGAGATGATGGACGAGGTTATCCGTAGTGAATTACGCTGATATATGGGATTATTGAGATGCATTACGGCAAGGTGACAACCTCATTTGAAGAGGGGTCGGTACCCGTACAGATGATGGATATCCTTACTCGTATTCGGCAGGGTGAATATTACAAGAGGTGCAATTGATGGAAAGGAAGCGGCGGAAAATGGACGTGGCCAGCATGTCTTTGGCGACGCATTTATCGCGGAGACGTATGGAAAGCACATTAAAGCTGGCGGAAAAGTTCACAAGCGATCCGGAACGCGAAAACAGATTAAAGGCGTGCTTGTGCAAGTCGTGCTTCTATGTATCGGCCATCGGCGGGGCCGCAGTGACCCAGGAACCGTGTATGCGTTGCGGGAAAATGCAGACATACGGGAGCACCAATACAGATGCGTTATGTCTTCCTTGCGCCAAAGAGACAGACCTGTGCAAACATTGTGGGGGCGACCTGGAATTGCGGGTGTGCAGAAAGACATGGCCTATCACGAACGGAGAGAATGAGAAACAATGATCATCGGACTCACCGGCGCCGCCGACAGCGGCAAGGACAGCGTTGCAGACATCCTGATCGCAGAACACGGTTTCCAGCGGATAGCGTTCGCTGACTGCCTATATGAGGAAGTAAGCACAGCATTTAATGTGCCCGTCGAATTCCTCAAGAACCGCGAGACGAAGGAGAAACGGAGCTTCAGGCTTTCCCTGGGGCACTGCATGGACGGCGATTTCGCTCGCGTGGTACGCGAGATCCGGCATGGCGGGAATCGTCCCATCGGGCACTCCGGTATTCCGTATCCACCCCGTCAGATCCTCCAGTGGTGGGGCGATTATCGCAGGGCGCAATGCGAATCGTATCTGATCGACAAAGTGCGCGATAGATTGATTACTGCCCCTGGCATGGATTGGGCCATCGTTGGTGTGCGCGCACAGAACGAGGCCGACCTGGTATGGGAGTTCGGCGGGCAACTCGGTTTGGTGCTCCGGCCCGGCGTCGAACCGGTGGCCAATCACGATTCGGAAGAATTCTGGGAAACCTGCCGTCCGGATATCGTCATCGAGAATGACGGGACGCTGGTAGACCTGGCGGGCACCGTCAATGTGATCGTGACCGCGATGGTCGGTGCCTTTATCTGCGGAAATACTAAAAACGGAGCGGCGCAATGACAAACAAAAAGACAGAAGGTTTCCTGACGCTGGACAAGCTCCTCGCCGAGGTTGAAGTGCGGGGACGCAAGCAAATGCGAAAGCTGACATCAGACGAGTTTGTCATGTTACGATCTCTGGACAAGGAGGACTTCCACCCAAGATACGGCGGCGTATTATGGAAGCATAACAAAAAATGGTGCATGATTTGCAGAAATAGCATGGCGAATGAATTTCATGACATTATATCACGCGCCATCGATTCGGCAAGCTGTCTAGAGGTTTTGGGGCTGGTCGAAGTGGTTAATACAGTTCGTGGAGAATGTGGCGAATGCTTTGAGCCATATTTTAAACTAACGAAAAATGGTCGTGCATTTTTAGCACGATGCAACCATAGTGCGGTAGCCATATCGCAACAAACATACTATTCCATTACTTATCGCAAGCCAAAACATCCATTTCTTTCCAGAGTCATCGAATTTGGGCAGGGTGTTGTAAGGTTTTTAAACTAAACAATATGCACGCCGTTATTTAGATGCCATAGCATAAAACATTAAGGAGCAAAAGCATGGAATGCAAAAATAGCCGAAAAACCAAAATACCAACCTATATTGCTTACATATCTGGAAGTGCATTGTTATTAAGCATTTTTATGGCTGTTACGGCACATGACGAATTTGAAAAAGTTCCTACCACCATATTGCTTGTAATTGGTATGATAGGTCTGCCAGTAAGCATGATTATGCATGATTGCCAAAAATAGTTTGATACTACTTATTGAATCCACCCGTCTGGACCTATCCGACGAGAAACGGCTACAGGTTGATTTGGCGGCGGTGTTCACCGGCGCTGGCATCCCGTTCACCCGGGAGATGGTGTTGTCGGCAAGGGATATCCCTGACTTCTTCATTGAGGACGGCACCGCTATCGAATGCAAGCTGCGCCCCGCCCAGAAGACCGCGGTTTATCGCCAGTTGCAACGCTATGTCAGCCATACGGAGGTCACCAGGATTATCCTTGCCACGAACCTCTCCATGACGCTGCCTGCAACCATTAACGGCAAACCGGCTTATATGGCCTCACTCAGCAAAGGATGGCTCTGATGGCCACTAGAACCTACGGTGAACTACGCTACATCCACGATGGCCATAAGCCGCACTGGCTGATCGAAGGCGTCGAGCCGCACGTCGCCATCCGTCTCAAGCAACTGTTCCCCAAGATACCGAAGCAATCCCCCGGGCCATTTACGCTACCCGCCGACCTGATAACGGCGGCTGACCTGGAGTGGTTCGTGTTGCGGTACCCGCTGCGTTTGAGTGACGCAGATCTGCACCGGTTGAGCGCAGACAAGCATGGCTTCGATCAACGCCAGGCACAAATGGAGAGCATTCTTCTGCCAGCGTTTGAACATTCGGCGGCCATCACCGGGTTGAGGGATGGGCAGGTACTCCGGCGGTATCAGTCCCAGGCCGTGGAAATCCTCCGGCACAGGAAATCGTTGTTATTGGGGGACGAGGGGGGCTTGGGTAAAACCTATGCGGCTGCCGCATTCCTTTGCGCTGAACCGGGTGCGCTACCGGCCGCAGTCGTTTGTGATGCGCACATGCAAATCCAGTGGTTTGAGAAAACCACGGCGTTTACCCATCTGCGGGTGCATTGCATCCAGAAAACCAAACCCTATTCATTTCCGCCCGCCGACGTGTATGTGTTCCGGATCTCCCAGATCATGGGGTGGGCGGACATCTTTGCGACGGACTTTTTCAAGACCGTGGTGTATGACGAACCGCAATCGCTTCGCACCGGCACATCGACGGCCAAGGGCGCGGCCGCAAAGGTTCTTTCGGATCATACCCAATACCACCTGGGACTTACAGCGACTCCGATCTACAACTACGGTGGTGAAATGTGGAGTGTCATGCGTTTCATCGACGAAACGGTGTTGGGTGATCATGCAGACTTTATGCGCGAATGGACGGATAACCATGGGCGCATTACCAATCCAAAAGCCCTGGGCAGTTATCTGCGCGAACAGCACGCGCTGATGCGCCGGCTGAAAAGCGATGTTGGACAGGAATTGCCCAGGGTGTCGCGGATTATCGAGTACGTGGACTACGACGAAAAAGCCGTGCGGTCGGTAGAAGATCTGGCTCGGGCGCTGGCCATTAAAGCGACAACCGGATCCTTCACGGAACGTGGGTCGGCAGTGCGTGAGCTGGACATTATGGTCAGACAGGCCACAGGCGTTGCGAAGGCTAAAGCGGTCGCCCAATTCACGCGGTTATTGGTAGAGGCGGGCGAATCGGTGTTGCTGGTAGGCTGGCATCGGGCGGTCTACGAAATATGGCAGAAAGAACTCAAAGATTTGTCGCCTGCCATGTACACTGGCTCGGAATCCGCATCCCAGAAGAACCGAGAAAAGGATCGCTTTCTGAGCGGCGAAACATCGGTGCTCATCATGTCATTGCGCTCAGGTGCCGGACTGGACGGTCTGCAGCATAAGTGTTCGGTCGTGGTGTTCGGCGAACTGGACTGGTCCCCCGGGATCCACCAGCAAGTGATTTGGCGAGTAGACCGGGAAGGCCAGGCTGTGCCGGTGACAGTATTTTTTCTGGTCGTCGAGGATGGTTCTGACGGGCCGATCATGGAAATCCTGGGACTGAAGGCTAGCGAAGCGCATCAGATCGTCGATCCGTTTACGGGGCCGGAAATGGCTGACCGTGACGAGTCGCGGTTGCAGTCTTTGGTGCAGCGATATTTGAGTAAAGGTCATTACGAAAGAATAGAAGCAGCGCAAGAAAAAACGCTGCGCCCAAATCTTGACGCGGCTGTATGATTGTTATATGCTAATCATATATTGAAAGGAGACATTCATGAGCGCAGATTTTTACCTGAAAAAACTGGATCAGTTGGTGGGTGGCACGATTACCGGGCTGGTTCGCAGCGGGGATGATTCGGATAACGGTGAGTTTTTCGGACTGGTTATCACGATGCCGGACGGAACGAAAAAGCAGATGGTGCTGCTGTCGGACGACGAAGGTAATGCTCCTGGAAGTTTTGAGATTGAGACGCTGGCGTAATTTCAGGAGGAAACGATGGCATCACCAGGCATTGATCGAGAAAACCAGGTACGCGACCACAACGAAATGGTGGAGCGCAGCACCCGCCTGGCGATAGCGGCTTGCCGAGCGCGTTACGGTACCCCGGAGATTTTGGGATACGAGTCCATCGACACGATTCTTGACGCACATCCTGATTTCAATGATGCCAGACGAGTATTGGCTGATCGACGTGAACAGATTGTCGCGCATATACGGAAAATGGAGGAAGTGATGAGCAAAATTGTTTCGCAAAAGGCACCATTAACATTGAGAGAGAATTGCCCCATGACAACGGATACTTACGATAATCTGATTAACGCGAAATTACTTGGCAACCTTATGTGGTACAACGGACCTTTGGTGGCCCTATACCGCGCCGTAGATGGTGATCTGTATATCGTGTCCTGGCAGGACTGCACGGACACCGCGAATATCTGGCTGTGGCTGTCGATCAACAGGGAACTGGCGATCCTCTACCTGCGTGGAGAGGTTGATCTGCTGGCTTGCATCAAAAAGGCTGAAAAGATGTTCATGGCAACCGAGGACCTTGTGAAAAATACGGCCGAGAACGGCTACACCCAATGGAGTATGACATGCTTTGCCAACCTGAAAGAAAATGATCTGCCGGAGCCGGGGTGCGTGTTAACCGATGTGGCGGAGGGTGAACATTGCGATACGACTGCATTGATCGATCTTTTAGTAGCGGAGCGGACCGCATGAAACTATACAAGAGAGACGCGCAGAACTGTACCGTTCGGGAAGTCGAAGGCGAGCACTATCCAGGCACGGAGTCTGAAGGCGACACCTGTTACCGCAACTCGCATTTTCCGTCGGAAGCGGAAGCATGGTCATCACTTAAAGCCGAAGTGGAGGCTCGGGTGTCCCTGGCTGGCTGTAATGTGGCTGAAAAGAAGCTGGAACTGCAAAAGGCGCAAGAGAAGGCTGGTGAGGCGGCCATTGCATTCGAGAGGATGGCAGAGAATATGCGTCTGGCTGCACAAGATTAAAATGAGCACCAAAATCTATAACGGATTTTCTGTGGCAACAGACTCCGCCGTGGGCCTAATGAATCTGGTCGACGGTTTCCGTCCTTATGTGCAAGCGGAAGGGCAGAAAATGCTCAACCGTTTCTTGCGGAAAACCGAGACAACAGAGGACCCATTTCGAGGCTGGAGCGCATGGATGGAGTTGCGTGCCGCGACCGTGGATAAGGGCCTACGTGCCCCAGGGGTGGATGCCGACTTTCAGTTGGTGTTCTTTCCTGACGGAGATAGGTTTCTGGGAATTGCATTCACCGAGCATCGCCGGTGGTTACGGCATTGGCTCCGGCAGCCGTTGGTGAGCGAGTACCGTTACTGGAACAACACCGACCAACCGAGTGGTATTTCCCGAAAAGAATGGGAACGGCGGGCAGAAGTTTGGAACCGCGTTTTAGGCTTGGATACCCCCGCTACACGGGGGTTCACCATTACCTTGCATGAGATTGGCGGGCCTTTTCCGCAACACAAAGCTGATCTGAAACGAAAACAAATGGGGATAACGTGAAAGACAAACACACTGCCACGCCCGTTGAGACCCTGCAGGAACGCCTGGTGAGCACGCTTGCCGCCGCTGACAAGGTGTCCGTAAAGCAGATAGCGGTATCTACCGCTGACCTTAAATTGTTGCTTGACCTGAGTCATGGGTATGCGGCGGGTATCCGTGACGCTGCCGATGTGGCCTTCAAATTGCCAAACTCAACTCAGTGGCAGGAAATCACCGAACGACTGACAGATCAAAACACACAGGCACTGGCCTGGCGAACCAGTGCGGCGATTTTGGAATTACTGGACAACAAAGGTGTGACTGCATGAGCACCGTGGAGACACTTATAACTTCAAATGTTTGGGTAGAGCGTGGTGAAGATATGAGCACCACTGGCCGCCTACGGCTGATGCGCCAGGAAGATGGTGATATGTGCGTTGCCGTTATTGATGAAAGAGGGCGTGTTGCAAGTGTTGAATTCTGTACGCCGCTGCGGGGCGGCGGCCGTTCACCTCGAACGTTTGCGGCTTTGCGCGCATTGGCGCAAGCCATTGTCGAAGATAACGCGGACGTACCGATGAATGACAGAGCATTAATTTGACAGCATGGTAGGCTGGTTACATAAGCAGGAGGAAATTAAGCATGGCAAAATCATATCTGGCCAACGCACACCTGGCCGTCGTTGAAAGCACCGAGACAGGGTTGTTTCATGGCGCAGTCTACCGTAATCATCCAACGCCGAGCGGATCTGACCGATGGCTGCTATCCGTCACAATGAATGAGGGATTCTTGTCTCCAAGAAAAGCCCCCTTGCGGTCAACGCCGCATTCCCGGAGATCAGGCCATTAGAATTGCCTGCGGTAACCGATGACGACGATTGCTCTATGGAGGTGTCTCTGCCTGTCGGCGCATTGCTAACGTGGCTTACCCAAAACAAGAAACGCTTGGGCGACAGTGAACCTCAAATTGTGGAAGTTCGGCAATACAACGCCATTGATGCGCCGCTATTGGATATTCCGATTACGCCTCGCCAGTTAATGCATTTGGAGCGAACGCAACAGGTGGTGCATGAATCCTCTTCTGGCAATGATCCAGAGTTGAATTATCGTTATGACCATTATCTGGTGATGCCGACTGGCATAGATTTGGTTGTTGCCGGATGACCGAACAATCCGCCACTCAAATTCAGGACGTGATAACCGCGATCCTGGACGCTACCGATCAGGACAAAATAGCCTTATTCACATCGCTTTTGGACCATCCAACACTGCAGGAGGCCCAGACCTTCGCGCGGGACGGGCAGGCCGAGCGGTTTCTTTACGCGCTTCCATATCCATTGGAACGGGTGGTCGATGGATTGCTCCAGACTGTCCTCCCGGGAAAACGAGAAGCACAGTTCATCCTGCGGCAGTATCGGTTTCTGAACGTCCACTTTCAAAAAATCATCCAGCGGCTGGAGGGGTTTGGCTGTAGCGGGGACAAATCACGGACCATCCTGGACCGTCTGTTACAGTATTACCTGACCGGGAAGGAAGTGGTGTTCGACCCGGGTGAGCAGTACACCTTCGGGCACCCGACCGTGGTGTTTACGACGCATCGGGAGATTGTGGAGTTTTTTGAAGGGCTGTACGCCTTGTATTATGGGAATCCGGAGGGGTATTTGAAGGCTCTCAAAAACACACTGGAGATCACGTCGATTTGAACGCGCAACCCCAACAAATAAGCCTGTTTGCCGAGATCGCCAGCGCTTACGCCGGGTCTCCGTGTGGCGTTCTGGATAACGATTCGCTCTACTCAACTGTGGCCGCGCGCATTGGTACGACACCCGAAGCCCTGGACGCACGGACACCTATCGGCCGTGCCGGCGTCTTGCGATCCACCGTCAAGCGCAAAATTCGCTGGTACCAGCAGACGCTCAAACAAATGGGGATTATCGAGCATGTACCCGGTGAGCGTGGTGTTTGGCAACTTTCTGAAAATGCCGGAAAGGATCTGCACCGGGCGGCAAGCGGCGTAAAGCTGGTGGCCTTCAGCACTGAGTTGGGCGTGGCGATTTGGGGGAATCATCAGGACATATTCCGCCAGATCGACGAACCGATAGCCCTGTGCATCAGTTCGCCACCCTATCCATTGCGCAAAGCACGCGCTTACGGCGGCCCCGATGAGCGGCAGTATGTGGATTTTATCTGCGAAGCCTTAGAGCCGATTGTTCGCAGCCTGATTCCAGGTGGAAGTATCGTACTCAACGTCAGCGGGGATGTCTTTGAACCTAAAAAGCCCAGCCGGTCACTGTATCTGGAACGACTGGTCCTGGCTCTGCATGATCGGCTGGGTCTTGCCCTCATGGATCGCATTCCTTGGGTGAATTATAGCAAGCCACCAGCACCGACCCATTGGGCTTGCGTCAACCGAGTGCAACTCACCACCGCGTATGAACCCTTGTACTGGTTCACCAATGATCCAGACCTGGTTCGGTCGGACAACCGGCGTGTTCTGGAGGCCCATACGGCGCGGCATCAACGCCTTATGGCCTCGGGCGGGGATGGGCGTAACGTGGTTTATGGTGATGGGGCTTACCGCATTCGGCCGGACAGCTTTGGGCGGGTGACCGCGGGACGCATACCGCGCAACGTCCTTGAGCGCGGCCATGCCTGCAGTGATACCGCAGCATACCGGCGACATGCCAAGGCCCTGGTGATGCCGACCCATGGTGCCATGCAGCCGACCAGTATTCCGGATTTTTTCATTCGGTTTCTTACTGAACCCGGTGATCTGGTGGTGGACCCGTTTGGGGGGACCGTGAAAACCGGCCTGGCCGCCGAACGGCTGGGGCGTCGATGGCTGGTGACGGAATTGATGTTCGAGTATTTGCGTGGGGCTGGAGAGATGTTTCGCGGATTTTCAGGCTTCTCCCTGCACGCGGGTTTAATTTGACACCATAGTATGATTGTTATATACTATTCATATATGGATGGGGTGGCGAAACATGGATCGGCATATCGTAAAAGAGCGCTGTTCGGTTTGTTGCGGGATCGTCTATGCCGACCAAGGTTATCATAGCATATCCATGGATCACTATGATTGCCATGCGGGAGGGAAGCGCGTCATTGACACGAAGGTACTCATGGAAAGTGCCATCGCAAAAGGTGACAAAGCCATGGGCTCCTTGCTGGGGACAGTTGGTCTAAAAGCAAAGAAACCCAGGGCCAGAGCAGGGACCGGCGCACTGGCGCAACACGTAAAGCAGTTGGTCATTAACGCCCTGGAAGAGAAGTTCGGGGAACCCGTGACTCGTGCCAACCTTTGGCTACAGGAAGGCGACTACCGAGGACCGAAGTGGGACCTGGATAGCTGGGGAGTGAATGCTGTTGTGGGTACCGGAACTGTGCTGATTTGTTGCAGCAGTCTGGCTCCAATGGGTGATTATCGACGCTGCAAAACAGTGTGCCTTGGGCATGATGATGTCCATAGTGATGATCGTGGCTATGCTATTTCTGTGCCAAATGAGCCAACTAAACCATGAGCATGCGCACTGTAAGATTGGTATCCCTAACGATTCTCAATGTGACGGCCATCGCCTTGTTTTTGGTCTTGCGATTGGTTGATCGCCACTCACTTTTTGGGTCCATGGTGTTACTACAGGCGCAATAACCATGGGGCTGCTTTTCGCGGGCTTCCTCGCGGAGAAAACGATCATTGATCATGAGATACTGAAAGGACAAGGAAGCACCGATCATGAGTAACAAACATCAAGAGGGTCAATGGGCAACTGGATGAGAAGGAGAATTGCGAATATGGGGAACAGGATGAATAAACAGCAGGCAGACATAGACTTTGCGGTAACCGTTGTGCCAAAACCTGATCCCAATATCCACAACGACGGATTGTCAGGACTGGTGCATCTTGATAGCGCGTATCGCAATCTGGATAGCCATCCGGATATCGCCAAACACCGGCCGCAATCGGCCTATGGATCGTGTTATCTGGCGAAATTCGACAAATCTCCTTATTTTTCCTGGATAAAACCGATAGCTGGCGGCATGTATCGATCAACTGATCCCGTGTTTATTGTAGAAAAGGCGGTTTGTCATGAGTGACAAAACCGGCATCGCCTGGACCGACGCATCATGGAATCCCGTCACGGGATGCACGAAAGTATCCCAAGGCTGCAAGCACTGCTACGCGGAGCGGGAGTGGGCACGTCTTTCCGCAAACCCCAAGGCCACGACCTATTACGGGCGGGCATTCACCGATGTAGCCTGCCACGAAGACCGCCTGGATCAGCCCTTGCGCTGGAACAAGCCGCGCATGATCTTTGTGAATTCCATGTCCGACTTGTTCCATGAGGACGTGCCAGACGACTTCATCGACAAGGTGTTCGCGGTCATGGCCCTGGCTGAACAGCATGTTTTCCAGGTGCTCACCAAAAGACCGGAACGGATGCTCGCCTATCTGACCACCAAAAACAGGGAAGATATTATCGGCGAAAAAGCCATGCCCACCGTGAGCAAAGATGACTTCGGGATCTTGGAGTGGCCGCTTCCGAATGTCTGGCTGGGCGTATCCGTAGAGGATCAAGCCACCGCTGATGCGCGTATACCTTTGCTGTTGCAAACGCCGGCCGCAGTCCGCTGGGTGAGCGCGGAGCCGTTGTTGGGGCCTATCGAAATAGGTTTTGCCCTGCCGTGGGAACGGACTGGACCAGCCTGGAAACAAACGTTGGAGTGGGTGGTTTGTGGGGGTGAGTCTGGCCCCGAATCGAGAGTCATGGAAGCGGAGTGGGTACGGGCGCTGCGGGATCAATGTGCCGCTGCTGATGTGCCGTTTTTCATGAAGCAGTTGGGGTACCGCTACATGGACGCGGCACAGCGCGTTATGGGTGCCGGTTGCCGCGACAGCATACGATTCCCGCGTGATCCGGTGAGAGAGGATTCGTGCTGGTCGGCGGAAACCGGCGGATACGGGATCTACCGTATCAAACGGTTGGCACATCGCGCCGGTGCTGACATGGCCGAATGGCCGAAGGATTTGCGGGTGCGAGAGTGGCCCGTCGCTCTCAATAATGTGTCTGTTTGATCAGGTTGAATGGAGGTTGTTATGGAAAATGTCATTGAGAAACAAGCAGTAGATTTCGTGAACATTGTGGAAAACAGACTTGATCTCGCAGCAATCAACCCCAGAAACGGGCCTCAGTTCAGCCCGAATCTGCACCGGTTTTTGAGAAATCGGGGAAAGGCATGGGCGAATACTTGCCGGGTCTTTCGTGATGCTGACAATGTCTTGTGGATTGGATCGCTAGATTACGGCTGGCTGCACGGCGCACGGCTTATGGGCGTGCTTTGTCACGGCACACTGGAGCGGGTGATGGCACACGTGCCCAGCATTGGTTTCCGTGGCGATCTGCAAGAAATCACCAGCTTCTGGGCGGATTATATGCGCATTGGCCGTTGCGCGCTCGATCCTGAGCACCAGAAGTCGTTTGTCGGCGATGAAACGCGCTGGGCGGTCAGCGATGATGGTCATCACCGGTCGTGCTTGTGGTGCGGAAACGCACATCAGAAGCTGGAGACATGGGTGGAGCAGGTGCAGCATGAGCGGTGGGCGGCACTATGAACAGGGTCCTTTGGTTTGCAGTGCTTTTTGTGCTTGTGGCGAACTTGCTGCTGACGATCTGGAAGCGGATGCAAGCACAGCGGAGACGAGCGCATGCCCTAGATGTGTTGAAAACACATGGTCTTACTCCTGTGCTGTACATCCCAACAGTCGGTGTTGAAGATGCGGATTTGCGAAAAGCGCTCGATGAGTTTGCATTTAGTGGGCAGGTCATTCTGACTAGTGATGGCACGGTAGTGGGAGGGGTTGCGGGGTCCGCGGCGATAGGGCCTCTTCCTCATTTGATGCCTGTCGTTCCAAACACTGGCAAGGTTTAACGTGGCAAAGTCTGACGAAATCTTCGCCCTGGCGCGGGCAGCACTCTATCGCGATCATGCGAAGGCATTGGCCACCGTATGCTGCATAGCCGCGAACGAGGCTGAAAACTCGGCCCTGAAGAAACGGCTGCAAGGGTTGATAGACGTCCAAAGCCGGAACCCTTCTTCGGAGGACAATATTCGGCTGGACAACGGCCTGGAAAAGTTAGTCCAACTCCAGTCACCGACGCACGACCTGGCCCAGGTGGTGTTGTCTGCTGACATGCGACTGCGAGTGACGGACCTGTTGGCCGAGCAGCGTTACGCCGATGCCCTGGCAGCCCACAACCTGTATCCCCGGAACCGGCTCTTGCTCATGGGGCCGCCCGGCACCGGAAAGACGGTACTGGCAGGCGCCATCGCCAAGGATCTGTGTTTGCCGTTCCTCGTGGTGGATTACAGTAGCCTGATCACCTCCTACATGGGCGAAACGGGCGCAAAGATCACCAAACTGCTGAACGGGTTGGCCGGGCAGCCGTGCGTGCTCTTCCTGGATGAAATGGAGACGATCCTGGCGGAACGGTCGGGCGACTCTGGACGGAGCGATGTGGGCGAACAGGCCCGTATCGTATCCACCCTGCTGCTGGCCATGGACCGTCTTGACCACCGCATATTGTTTGTGGGCGCCACGAACCATCCGGACATGCTGGACCGGGCGGTGCGGCGGCGGTTCGACATGGAGATCGACATGCCGCTGGCGACGGAAGATGCCGTGCATGCGCTGGTCAAGAGCCTTTCCGCGCGGCACCCAGGGCTGCCCATTGCCGATTTCCTGCCTGCCCAGTGCGACGCAGTTGTAGGACGATCCTTGGCGGATCTGGAGCGGGATGCATTGAGCCGGGCGCGGGAATGGGTGACCAGGAAAGCCGCCAAGCTGAACATCTCGCCTGCTGAACAGGAGAGGCTCCAGCACAGCCATGATGATAAAGGCAAGGAAGATACCCGCCTCCTCTATGATCAAGCGGTAGCTCTCGTTACCAGCAGTCGCAAAGCGAGCATCTCTTACGTGCAAAGGCAACTCAATGTGGGCTATAACCGGGCCGCCCGCATGATCGAAGAGATGGAGCGGACTGGTGTAGTCGGCCCCATGCACTGCGACGGGCACAGAGAAGTCTATGCGGCAGAGGGTTAATATGAAGAACAGATCCAACCTTTCCGATGACCTTTTCAACGCGCTGTCTTCGCAGGGGAGAGCGTGCGCCAACAGGGCGGCGCATCCTCGCAACGAGCGCGTCCCTGTCGTCGATGTCACCGCCGATACCATGTGGAATTATGAGTACCAAGCCAAGAATTCTGATGCTACCGAGATACTCGCAAGCGATTCTCTGCGTAAGCTCAAGATGACCGTGAGTGATCGCGGCTGGAGGATGGCCTGGATCACCGCGAGGAATGGCATGCTGAGTATAGGGCAGCGCTGTGTTTATGAGTACCCTTTCTTGCCGCGCAAACGTTGACTCCTTTGACGATCTCAAGCCTGCGTCTGCGCGATGCGAGGGAATGGGTGACCAAGAACGCCGCCGAGATGGTTATGGAGAGATGCTATGGTTTCTGACCGCGTGTTGTCTGATGAAGAAATTATCGACATTGTTATTGGTTACGTTCTCGGATTTGAGAAGGTCTTGACTGAAACTGGGATGGAAGGGGATGACTTGGCAGAGTTGCTTCTCAACAACAACGTCGAGAAATGCGAAAATTGTGATTGGTTTACTGAAAGTTGTCAATCACCCCGTCCTGAAGGGCGGGGCTTGTAGTGGAGCGCGACTACAGGTGCCGTTGAGTTTACGGCGTGATTGGACAGGGGAATGAAACAGGTCACGAAACTGACGCTGCCGGGCGAGATCCCAACTCGGCGAGACAGGTGGTGAAATCCCCCGCTGTGAGAGTCGTTCACGGGACCTGTTGCGTTTGTCGAAAGACAAGCGCGCCCCAGGGAAACGTACCGCACTTATTGTGCGCCAGATCGTAGGCGTCTGAGGACGGTTAAAGGAGATTGAAGATGTTCGTATTCGTAATGGATCAGTACGGTAGGCCCGGGCATCCGACGCGTCGGATGGACTGGGTGCGCAAGCAGTTGAAGCGCAAGCGCGGGAAGATCGTGGGCGGCGGCATTTCCGGGAAACCGGCGGTGCTGGTGTTGCGTGAACGGTCCTTTGACCGGAGCAGGACCGTGAAACGGCGGTTTTATGTGACGCTGGACACGGGCTTCAGGAACGTCGGTTACGCCGTCACCGAGTTGCTGGAGGACGGCACGCTGCGGGTGTTGCTGAAAGGCACGCTCACTGCGCGCACGCCGGATATCCGGGGTTTGATGGACGAACGGGCGATGTACCGGAACTCACGGCGGTACCATCGGCGGGCGAATGTGAAGAAAAAGGGGCAAACGGCCAAGCACCGGCCACCGCGTTATGAAAGCCGGGGCAAACAGAATTCCGTCACACTTAAGCACAGCATTGAGACACACCGAAACCTGTATGCCCGGCTCGCGCGCCTGGCACCCTTGCCGGTCTATCAGGTCACGCAAGGTTTCGAGAGCGTGTCCTTCGACTTGCGGGCGTTGGCCCACGGCAAGCCACGGACCGGCTCGGGCTATCAGGTCTCGCCGGTCGGCAAGGCCGCTGGAGAAAAGACGCATGCTTTCGTGGTTCGCCGTGACGGCGGATGCGTGGTCTGCGGACGTAAGGAACACCTGCACGATCATCACCTGCGAAAGCGCTCGAAAGCCGGGTCAAACCGGGCAGGGAACCGTGTAACGCTCTGTGAGGATTGTCACGCCGACGTCCATGCCGGGCTGATCGATCTGCCCATTACGGACGGTGCGCAGTGGCGGGACGCCAGCACGGTCAATACCGTCTGTGGGAAACTACGGACTGGGGTATCCATTTAACCGGAGTTGGGCGTAAGCTGAGCGGATGGGAAGTCCTCGCGCCAGCATTCACTACCCGAAGTCTCTTGGGGAATTTCAGGCTTGGTTCCTGACGGATGCTGATTGTCTTGACTACCTGGAATGGTTGAGATGGCCTTCCGGCTTTATCTGCCCGGCGTGCGGGTATCCAGGTGGGTGGCGGCTTGAGGATGGCAGGTTCATGTGTAGGGGATGTGGTAGTCGCACGTCCGTGACGGCGGGCACTATCTTCGATCGGACCCGCACACCACTCACGGTTTGGTTCTCAGCCTGCTGGTATTTTGCGACTGGCAAAGATGGGATCTCGGCGCTGAGTCTGAAGCGAACCTTGGAGATTGGTTCTTATCAGACTGTATGGGCCATCCTGCATCGTTTGCGATCCGTGTTGATTCGCCCCGATCGAGAGCGTCTTTGCGGAAAGGTTGAGGTGGACGAGACCTATATTGGAGGCAAGGAACCTGGTCTTTCGGGAGGCCGCGCTAAAGGCAAGAAGATCCTAACATGTATCGCCGTTGAGATCTTGGAGCCGAAGGGGTTCGGACGGTGTCGAATCGCCCCCGTGGCGGATGCCTCCGCAGAATCGCTCCACGCCTTCGTGATGGCGAACATCGAGCCGGGAGCGACCGTCATCACCGACGCTTGGTCGAGTTACAAAGGGTTGGAGAGGAAAGGGTATGTTCATGAATGCCGCAACCAACGGGCCACCTCAGCGCGGGGCGAGGATCCTGGAGAACTACTGCCAGGTGTGCATCGGATCGCATCCCTTGCAAAGCGATGGCTATTGGGCACCCATCAGGGCGCGGTGAATGCTGCGCACCTACCCGCCTACTTGGACGAGTTCGTGTTCCGTTTCAATCGCCGCCTCTCACATAGCCGCGGGATGCTCTTCTACCGAACTCTGGAGCTTGCCGTCAACCATGAGCCGGTGCGCTACCATGATCTTGTCATGACAGGACACCCAAAGGCTGTTCCGCCCAATCCGCCGAGAAAACGCGGGCATCCGCCCAGTTTGGAACGACCTTCGCCGAACCGCCCCTGGAGGTAAATCGCTAACTCCGGTTAAATGGATACCCCAGACTACGGAAACAGGCAACAGAATTCGGCATAGTGCCGATCCCCGTCGAGCAATCGGTGGCCGCCCGCCGCCGTCTCGGCCTGGAGAAAACGCATGCGCTGGACGCGGTATCGGTGGCTGCCGCCATGACCGAGGCTTGCTACGTGAACCAGCGGGATACGGTGGACATGGACATGACGCAGTATCGTCGGCACCGCCGGGCGCACATTCACGCGCAGCGGGACAGGCGGTATTACCTGCCCGGCGTAATGGCGCCCGTGGCGCACAACCGCAGGAAGCGGTGCGATCAGGGCGATGTGGATTCCCTGGCCGAGTTCCGCAAAGCGCATCCTAAAGATGTGGGATGTTTGAAGGTGAAAAAGGCGGTACGGCTGTACACGCCAAACCGGGCAAAAGCGCCAGCGGTCGGCGGTGACGTGTGGAAGATCGGGGGCCAACGGGTGGTGGTGCGCGGGGTCCACAGCAAAACAAACCTATACGTGCCGGACCTCAAGCCGGTCACCGGAAAAGTCTATGCCGCGCCGAAAGACGGCATCAGATTACTCTGGAACACTGGAATGGTGGTCGTATGAATGCGATGACGGGCTTCGTGGCAACTGTTGGTGCAAGGCCCCGGCGCGCGCTCTGCATCCCCGGCATGAATGCCGGGGTTTTCCGCGCAAACTGGATAATCTGCTTGATGATGATGGGGAGATCGATGGGTGCTGCGATAATTGTCGGGATTAACGGTCATGCCTTGCTACATTGAGCGAACCAAAGACGGTGGAACCATGTTCCTGTGTGGCGACCTTGGGCCACATTGTGCCGCCGGGGAATGCGCGGCGGTAAGTGGGTTTCTTTGCGACTATCCGGCTGGAGAAGGCCGGACTTGCGATTTGCCATTATGCGCCAGCCACGCTTACGAAGTGGCGCAAAACGTCCACTACTGTCCTGGTCACCTGATATTGTGGAAGGAATTTCGGGACAACGGTGGAGTCAAGCGTGAACTGGAAAAAGTGGTTCCATACAGCCAAGGCAAGAACGCCGACTAGCCAGTGACTGACAGCGTAACACGAATTTACGGACGGATATGATCAATGCTGGTTATTATGAGGAATAACAATGAATAGTCGGTCACCACGTAAAATACGGTTTACGTCAATGGGTCTTCTCAACTTTATTGCTGCAGACATGGTGAAAGCTCTTCAAATCTTGGAAAATAGCCGCCAATCAACTGAAAGAGAAGCATTCCGTCATAGGATCAATCTACAACACCAGAAAAAGGCTCAAAGACAGATTTTTAACAAGTGGAAAGGACGAGTATAGTATGCCCACATTTTTCCAGAGTAAAGACAGCCTGCCGCCCGATCTGCTGGCCCGATGGGACCGCGCCGTGATCGAGTATAACCGTGTGCTACGCGAGGTCTGCGGCGACAGCGAAACCAAAGGGCTGTTTTTCTACAATGCCACCCGCGAAAAATCGGCCCTGTTCTGGCGACTGTTGAACGGCAAGGAACCACTACCCATGCCTCCGCCAACCAGTTTTTCGTATCCGTGGTACGAGATCATCGAAGAACCGGGGCCGCACCGGGTCGGTGATATTGGATTTAGCGCCTACGGCAAACCACTTGGCCAACACTTGACCACCATACGCGGGACGGATATGGAGGACCGCCTGTTTATCCATCAATGCGACTGGACCGTGCTCTCTCATAATGCGGCCGCGCAAGCTATGTTGGAAACGCTGCATGGGGGTGACTTCACGCTGGATGACCAGAATCGCCTCATGGCCGCCGGCCCGGAGTGGATCGTCCAATATAGGGAGTGGCCAGTGTATCGTTTGTTTGTGCAACGGTATCGGCGGCAGACCTTACCGCGATTCCTGAATGACACACTCCGATTGGTGGATAAAGGCTCCTGGTCATGGACCAATACAGTGGTTATCGGCGACCGGGAAAACGGTGGCATCGAATTGGAAAGCGACGGGTGGTTTTTGGAAAAAATGGCATGAGCAAAACGACGATAAGTCGCACATCCCTGCTAAACGGATATCGCCGGTTGTATGGCTATCATATTGATGTAGAATGGAACAACGCGAAGCGTCAATCAATCATATTGAACAGTATTGCCTGGATAAAAAATTGACAAGTCCTGTGTGAATGATATACAATAATCACAATGAAGCAGGGGGTGTCATGAACCAAGTAGCCAGCGATAGCCGTAAACCAGTTCAGTACCGGGGACATTGCCAGTGCTGCGCCCGTGAACAAGCTGTTGTCCATACTGGAAACATGGCGCAGCACGGGTACACCGTAAAGAATGGCTGGTTCGATGGCGTTTGCCAGGGCCATCAGTGCGCGCCGATTGAGAGGGATCATGAGGTTGCTGATCGAATTATCGCTGATGTGCGGAAACAGCTTACCGATTTGTGTGCGCAGGTTGTGCGGCTTCGGAAGGGGGAAGTCTTCCCTGAGTTCATCGAAACGTATTATGACGGACCCAAAAAGATACGCATCCCTTACGCGGATGCCACTCCGTATCAGCAGCAGGAAGGCGTAAGCAGGTTGCTGTTTAGTATTGAAGGTCGCATCCGTGTTGGTGAAAGTTTCCTTAAAATGCTTGAACGAGCGATCTCTCTGTATCATGGCAAGCCGCTCATGGAGGTTACCAAACAGGATGCTCCGAAGCCAATACTGACCGGAGAAATCCGGGTTTCACAGCGCGGCAGGCTTCAGGTAAAAACGGTAACGGGTAGTAGCGTGCGTTGGATCGATGAACGCGGTTTTATCGGTAGATCTTCTACGCGAGCCTGGCGTCAAATGCAAACAGAAACGCAAGCAGAAAAAAGGAGTGAACCATGAAGTTCGGAGACAGGATTTTTTACTTGGATAGAAGCTATTACGGTGAACTCCAGGAACGCTCCGGCATGGTCATTCGTGTGCCTAATCCGCAGGCGACAACGGGTGACATATTTAACAAAACAATAACATACATTGACAACGCTGGCCGTATAAAACAGATAAGCATGGCGGATATCTCGGATTATGAAGATGGACATGAAGCATTTTGGGCGGAGGTTTCCGAATTTCATGCGAAGTCATACAAGATTTATCCGGCTGGTCTCCGGTTGCCGGTCATTGCCATCTATTACAGTTGCGAGCGTAGCAGGCCACCAGATTTGATGGTGCTTGGCCCTGACGAAACCCGGGTCAGGACGCATATCTGGTCCACAAATATGCTTTGCTGCGGGGAGGAAGATCGCACTACCGTAGTGCAACGCGTCATTCGAACATTATCAGGTTATGGCTCTCGTCACCGCGGCGCCGATGTTGGAAAACAACGCGATGCCTTGTGGCGCATGGCCGGAACTGCAGTGCATAAGCTCCGGGACGGCAAACTGAAAAAGATGGATAGTCGGTTGGGGGTTATGTGATCCGCACAAGCCATACTGACGGCGGCGTTTGCGCAAAATGCATTGCGCATTGAAAATCAGCACCATGCGCTTTCTGATTGGTCATGTTGCTGATGAGTAGCATGGCGCGGCGCATAGGTTGGGTGGCTGGTGAAAATTTGACAGCCATATATGGTTGTTATATAATAATCATAATTTAAAAGGAGTAATGAATATGTCATACGGACGCATGGAGTGCGGTGCAGTGCCCGGATACAAGGATAGGCCAGCCGGCCCTGTGACGCTGTACAGCATTAGCGCAAATGGCGCAGTCTCTCGAACGCTAAACCGGGCGGAGAGGATGGCCGAGGCGGCAGAGTTAGAAAAGGAGGTGGCAAAGCTGGAGGAAGACCTAGAGCGAAAGATCGTGCAGGCCCAAGAAGCCATAGCGAAAAAGTATCTTGCATTCTTCCTGGAATTGCTTGCCCCTTTTAACCTGCATAATCATACGGTTCTGATATCGGCCAGCATGGGGCTCGCGAATGTAATGGTCGGGACTAAATTTCTATTTGACTACCCGGACCGACCATTTCCTGTGATAGACGTCCTGAAGGAGATAGATCAGATGATAGAAGGCCAGAATTGGGCCTACCATCTTCACGATGAGGTACTTAATCAGAAAGCGCCGCAATCGGCAACCCCAGAATTCATCCAACAAGCCATGTAACTTGAAGAATCCTCGGTCTTCAGGCCGGGAGTCTTCAATGGGTACATCATAACAGACGCTGGCCGAAAAGAATTGCTCGGCGAACAACTTGCAACATTTTCTGGAGAGTAAATACAAATGCTTTCACAAAACAACCCGGACAGATTGTCTTTTGCAGAAACGCAACCAGGAGATGAGTTTTACCTGGTTGGCACATCCAGATTTACGGGCGCGCCTGTATCTGTGACTTTCTATCAAGTGCTTCGAGCGGGTAAGCGTGACATCGTTTACACCGCCATTGACAGCGGATTTGAAAAGCGGATCGCACGTACCGCTACGCTTCAAAACGCCTACCTCACCAAGGAAGAAGTAGTTTGGGCGGAAGAAGCTATTCGGCTGAATAAAAAGCAACTGGCGGCTTGGAGAGCCATCGAGACCAATAAGAGTGAAGCGATACCGGAAGATTTGGCCGACCGTATCATTGCTTGGGGACAGGCATTAGAGAGTCAGAACGGTAAGTCACGTGAGTGAGCCTACCGTCACCCTTTACAATGTCGCGCCATTTTCCTTGTGGAAAGATTCGAAAAGTCATGCTCGTGGTATCACCGGGCGTGAGTGCGGAATATGCGGAAGGCTGGTCCGGGAGCCGTTTAAGCATGTTGCCGTTGTGATAGATGGTGGTGCGCAATGGGCGAGCGTGAAAGATGCCGATACCGCTGACCCCGGATACATGGGTGAATTTCCCATTGGGCCGGATTGCCACAAAAAGTATCGGCTGACCAACGATCATGATTGACCGTAACCAAGTCAAGCGGTTCAGATTTAAGGGGTCATCGTTTCCGTGGACGTCGGAACTGAACAATTCACCAGCCTGCGTTTGCGTAGAGATACGCGACAGGAAAGATCATCTTCTGGTGGCGGAAGTGTATCTTCACGAAAAAGCAATGCGACATAATGCGCCACTGATTACCAAGGCTCCAGAGGTGCTGGACTATGCGATATCCATGCACAAGCTGTTGATGGCTCGCGTTTCTGAAGAAGACAAGGTGGACATTAAAGTGCTGAACGGGTTTGCGCAACTGCTTGAGGAGATATCTGTATGAGCCAAAAGGTTATCCTTTGCGAACGGGATCTCGCTGAAGAATTTGCGCCAGAGATCGCGGAGAATTTGTCGCTTCTGGGCTTCTGTGAAGAGAATTACATGGTGACCGATGATGGGTAAATCTATGTCACAAGTAAGCAATGACCATACTAAGTACATGTCACGAGCCGTTGTGAACGCGAACTTTGTACGAGACAATGGACGTAGCGATATCAGAGGTGAATTTGAACCGACGAAAGATGGCTACTTTGTTTGGCACGCGGTCGATAAAAGCGAAGCGAATACCCATCCCGAAGATAGGCACCTATGACCTGGATTTGCGGTTACCGCGATGGCACCAGGGAAGGCAGGGTTTTCCAAATGCCCGACTGGGCTTATGGGCTGGTAACAGATGCGGACGCCGCCGATGTTGCCGCTGCTCTTCGACGGTCTACGGGCACTGAGCCGCCCACGTTGGCGGTGCGAGGACGCATGATTAGCCTGGCTAAAGCACGGAAGAAAAATCGTGATGATCGCCCATAGCCCGGACTCCCCGTGCCTGGGCTTCTGCACCACAGCCCTGGGCGACGACGTGTGCAAATCGTGCGGGCGGACGTTCGAGGAAGTGACTCGCTGGATTATCATGTCGCCGAACGAAAAGGCGGTTGTCTGGGCAAGACTGAACCTGGATGATTGGTGGCAATCACAACGGAGAACAAGAAATGGCGGGTGATGATCATGAACCCCAGGAGTTACAGCGTGTCACCGTGCTGGGCATGCTGGATGGCGATGGACAGAACAGCGTTGTGTTGCACTTGTTTCCGTCTGCGATCACCCGTGTGATGGTCGCCGCGGAATGGGCCAAGGCGCACCCAGAAGCGGAACACATCGAGATCGTGCTGCACGGCGAAAAACCAGACGCGCTGGTCATGACCTTGCCGCGCATCGGCTTGTTGGGGATGGCGGCGGAATTAGGACGACAGGAGCATGGAGTGACGCTGCAGTGATCCCGATAGAAGGTAAGCCACCAATGTGGCTGGACGAAGGCTTGCCTGTGGGCGTGTTTGACAACGAGCAATCAGAGCGGCTATGGGATGCGTGTTGCGCGTCATGTCCGGGTGATCCGTTTTCAAAGTGGGAAAACAAAGGGAGAAATTGAAATGAAATCACTACCTAATCCAGTAACTGTCTATCGAACAACCCTGCTATGGAGTTGGGCGCCTTTGGCGGCGTTAATGGCACTCGGGTTGTGGAACCTGTTCTCGCTGGTCAAGTTTGTCGAGGCGTTTCCAGTGCCGGCGATATTCGCCTTGCTTATGGCCTCTTATATCCCCTTACTAGCGACGGTCGTTCTTAGAGAGGATTCACTATCCCGTTTAACCAAGACTGAGATCGAGAACTTGGCGCGGTGGTCTGTGGACCGCCCGGAAGTCTGCCGGTATGTCGGCCAGGTCCTACAGACCGGGCGGCCTTTAACAAGGATGTTCTATACCCCTGTCCAGGGTTACGTTCAGAGGTTGGAGGGTATCGCTCAAAGGGAGGCGGAAGAAGCAGCCCTCCGTGAGGTCTGTCATAAATGTGTGTCGGGCCGAGCTGGACCACTGTCGGAATATCAGTTTTCAGGATGGGAAAAGGAGAAATCGTGATGGATGAGACCAGCCAGGGCATAAGTTTTAATCGAATTGCCCGACTTGTAACCCAAGAAGGGTTCTATTTCCAGGCGTGGGATGATCGCTACAGCAAGGGCGTGTGGGCGGCTCTCGGGTTGTGGGACCAGGTGGACATCGTGCGCGACCTGTCGAATGCCGGCGACTTGGATATGATTCCCGCGATGGATTACATATTTTCCGCGGACTGGCTACCTTATGTGACCGGGCAAACCATGAAAGAAGCGATGCAAAAGCTGGAGGAACGTCTGACTCTCCTTCCTCAAGATCAGATCAGTCGCAACGGTCAGTGGACCAACCTTGTATCCAAGGCCGTGGAAGCGTTGTCCGATGCAACGCGTGGAAGGTCATGGTATGACGGCAACAATATGCCAGAATCGCTGGACAATCTTCCCGCGACGTTTGAACTTGCCGTCAAGCAGGTTGAGGAAACAGGACGGAACAAAAGTGCAACCAATGCCGGATAGCTCAGAATTACAGACGCAAACCAGAAAAGAACACCCTATCTTGTTCAACTCCGAAATGGTTAACGCCATACTGGGCGGAAGAAAGACGGTCACCAGGCGGATGGCCAAAGGGATAATTCCAAAATCCCCAGCCGGCAAGCCGGGTGACATTCTATGGGTCCGGGAAACCTGGATGGATCTTCTTGGCACGGGCATTGATGGAGATGCAGTTCATCGTGGGCGATACGCATACGGTGCAGAATGCTTGCCGGGCAGTTTCAGCGACGAGGCACGCAAAGATTTTGGCTTGAAGTGGAAACCATCCATTCACATGCCGCGGACAGCCTGCAGATTGCGACTGAAAGTTGCTGATGTCCGATTGGAGCGGTTGCAGGATATTTCGGCAGAGGAGGCCAGGGCTGAAGGTTGTCCCACTGCTTCACAGAAAGACCCGGTAGGTTGGTACCGGTCGCTATGGCAATCCATTCACGGTCAGACATCATGGGATGCCGACCCGTCTGTGTGGGTGATCCATTTCGAGGTAGTACGATGACTTGCACAAAGTGTGAAACCTTCTGCACCTCACGCACACAAATCGTCGAACCAGACTTGCCAGAGTTCGGCCGCCCTTGTCGTGTCCTGGTGGTCGGTGAGGCCCCGGGTGCGGACGAGGATGTTCAAGGCAAGGGTTTCGTTGGCCGCGCTGGGCGTACTTTACATGCGCTGTTGGAAGAGCATGGCCTGCATCGTGGCGTGGATTATGGCTGCGCAAACGTAGTGCGGTGTCGACCACCGGAGAATCGTCGGCCGACGAAGGGGGAGACTGCGAATTGTCTGCCGTATCTTGCGGGGGTCATTTCCACCGTAAAACCCAAGGCGGTCCTAGCGGTCGGGGACACCGCGGCACAGGCATTCATGGGGAAACCCGGCTTGATGGAAAATATAGGCAGGCTACATCATGCGAACCAGTGTCCGAGGCGGTTCCTTGAACAGGGCTCCGTCCTGGACATGAAGTGGCCGTTTGGGACTAGGCTGTTCATCATGCCCCACACTAGCCCCCTGGCCTGGAACCGAAATGCGCCGGATGGTCGAAAATGGTCTGAAATTGGACGGGAGCAGATCAGCCGAATGGTTCAGACACTTTAGAGAGGATATTTCATGTCGCAAAACAGTGGATTATTGGTCATCGACCTGCAGTACGGATTTTCACCCAAACCGGATCTGGTGGAGCGCATCCGCGATGCTGCGCAGGAACATTCTGTCGTCATCGCCACCAAATTCGTTAATCCACCTGGCAGCCTGTTCAGAACCCGCTTGAATGACAGCCATGACGGCGGAGCCGTGATCGATGTGGGGCATGAAATCGTCCTTGAAAAAACTGGTTACGGGTTGAACCAGGCGGCGATCGATGCCTTGCGGGAATTTCCGAGGATTACCGAGTGGGGACTGGTCGGCAGCCGGACGGGGGCCTGTATCATGGCCTGCTGTTTCTCTTTATGGGATGCAGGGATTCCTTTTCACGTCATCCGAGATCTCTGCGCGGAAGAAAAAGGACCGATGTGCGAAGCAGTGGATACGGTTTTACAGCGGCAGTTTGGAGTGTGATCATGGCGGACGAACCAGAACATATTAATGGCTCTCTCAGAACAAACCTTGGCAACAGGCTCAGACAGCATCCAATGGCGATGATGCTTTTACTTGTCGCCATGGATAGCGCCTCAACATGGACGTTAATTCAAGGATTGATGCGCGGGGCTATCAATGCCTTGAACCGATATCATCCGCACGCGTTGATCATCAGGCGTCTGCACCCGGATCAATATTGGCTGGCGGTTTCTGCACATGCCGCATTCAGCCTATTTTTGACAGTTTTACTCGTTCTTATCATGTTTCGGTGGGTGCGTAGCGGATATTCCATACGAAAACGGATTCAGTAAATGGCGAAGGGAACATAAGATGAAGAAACTGGCGGAGCAAATACCGCGATGACAAAAGCAACAGCAGCGAAGAAAGATCCCGGCCCCGGCCCAGGCCCAGGCCGCGGCGGCAAGCGGGAAGGAGCAGGGCGTAAAGCGGCGGACGGCGTCACAATAGCCAGCACCGTTCAAATCACCGCTCGGGTAACGCCTGAGCAACGCGAACGATTCCTGGACCTGGGCGGCAGTGAATGGCTGCGAGCTATTATCGATCGTGAATTTGACAATGGTGCATGATTGATGTATAGTAGTCATATAAATACGGAGGACATCATGCCGAAAGCCCTTACTCGCCAAGCAACAGGAAACCCTTCTGGGAAGAAGTCACCTATTGATCGTTTTCGCGCCGGAGAGGTTTGGAAAAGCCCGCGCGGTGAGCGACATACTGTGACTCGTGTTTCAGTAGGCGTGGCCTACATGGTTAATGAGACTACGCAGCGCCAGGCGTTGCGGGCATGTAACGATTTGGGCTGGTGCGCCGACCGGCCCTGGGTTCGGATATCTTCTGGCACGAAGGATAAATCATGAGCAAGATCACCACCCAGGACATTGAAAATCTGACCAAGGCTACTCAAACCGCCAATCTGCTCTTTGTTGAATTGAAAGCAGCCGTGTCGTCGGAAAGCGCGCTACTTTCTGACGCGGTGATAGAATTGCTGGAAACTGTTTCCGAAACGGAAAGGAAGCTGAAACGGTTGGTGATGGCGGCTGGCGTAGATATTGCGACGCCAGCGAAGGATGTCTGAAGTGCAAGGCGCAATCCAGATTGGGCACCTCTTACGAACTGACGGTAAAGGATTAAAAAACATGGACAAGATCATTGGGTGTCATTACGCAGAAGCTGCAGAAATTCGTAACACCTATCGAGGTGAGCCATGGGGGACCACCTCGATAGGTGTATGCCCTGTGCTGGCCAACAGCAAGGGCAAGCCAAAACTGGGTGCCGCAGTCGTCCGCATCACGGGGCCGAATACCAATGATGGGATTGCGACCATTGATCGTCTGGCTAACATTGTCGTGATGCAGTTAAACGCTGGAGTGGGAATATACACCGGACCCAAAAACCTGAATACGGATTCTCCTTACACTCGGCATGTTTTTGAGGTTGAGGATCATTGGCAAGATCATTTAAGGAAAGCTAGGCAAGGCGCATTAACATGAACCACATCATGTTCGATATTGAAACACTCTCTCGCAAACTCGGGGCGCCAAGGCATTGAGACAGGAAGCTATGGATAAGGCCTGGATAGTGCTATCACCAAACGTGACGGAGCATGTATGTGTCGTGGCTGTTGGCCCCCAACCAAGAATATGTGGCGTACCAAAAAGAGTTGGAGTTTTACCAAAAAGCGCGGAAAGCCCCGTCTGTTCACGTCGGGATGGATAGCGCGCCGGCGAGACGGCTCAATGCCGCTGAATTTGCGTGAATATAGAGAATGTACGGTCAAGAAGTCACAAGGAGATCATATGGAAAACCCCAATATTTTAGAGGCCAGCGAAAGCTACGACCAGATTAAGGCTTTCATGAAAGGTGCAGGCCAGAATACCCCGGACCACTACCAACAACTCACCCCCGAAGAACGCGTTCTACGGGCACGTCTCATTCTGGAAGAAGCACTGGAGACCATCGTCCTTGGGCTGGGCATCCAGATCGGTGTAAAGCACAAGGATGGCCTGGCGCATATTGATCGCCCGGAAAGTGGCGGTAAGTTTCTAGAATGGTTCACGCTTAATGCACGCTGGGACCTCGATATGGCGGAGTTCGTCGATGGCGTCATGGACCTCAATGTTGTGGGCCTGGGCGGTCTGGTTGCCGCCGGTGTGCCAGACATGGCGCTCCGCCGTGAAGTGGACACCAACAACCTGCTGAAGATCGCCAACGGACATACCGACCCGGAGACCGGCAAGTTCATCAAGCCCAAGGATCATCCGGCACCGAATATAGCGGGAATCCTGGAGGAAATTGTCAGCGCGCAAATTGTCGAAGAGGTTCTGACTGTGGCACGGGCAGATGGATAAGGAGCAGAGCAGCACCGACCCAAAGGTCCACCTCACCCTAACCATCCCCCAGGCCCACGCCATGGCCGAAGCGCTGGAGATATACGTGCGCCTGGGGTTGGGCCGGGTCCTCATGGTCGCAGAGATGGTGGCCGACGGGTCCATTCCGATCAAATCGAGATCCCTGAAAATCCCGAAAATGGACGCCATACATAACGTCACCGCGCTGTGCGACGAAATCCGGCGGGAATTGGGATTCCAGCACGGGGAAAGCTACGGGGTTGGCAGCCGCGCGGTATCGGATAAGGCGCACCGAGCTTATGAGATCGAAAAGGTTGTGAAGAAGGCGCTGGCCCTGCACGATAATCCGAATCCGACTTTTCGCGGGGTGGATTATGACGGTCTTTCGATCCGATATACCGATGACCCGGCGCCGGAGTGCGTTATCACAGAAGGAGCATTACCGTGAATGCATGGAAAATCTGGTGCGACGGGGCCTGCGCCCCGACCAACCCCGGCCCGTGTGCATGGGGTTCCGTGATCCAGTCGCCGGACGGGACACGCACGGAACACTTCGGCTTCATACAGGCGATGGGCACCAATAACATCGCCGAACTCACCGCGGCCATCGAGTCCCTGCGCAAGACGCCAGAGTGCGCCGTAGTGGCGCTCTGTTCCGACAGCCAATATACGCTGAAGGGTTTGGGTGAGTGGATGCCGGGCTGGATTAAAAAAGGCTGGCGCACGGCGTCCGGTTCTCCAGTGCTGAACAAAGAACTCTGGCAGGCGCTCTACAAGGAATACCAGGCGCGCCAAGTCACTTTGGAGTGGGTTCGCGGACATAACGGTCACCCTGAAAATGAGTTGGCGGATCGGCTGGCGAATCGTGGACTCTCTCAGACATGAGTGCATCGTCCAGGAAAGCAGAACTCCAGAAGACCGGCAAGGTGGCCTGCGAAGATTGCCAGCACTTCATCATTGGGCCAACACAGGGCGGCCTTGGGTTTTGTGCGATCACTCAGAACCGCGTGTTACGGATAGAGGAATCCGGCAAAACCGTCCGGGATCGCCAGGGATTGCCGCCCGACACAAACCCGGACCATGGCTACGCGGCGTGTTTCCCGAGGGCGCCCAGGGTGTGCGACAAATATAGGTGTAAGGCGGAAGCGGCGGGGGAATGAGCCATCCAACCATAGACGCTGATTATGCCATTACCCGACGCGATGACGCATCCGCTACAGGGTGGTGGGTACGACTTTTCCGCCCCGGGGAACGAAAGACAGCCGCCAGCAAACTATTTTCCGACTCGGTGAACGGTGGTTATGACACCGCACGAGTGGCCGCCCGCGCATGGCGTGACGCGCAAATGGTGGCCCTCGGCATTGCGCAAAGGAAGCGTGATGGCAATGGCCATTTTGTTGCCTACAAGCGCAACGCCTCGGGTAAAATTGGTGTTCGCTTGTGCCATGATTACAATCCAGATGGCAGTATTTGCCGCATCTATTGGGAAGCCAAGTTCATGGTTGACGGCAAACAGCGCGGGCGCGGATATTCTGTGCGGAAATATGGGTACGAAGGGGCCTGGACGTTGGCCACCGCAGAGCGCAAGCGTCACGATGGTCGACCTGTCCCCGCAAAGGCACCAGATTGCCCGGCATGGCTTTTGGAATTTGCGGCCGAGCGCGGGTTGACATTGTGAGCCACCCCATCCTCAACACCAAAACCGACGATTGCCGGCATGCCGCTTATGTCGCCAGGCCGTCACCCCTGGGCAATCCTTATGCGATCGGCCCGGACGGGGATCGCCAGACGGTCATCGCGCGGTACCGTGATTGGCTTACCGCCCGCATTGCCGAACGTGACCCCGTGGTCTGCACGGCGCTTCTGGGTATCCGGCGGGAACAGCCTCTTTCCTGCCACTGCGCTCCGGCACCCTGCCATGCGGCGGTCATCGCAGAAGTGCTGGATGGAGGTGTACAGGATCGGCTGCGCAATCACTGCGCGGAAACCTTGCGCTACGCTGGCATCGGCTCCCGGAGCACGCCGGACCATGTGCTGCAGGTGATGCGCAAAGTGGCACACAGGCTGTCAGAGCTTGGATACACTCTGCTCTCCGGCGGCGCGGCCGGGGCGGACGAGGCTTTCGAGGAAGGCTGCCGCCAGCAAGGCTGCTTTGGGAAGAGGGAAATCTATCTACCCTGGCCGGGGTTCCGGCATCTGAAAGGCCGCCATTGCGTCACGTTACCGAGTGCTGAGGCGTTTCGTGTCGCAGAAGCCGTGCATCCTGCATGGAAGCGCCTGAATGACACGGCGCAAGCGCTCATGGCACGGAACAGTCACCAGGTTCTCGGCGCTGATCTGCGGTCACCGGTGGACTTCGTGGTCTGCTGGACGCCGGACGGGTGCGAGTCGGAAGCTACCCGGTCACGAACGACGGGTGGTACCGGGCAAGCTATTGCGCTGGCGGATCGCTGGGGGATTCCGGTGGTGAATCTAGCGGGTGGAAAGACGGCTATGGGGCAGTTGGCGGGCCTAGTGCAAGATTCTGTTTCCGCATAATCGGCGGGGCTGAACAACCTCAGTTCCCTCTTTGTTTTTCGGCTTCCGGTATACCCTATATGCCATAAGCCAATCCAAAAGAAGGTCTACCATGTCTCAAGTCCTGATCATTGACACAGAAACCACCGGCTTTGCCGAACCGGTAGAAGCCGTAGAAGTCGCCTGGATAGCCGTAGATCCAGGGCCCACAGACCCCATCCTCAAACCAGTTACCACTTTCCAGCAACGATACAAACCAGAAAAACCCATATCATTTGGGGCTATGGCAACCCACCACATTACCGATGAGGACCTGGTTGATTGCCCACCGTCCAGTGACTTTGTCCTGCCGGAAGGCACTACTTTCATCGTTGGCCACAATATCGACTTCGACTGGAACGTGATCGGTAAGCCGGAGATCCCCCGCATTTGCACCTTGGCGCTCTCCCGCCGGCTCTGGCCAGACGACCTGGGACATTCGGTCGGTGCCATGATCTACCGCTTGCTCAAAACAAAAGAACGCGCCAAGACCATGCTCAAAGACGCACACTCCGCCTATCAGGATGTGTTACTCACCCGTATAATTCTGCACCACATACTTGAGCAAATGCCGAAGGTCCGAACCTGGGAGAAATTATGGGAGGCTTCGGAAAGAGCGCGGATACCAGTTACCATGCCTTTCGGCAAGCACAAGGGCATACCCATGGCGGAGCTGCCGATAGACTACTGCGAATGGCTGCTCAAGCAATCGGAAATGGACCCGTATCTACTCACTGCAGTGCGTCAGCGGATCGCGCACGCATAGAAAATGCCAAACAAACAATACAATAAGGATCTAAGCCATGAGCCGTAAACACAAAAAAAACCGTCAGCAGCCCCACCCCTCCAAGACGCCTCACAATTGGACCCAGGAGATTTTTTCTGCCGCGCGCGCCGCGAACAAAGGCCCGCCATCATTCGGCAACCAGAAAACCTTCACAAAACCCGACATGTGTCTGGGGGACCTGATATCACATTCCCTAAACACAGGCACAGACAAGCACGTTATTCGCGCTTTGGAAGACCTGGAAGAGGAAAATCTGGACGAGGCCGTTTTTGTGGTGAAATTTCTGGCGGAAACCGCTTCTTGTTCAATGGATATTGGCATCCACTCCGCCAATGGAATTCGACAAGGCACCGCAGACTTGTTCATCGTACCGATGCTGCTCATCGTCCAGAGCGGGCATCAAGTACCATTATCGATACCCGATGCATCTCCGGAACCTGAAACCCCGTCACCGCTCGACTTGTGTACACACAGCCTGTATCAGGATGGGCTACTTGAGGAAACGCCCGTCACCATTTTCCCGCAGTGGCTGTACACCCACGACGATTTGCCTGAGTCGTGGGCGCAACGACGTTCCGTTGTCCGACAATGTGCGGCTTTAGCCACTGGGCAACCTGCAGCATTACCAGAACCAAAAAGTTTAGGTCCAACTCAAGAAACCACGGCGATCGTTCGTTTTGCCATTATAGGCGTTATTTACGCGAATTCAGATGACCCAGGTCCACTCGTCAACGGTGATCTCAACGGTATTTCCGCGGATGAAGAGTCCACCGGAAACGACCTGTCTGCAGGGCGTCTGCTGGACCCGCGATTGCTTGCCTGGCGCGTAGATATGGAAGAAATATTGGCGGCGAGCCTTCCTGGCGTCAATTCAGTACGATTGGGAACCCCGGCTGAATGGGATGACGCCATTCACGAGGGCTTCATGATGCGAAATCTGTTCGCCCTGAGCCACGCATTCTCGAAGCTGGGCCAGACAGAGGATTCGGTCATGGGAGACCATGGATTGCTTGCTTCGGCGCAAGTGGCCGTTGGTTTTTACATGGTGGATGACCACCTGGAAATACGCGTTGGCATTTCTGAGGGTGACCAATTCACTGGCTGTGTTTGGGAGTGCCACCTGGAGCCGGAAGAAGAAATGGAAAAACTATTCGACACGCTAAACTCCATTGGGATATCCGCAGAGCACATTCATGTGACCACGGACATTCTGGGTGACGAGCGGTGCGAAGGTTGCGGACAAACGTTATTCCCCCGAGCTGACGGCGGACTAGACCATGCGGACAACAACGAAGAAGAGGAAAGTGACTGGGATCGCCCGCCACCGCGATTGCACTAATCGGACTTCCCCTCTGTTCAGGTTATCGAGCCATGTTCTCCATAATCCGCCACAGAGGAAAACACCATGCCAGAAAATGCACAAGGCCTCACCTTCCCGGTACAAGTAGGACACGATCTCGCCATCGCCATGGGCGACACCGCCTTTGAGGGTGCCACCGCCATGGCAAGGCGAACGCCGGCCGGATTGCTGATTGACCAACCAGGCTTGGCACGGGACCACCTCAGCGACGAACCGTTAGCAACACCAGTATCAGACCTTATCCATGATGTCTGGTCACTGGCGATCATTGGCTGCCCGGGCAGCGGGCTTACAGTCAACGCATTACGCCTGGCTACCCAACAGATTGCTCGTGGTGGTCACGTTATCTACATTGACGTCCATCCGGATCGCGCCGTTCGCAAAGCCATGCGGGTTTTGAATGCCCACGAGATCTGCATTACCCAGGAAACGCCCTACCCTTTCCAAGTTCTGATCAATGGCGCCCCGGAACAACGTGCTCTCCGCCTGTTGTCCGCTCTGGCTCCCAAGTCAACCTTCGAGTCAGCATCCGCGGAACATTACTGGATCAAGACGCGCAACCTGCTGACCCAACTTTTTTCAGACGTGAAAATCCCAATATCCTTAGACACTCTGGCGCTTATTATGGGTACCCATCACCCACTAACAGACCACGCCGCATTCGTTGAGCGACTGAACGAAATGGTGCCATTTTTCAACGCCACCAAGATTTTTGACGGGCAGACGCTGTCAGCACAGGTAACCGCACCAGGGGTCACATATATCTCCGTCGCAGATGAATGCGTCACACCACAAATTTCCAGCATGGTAATAAGGTTGATCCTATCGGAACTGTTGAACGAGGGGTGCACAGAAAAACAACCGAGTGTCAAACCCATGTTGCTGATCGACGGATTCAATCAAACACTCAAACCGTCCGAATCATTCAATTCTGTCATACGCAAATCTGGCTTTGTTTTGGTGACAACATTCGATGAGCAGGATTGGCTCAGCGATCAGGACAGTCGGCAAAATTTTGGCCGCGCCATGTATTTGCGCTCAATATCCACACAGATAGCAGATATTCTGGGCGTCCATCGTATTGCGGCTTTTCCAGCAAACCACGCCATTCTGCACGACGGCGAGACTGGGTTATCCCGATACATCAATGTCACGTGACGCCAGCAAACCGTTCACGCAATATTCACAACCACGTGATTTTTGGGGTGCCTGTATACTGACAGGTATGAGGATTTAGCAGAATGCCGAACCAAGCAATCGTATGGGTATTGTTCGTTATCGTGTTATTGCCAGTCATGGCCGTTACCACGGCTATCTTGTATGCCGTTGTTGTTCTGTGTGCAGACAAAATTCAACGGCAAGAGAAATTCAACCCACCGTAACCCGCAATGGACCAACAGAACCAAATTGGGTTATCCAGTTTGCGCGAATGCACTCAGATAATGGCGCAGAAACAAGAGAGGAGCGTCAACATTGTCTCCACTGGAGTTGTCCATCCCCTTTACGTTGTTCTGGCTCGCCGTGCTGCGCCTTTTTCGAGGGCACATCGTCTTCTTTTGGTTCGTCGCCATCCCCGGCGTTATCCTCCACGAATTAGCCCACTGGTTCGTCGCCTTCCTGACGTTCGGTCAACCCGGGTTCGTCAGCTTGATTCCCAAGCGTGTTAACGGCGGATACGCGCTCGGCCGTGTGCCCATCCATAATCCGCGATGGTTTAACGCCGGTCTAATCGGATTGGCCCCGCTACTCCTAATTCCGCTGGCATATTTCGTTTTGCACTACGGATTACCCAGTCAACTGAGCTGGGCTAGCGGGTGGCAAATGCTCGCCACGCCATGGATCGCGGCGGAATGCCTCCTGGAGTGCCTGCCTTCACGCATGGACCTACAGATCGCTCTGAAATCAGTCTTTCCAGCCACCCTTCTTGCTGGATTTCTGTATGGGTGCTATGCGCAACACCTGCTCTGAAGTGGTGCCATTGCCATCAATCTGACTCGTGACAACAGAACTTTGCGGGTAAAGAGGCTGCCACCTCAACACTAACTCAAAGCTCTGTGTGTGCCAGAACTGGTTTCCGCCACTTGCATATTTAGCAAGTTACAGGACGACAAGCATGCGCACTGAAATTTTGGCGCCCTGCAGGGCGGGGCTTGTAGTAGAGCGCGACTTACAGGTGCCGTTGAGAGTTTGCGGTGAGGATGGACAAGAGACGTTCACGGGATCTGTCGAAAGACGGTGCGTGCCCCCAGAGAAACGTACAGAGCACATATGTGCGCCAGATCATAGGCGTCTAATGTCGGTTTAAGGAGAGACAGGATGTTCGCATTCGTGATGATTCAGTATGGGAGGCCCAGAAAACCGGGGCCAACGCCGTGAGATATTGTCGCACCTGCAGGCGTGGGTGGCACGGGGCCCACCAAGGCGGCCACTCATCCTCCGCACATCACCCCCTACCCAGCATACGCGTCTACCATCACGTGCCGTTTATCGGTGGCTCGCCTAAGACCAGAAACCTCCGCGACAAGGTGGGCGACGGCAGGGGTAACCCTTTCACGAACTTCATCGTTACACCAAAAGAGACGGTCATTGTAGGTGCCTCGCCAGGCAATCCTGGCGCCGACCCATTGCAGCGCTACAGAATTTCCGCCCGTACCCTGGCAGGAATTGTCAAAAAAGAAAAAGGCGATGGATGGATTGCCGTTTTTGTCACTCCAAAGGGCAATGCCAATCGCGCCCCCATAGGGACCAAAGTGGGCTTGCGCGGAGGCATATTGAATAAAATTCATTATTCACATTTGGGTGTGTCATTTGCTCTAGTGCGTGTTCCCGTAGCAACGGTTGCCGGAAAGACGTTAAGGCAAACAGTAAACATTGACCAAAGCTGAAACAGGACTATCGATATGGCTTCCCTCTTTACTACAAAAAAAACCAAAAAAACCAGCGCTGTCTCCGCGTCAAAAAAAATCCCAACGCATGAGTACCTATGGACCGCCAAAACGGAGAACGGCAAGATCCAAAAAGGCGAAATGGAGGCAGTGAGTGAAACCGCGGTCAAGGTTGGCTTACGGCGGCGAGGACTGTCCCCCGTATCCGTGAAGAAGAAATCACAAGGCATTTTCGGCTTCGCAGGCAGGGGCGGCATCAAAGAGGCTTACATTGTCGTCATGGTGCGGCAGCTAGCCACCATGATCAATGCCGGCGTACCAGCCGTGCAGTGTTTTGAGATGCTTGCGCTCTCCACTGAAAATCAAGCCATGAAGAAAATGCTCAAAGGCATTCTTAGGCATCTCAATACCGGAGAAACCATAGCACAGGGAATGGCGCACTATCCGAAGTACTTTGACAGGCTCTTTATTTCCCTGATAAAGGCTGGTGAACAGGGTGGCATCCTGGATACGATTTTGCTGCGGTTGGCAGATTATCGGGAACGATCCCTGCGACTACAAAAGAAAATGCGATCGGCCATGTTTTATCCTGCAGCAATCATTACCGTTATGATTGTCGTGGTATCCGTCCTTATGATCTTCGTAATTCCAGTTTTTGCCAAACTGTTCAGTAGCTTCGGTGCCTCATTGCCGCTGTTGACGCAGATGGTCATCAACATCTCCGACTGGATGAAGAGCCATTGGTATATCGTGGTGGGGGCGCCAATAGCAGCAGTGTGGCTCTTCATTGCCACCTACAAGAAAAACCTGTCTTTCCGCACCCAGGTAGACAAGGTATCACTTAAATTGCCTGTCCTGGGGCCGATCCTCCTGAAAGGTGCCATTGCTCGGTTCACGCGCACGCTGGCCACCATGCAATCCGCCGGCGTTCCGATCGTGGAAGCACTGGAAACGCTATCTCGGATCTCCAATAACGTCATCATCGAGCAGTCGGTCCTACGCGCCCGCCAGGACGTCATATCCGGTGGCCGCATGACGAACGTGCTTAAAGAGGACGGGGTATTTCCAGTTATGGCCACCCAAATGCTGGGTATCGGTGAAGAAACCGGCGCCATTGAGGTGATGGCCTCAAAAATAGCGGATTTTTATGAGGGTGAAGTCGAGGAGTCGGTAAACCGCATGTCAACCCTGATGGAGCCAATCATTATGGTAATTCTGGGGCTTATCGTAGGCACACTGGTGGTCGCCATGTACATGCCAATCTTCAAGATGGGCGCGGTGGTGACTCATGGCGGCTAACACCTTTCAAAACCACGCCCAGAACGTTTACCTGATTCTGGTGCTGGCCACGGTGCTGGGCACCCTGGCCGGAACACGCTTTGTCGCAAACGCACAAACCGGCCTGGTCTGGTTATTTCTGGTAGGGTCGGCGTCCTGCGGAATATCGTCTGTCGTAGCGCTCGCGTTATTACCCATGATGGATGGTTTTCACCTGTTAACGGTTTTTGATGTCGTGCTGGCACTGTTCGTCGCTATCAGTGCGGTGAGGACATGGGCGTGGACACTGAATCAAGTTGAAATTGCATAATGAGAATACTTGGCTGGTTAATCGCGTGTGGAACGATAGCTTTCATTGTGTCTGCCCCTGTTTTTGTAGGCACGGTGCTGGTTATCGGTATTCGTGGAGCGCACATCTGATGAGCAAAATGATTGCCCCAGCTTTGGCAATTGTGATTCTTGTTATACTGGCATGCCTTGCAGCAGACGCTATATCTTTGGTAGTGGGTGGCGTCCTGGGAGCAGGGATGGATCCAGTAGCGTCGGCGCTGCAGGGCGTGCTCGCCGGTGGAAATTCGTGAACCTAATTTCCACCATGGTGCTCGTCGCCATCGTCGCCATTCTCTCCATGGTGGCGGTTCCCGACTGGATACAGGCGGAACGCAACGCCACGCTTTCCAGTGCCGCCGAAGAACTGTCGTCCGCACGGCTGGCCCTGCAGAGGAGCGCCGCCGAAGACACCGGAGCAACACTTTCGGTCGGCGGATCCTTGATTACCGTCACTGGCAATGGCGGAGGACCGGACTGGACAGGGCGCCTACCGGAGGATGCTGCGATTTTTATCAACGGCAACCCGCTGAGATGTGTTTCCCTGAGCGGTGGTGAGGTCCCTGTCCAGTCGCCCACATGCAGTGCTGTGCCGGCATCACTCATAACATGGAGCGCGAAAGTCGATGGGCAAACAGAAACGCTTCCGTAAAATAGCGGATAACGAAGCTGGCGTGGGGCTGGTGGAAGCCATGATTGCCGCGGCCATTATCGCTATCGCGTCCGTCGGCATTTTCAGCGCGCTGGAATACGCGAATCAGCAGAACATTTCCACAACGCTTTCCTGGGGCTCTGTACAATCCGCCATGACGGCATGGTCACAAACACCAGTTGCCGTGAGCACTTCGCAAGCTGTCGCCATTACGGTTTCCGGGGCCACTGGACAGCAAACCGAGAGTGTGCCCGTAGCGGAAACCGCCAGCGGGAATGATCCTTATGGATGGTGGAGGAGCGCCCCATGAGCGTTCGCGGGGAACGCTTGTCGGGGGAAAGCGGACTGACCATGGTGGAGTTGCTGGTCTCGATGGTGATCGTCGCCATCGTCGGCCTGGCTGCCACGGAAGTGCTGATCACGTTTTACCAAGGAAAGCAGCAAGCCATGGTTCTTTCCAATCGGGTAGCCACAGCGGCCATGCTCGATGATGTCATGGACCACACAGTGGCCCAATCCGGCTATGGTGAAGCGGCCCCAAGCATTTCCGTAACTGCTTCTTCGGTCGCTGCCGCATGGTCGTCCGCAGGGCATGGCTGCACGGGCGTAATGAAGGTCACCCAGGGAGGAATGGCATGGACGGCATCGTCGGCGGCCGCCACGTCCACCGCCAATGCCTCCTGTGGTGCCGGATCCGCATTCCTGCCGGTGGGCGACGGATGGGCGTTTTCCATGCAACCCGGCACAAATTGCAATTACAACGCCGGAACGACGTTCCCTGAACTGGTTGCAACCAACCAAAGCGCCAAACTGGAGGTGCCGGCATGCCTGCAAAATCTTCCCGGACAATGACTGGTGGTACTCGCCATAATGAGTCCGGCGCAGCACTGCTGGCCATGTCCATGTTTCTGGCCTTTTTGTTGCTGCTGGGCGCCTGGGGCGTGTATGCGGTAACCCGCAACGCCGCAGAATCCGTACCCAACGCGGTGGACGCCAACAAGGCCCGCGCGGTCGCCATGGCGGGCGTCAACGCTCTGGCGCAGTACGCCAGTCAGCAATATTGCGCAACGCCATCCGCGTCGATGGGCGTATTCCCCTGCACCACCGGCAATGTCGCCCAGGTTGACATGACTGGCGCCGTGGTCAATCAGACCATGCCGGGGCCTCTGGGCGGATACGATTACGCCAGCGTAACCAGTCAAGCTCTTACTTCGTCCGGCATGCAGATTACCGTGAACAGCATGGGGAAATATGGAAACGCGGTTCAGACCGCGAGATCCGTCATCACCCTGCAGTCCGCGAACAACCCGTATGGCGTTTTGCCGTACAACATCTATGTACAGGGCAATGCGTTGTTTAACGGAAATGCCAACCTGTCTGGCGTGGCCATCGGCGTTTCCGGCACGGCGACCGTAAACGGCAATGTGAACATCGGACGCTTGGACGCCACCAGCATCTCCGCCAACGGAGGTACGACCATCGGACAGGCGAACGCGTCGCAGTCCTTCACGACCAACAACGGCACCTACGGGCAGATCAATGTGGGTCAAAGTGGCACGTTTTATCAGAACGGCGCGAGCTACACGCCGACCTATCTGACGCAAAGTCAGACGAACATCCTGAACTATCATCTCAACAATCAGGCCCCGGTAGTGAATCCGCAGGGGCTGGAGTCCTATGCGGGCATTCGCCTGCTGTACAGTACTTCAGGGGATGTAACAGGACCAGTGGTCGTCATTGAACCATGGATGGCAAGCATCTATCCAGAATTGCCCATTGGAACATTCTCCATCACCAGCCCACAGGGGCAGCAGATCGCCAAACAGTTCACCGGACAGCCCTACGGGTTTTCCTACAGCCAGGGTGGCACCCCACAGACAGGGGCGTGGCAATTTAACGGCAAGAACAGCGTCAACGGATTTCTGTATGCGGAGGGAAGCATCAGCTTTAATGGCAACTCCGGACACAACAACAGTCCGCTTTATCTTACCCTGGCGGCGTCTGGAAGTGTAGCGTTCAACGGCAACGCCGACACGGTACCGTGGGCATCCTATCCAAGCCTGTGCTCCGCCAAAACTGGTGATCCAGTTTGCACGAATGGTCAACCTTCATCCTCTTTTTTGGGGCTTTCCACTGTGAGCGGTATTGGGTCTGGAGGGTCTGGAATTGTCTACAACGGCAATTCAAATGTAGGCGGCAGCATCGCGTCTCTGGGCACCATCGTAGTTAATGGAAACAGTTCAATCAACGGAAACGTTACAGCAGAAAATCAGGCAGGCAATACCAATGCACTGGAATTAACGTTTAACGGCAATGCCGGAACACCCGTAAAGGATGCCAACCTGGCTAATTACGGCGGTGGTTCAGCCAACCCCATGCAGTTTAACGTGCAATGGCTCAGATGGAAAAACTTATGACCAATAATAATCCTCGCTTTCTCCTGCATGGATCACTGCATGGAAACATCCAGGAAGCCATCGCTCATCTACGGCTGTATCAGCAGCTTGGTGGAGTCGTTGAAGTTGCCCCAGACAAATTAGTGGCCATTATCATCTACAACCAACCGTGTGTAGATGCATTCGCTGATTCTTTAGTCCATACGATTCTCACAATCGGTGAGGAAACGCCCGTACACGGGACAATAACTTTTGGGCGAGAACACCTGGAACCGTTGATCTTGCATATTGGGGGGAACACCAATATGAGAGCATCACCCACTTTCTGGCGTTGGTTAACCACGAAATTCTTATTGAAAGGAAAACACTGATGCAATTCCTGGACACGCTGTTGCAGGCGCTTTCCGCAAAAGGCTCTGATCTCTATCTTTCCGTCGGGAGCCCCCCGATGATGAAGATACAGGGGCGCATGACAGCCATAGGCACCAACAAGTTGAAATCGCCGACATGCCTGGAAATAGCGACGACACTTTTGGGACCGGATGGTGTCTGCCACTTTCAGTCCGACAAGTCCGCCAACTTCGCCCATCTGGTCAACCAGCGTGAGGTGGGCATCGATGCAGTGTCTTATCAGGATGCGTTGGAAAACGCCCTGCGGCAGGCCCCTGACGTGATTCTGATGGGAGAGGTGCGCGCCCGTGAGACTATGGACCATGCTGTGGCGTTCGCTGAAACCGGGCATTTGTGTCTGTCCACGCTGCACGCCAACAACGCCAACCAGGCCATCGACCGTGTCATCAATTTCTTTCCAGCGGACCGGCGCAATCAATTGTTGATGGACCTATCGCTGAACGTCAAGGCCATCATTTCCCAGCGGCTATTGCGCACACTCGACGGCGGGCGGGCGGCAGCCGTAGAAGTGTTGATCAACACGCCGCGCGTATCCGACCTGATGCTCAATGGGGAAATCCATCTCATGAAGGAAACCATGGAGAAGGGCGCAGAGTACGGTATGCGGACCTTCGATCAGGCGCTGCTGGACATGGTCATGGACGGGCGCATCGATGTGGAAACCGCACTCCAGAACGCCGATTCACAAAATAACCTGCGGTTGATGATTCGGGAACAGCACCACTCAAACGGCACCTCTGGGCCGAATGGCGCCGCTTGGGAGATTAAATAATCGTTATGGCCACGCATCCAGATCTAGTCATGCTGACCCCCGTGCTGCGCTACCTTGTCTCTCATGGCTTGAGCGACGAGGCGCAGTTGCAACACCTTGCCGCCGACCCTGCCCGCGGCAAAACGCCGCTGTTGTTTTATGTGGTTGAGAAGGGCGCAGTTCCCGCCGCTGTGCTCATGGCACATTTATCAGCGCGCTACAATATACCCATGTTCGACCTCGACGCGGCGACAATCGATGATGCGCTTGTTCGAAAGCTCGACAAAAGGCTGATAACCCGCCACCAGGTGCTGCCCCTATCCACACACGGGAACACCATTTATCTGGCCATGGCCGACCCCATGGACTTAAAGGCTGCGGAAGATGTGAAGTTTAATACAGGTTTGCAGGTGGTGCCGATATTGGTAGAGGTCAACAAGCTGGTCAAAGCGGTAAACGCAGCGATCAACGGTTTGAACGGCGGAATCGACGAGATGTTCTCGGAAAACCCCGGCGTTGATGATGCGGCACAAGAGGAATTCGATCTTACGCAAAGCGACGACGGGGCTGACGATGCACCAGTGGTGCGGTTCGTTCAGCAGTTATTGCTGGATGCCATTCAGAGCGGAGTTTCAGATGTTCACCTGGAACCCTATGAAAAAGATTTCCGGGTACGTTACCGCCTCGATGGTGTGCTGCAGGACAAAATGCACCCGTCCATGTCTTTGCGTGACGGGGTCACATCACGTCTGAAGATTCTCTGTCGTCTGGATATTTCGGAGCGGCGGCTGCCACAGGATGGGCGTCTACGTGTGCGCGTCCCTCCGGCCAGGGTTATCGATTTCCGGGTCTCCTTTCTGCCCACCAGCTTCGGCGAAACGATCGTGCTGCGATTGCTGGATCCTGCCAGCTCAAAAGTACCCATTGAGCAACTGGGGTTTTTACCCAAGCAGCGCAAGGCCTTTGAAGACGCCATCCACCGCCCCTACGGCATGATCCTGGTCACCGGCCCCACGGGTTCGGGTAAAACAACGACCCTCTACACCGCGCTGAATATTCTCAACACAGGCGACTGCAACATCAGTACCGCAGAGGACCCCGTGGAAATCCCGGTATACGGGATCAACCAGGTGAATATCAACGATCGTATTGGCCTCACCTTTGCCGCAGCCCTACGTTCCTTCCTGCGCCAGGACCCGGACATCATCATGGTCGGTGAGGTGCGTGATCTGGAAACGGCAGAGACCGCCATCAAAGCCGCGCAAACCGGCCATCTGGTTTTGGCCACCCTGCACACCAATGATGCACCACAGAGTCTCACTCGCCTTGGAAATATGGGTATCCCCACCTATAACATCGCCGGCAGCGTGCATCTGGTAATGGCCCAACGACTCGCCCGCAAACTCTGCCCACACTGTAAAAATCCGGTGCGCATTCCTGAACAGGCACTGACCGAAGCGGGATTTGCGCCAGAAGATCTGCAGGGCTGGCGTCCGCTGGGTGCGACCGGCTGCGATCAGTGCAATAAAACCGGATACAAAGGCCGCATGGGACTCTATCAGGTCATGCCGGTGAGCGACGCCATGCGCGAAATAATCATGCGTGGCGGTACTTCCATCGACCTGGCGCGGCAGGCGGCACAGGAAGGGGTACTGACCATGCGGCAAAACGGGCTGAGGCGGGTCAAGGAAGGGGTTACCAGTCTGGAGGAAGTTTTGAGAGTGACGAATCTTTGAGCAAAATGGACGACATGGAACTGCAGTCTGAATCTAGCGGCGCGGCGAAAGCGCTGTCTGTCGTGTTGCGAGACGACCTTGCTGTGCAACGTTACTACATGCCGCATATCAAGGGCGGCGGCATATTGGTGGAGACCCAGAACCTCCTGCCCATGGGGACCGAAGTGTTGCTCATGTTAACCTTGCCGGACAGCCAGTCGCGCGCGGCAGTCATGGGAAAGGTGGTGTGGGTGACGCCGAAGGATAATCGTGAGGGTCGCCAAGCAGCCATCGGGATACAGTTCGCAAATGATCGCCACGGTGTCCATACGCGCATCCAGAATATATTATCCGGTTTGCCCATGTGTTCAGACAACATACTGACTTTTTAATATCGTGATAACCGATGGGCGGTCTGCGGTAGCCGCGCTTCTCCAAGCCTACAGCCATGGACAGAAAACTGCGGGGGCAGCATTAGTTTGCACTGAAACACCAACCAGCCACGCAAAACTGGATAATTACCAAGGAAAATAATGCAATCTCAAGGTGCAACCGTCGTTCTCGGCTCTGGCGGCGCTCGTGGCCTGGCCCACATTGGCGCCCTAAGCGCTTTAGATGAACTCGGGGTACCCATTAAAGCCATCGTTGGGTGCTCCATTGGCGCGAAAATTGGGGCGTTCTATGCCGCAGGAATTACCCCATCCCAGATGCAAAACCAGGCACGGCAAACCACCTGGTGGCAACAAGCCAAGTTGTTCTGGCCGGACTTCAGCAAATCAGGGATAACCGCGGGGAAAAGGATCGAGAAGTTTTTGTACAAGCATCTTGGGCACCGCCATATAGAAACATTTGGCATTCAGTTTGTTTGTGTGGCCACAGATTTAGGGACCGGCGAGCAAGTCGTCCTGAATACCGGGCATGCCGTTTCCGCCGTTCGCGCCAGCATCTCCATGCCGTTTATGCTCGCCCCGGTTATTATTGACGGGCGCATGCTGGTAGATGGGGCGATCTCCAATCCTCTTCCGGTGTCCATAGCCCGCACCCATTGCCAAGGACCAATTATTGCAATACAGGCACACGGCACAGAATTTGTCCAACCACACGCTCGGGATACCTCTGCCAACCGCAACATGATCCAGGTTTACCGACGCACCGGCTGTCTCATGCAATGGAATATCGCTCAAGCACAACTCCGAGAAAATCCGCCGGATCTGCTCATCGCGCCTTACGCTCCCGGAATCGACACATTCGATTTTCACAAAGCGGATATTTCGCTCGCTGTGGGCTATGACGCGGTCATGACTCGCGCGCCAGAGATCATTAAACTGGTTGCCCACAAACGGCATCCCGCAATCACCGGACACAGCCGTTAGCGCGGTACCGCCGACGCTGGTCACATGCCTCAATGCAGTGAGCCTCAGCGCGCCAAGCCAAAAGAAAGCCATATAATACACGTGGAGTTTGTACTTCCGCATACAACCGCATATCCAGACTGTAAAACATGCGCGGTTCCGACGGGGATATCTTGTGGGCGAGTGGGGCCAGGACACGGAAATCAGGCCACCGAACCGCTGACCGCCTCAAAGATAGGAACCCATCATCCATGGACACGAAAACCACAGACCCTGACACCGCCACCGCCGCGCCATCCAAGCTACAATTAGCAGAGCAATGGTGGGCAACATTCACCCCGCCACAGAAAAGCCAGATATGCAGATGCATGGTGGGTAACCTTCCTCGCACCATGCAGGCCTCTCCGAACCGTCACAAAAAATTTCTTCGCCGACTCGTCAGGAACGGAATGGATCCGGTGACACTGGTCAAAGCGAAGCCCAAGGCAGCGGCGCTGATTTCACAACACCTGCCAGCGCTCATTGCGGACGATCACCACAACATACCAGACGACACGTTTATTTCAGAGGTGCTGAGCAGCGTTTGCGAATCGGATACAGACCTGGGCAAGGCCTACATATCAGTCATGCTTTCGGCGGTGTACAGCAACGGCAAGCGCAAACAAGTTGTTGACCCGCAGGCACCTATAGACGCGCCGATCCTGGCAGACGAAGACAAACACAGCCATCCGGACACCGACGACCCGTTGTATTGGGGACGGCGCACCGTGGAAAACTTGTTCGCAAAGCAGGATATTTTTTTTAACATATCTGAAAAATTCCTTCGGGACGCGCCCCCCCATATTCAGAATCTGAAGTTTCACCGAATTTCACATTTTGCTGATCGCCAAACCTCAAGCCACCATACGCATCAGCACCTTGGTGAATGATTTATGGAGGGGTTGGCAGAGATTGGGCCAAAGCCCCAGAAAAT
>JAAOMR010000810.1 GCA_018853935.1 Acidithiobacillus ferrivorans
AGGAAGACCTCCAGCCCCGCCCGGCGTTTGTGGGCATAGGCCAAGGCTTTGCTCATGGGATTGCTGGGCAGTAATCCGGTATCGGCGGCCGTGTCGGCCACCCAGGTGAAGAATTCTTCCACCAAAGGCTTGGCTTTGGTCAGCCGGACATCCTGCTTTTTGGCCCCTTTCAGTCCCCGATCCCGAATCTCGGCTTCCACCGCATAGATGTTGCCGATCATTTCCAGCGCCTCGGCCGCCCGTTGCGGATCGGCGTCCTGGCTCTCGAAGAATTCACGACGGGTATGCGCCCAGCACTGGGCATGGGTCAGCCCTTCCGTTTTCTTCTCGTAGCGGCTGTAGGCCGCATAACCATCGG
>JAAOMR010000811.1 GCA_018853935.1 Acidithiobacillus ferrivorans
AAGGCAAGGTATACCTGGGTGAACGCGGCCAGCGCGCGATGACGCATTTTTTTCGTAAAGGCAACCTTATCGCCCTGCGGCAATTGGCATTGCGACTGGTTGCGGACCGGGTTGATCTGGAGTTACGACAGTTTCATCAGCAGAATCCGGAAGAGGGGCGGCGTAGCGGCGGCCGGGATCGTTTGCTGGTAGCCGTGAGTGGCCGCCCGGAAGATGAGCATCTGGTGCGCGCGGCTTATCACCTGGCGACCGCTCAACGGGCCG
>JAAOMR010000812.1 GCA_018853935.1 Acidithiobacillus ferrivorans
AAGGTCCACCCGATCAAGAAGCGCAAGGATGGTTCCGCGCATCGGAGGCAATCTTATCCGACCAATCTGTTGCGACGCCTGCGTGAATATCGTGAGGATGTCCTGCGTTTCCTCTCGGATCCGGAGGTGCCCTTCACCAACAACATCGCAGAACAGGCGGTGCGGATGCCCAAGGTTAAACAGAAGATCTCCGGCTGTTTCCGGACCTTTGATGGGGCAGCCGCCTTCTGCACGATCCGATCCTATCTG
>JAAOMR010000813.1 GCA_018853935.1 Acidithiobacillus ferrivorans
TACGGCGCACCGCAAATGCAAGTGTGACCGCCGGATTCAGGTGCGCACCGCCGACGGCACCCATGAAATAGATGATGGCCATGACCATCAAGCCGGGTGCGACGACCATCATGCTCAGTGATATCGCGCCATGACTCCAGGCGCCAACAACGACAGAGCCGGCCGCAACAACCACGAGAAGAAATGTACCCCAAGCCTCCGAAAACAGACGCCGCCACTCGTGCGATGGCTCTAGAAAATCAGGCGGTACAGGGGCATGCAGCATGCGCCGTTCGGGTAGAGATA
>JAAOMR010000814.1 GCA_018853935.1 Acidithiobacillus ferrivorans
GCGACGTCTGCCAGGTGCGGTGCGGACTTGAGCGGCATATCGGCAACTTTCACATCGAAGCGGTTGCGATGGGTCGGCTTCCATTGCTCCTGTCCATCCTTATCCACCACTTTTACGACGACCTCCTCTTTGCCCTGATTTTTGATCGTGATCAAATCGCCCTTGGTGGCGCCGGACTCCTCCATGGAACGAGCCAAATCCACGCCCCAGGTGACGTGCTCCTTGCCCGCATTGTCCTGTGTCTTCACGAAGTAGGACTTGGACTCGCCTTCCTTGAACTGGTAAGGGGCGTTGCCGTGATCCAGCAATTTAAAGAGGGAAGCGGTTGCACCCTGCGAAGGGGTTGCACCCGGCA
>JAAOMR010000815.1 GCA_018853935.1 Acidithiobacillus ferrivorans
ACAAGGCGGCCATGGGCATCAGCGACGAGGAGCCGGACATCGCCCCGCGCAACGGGTTTTCCGGGGAGGAAGCCAAACAGGACTTGCGCAAAACCGGTCCCACACAGGAACAGGAACAGGAACAGGAACAAGCGACAACACATGATGGGGAAAAAGGAAAAGCGCGTGCTACATCTTCCCATGAGCCGGCCACCGGCAAGGAAACCCCTTTGCAAGGTGGTCCTGCGGACGGCACAACCCCTCTGCAGGGCACAACCCCTATGCCGGGTGCAACCCCTTCGCAGGGTGCAACCGCTTCCCTCTTTAAATTGCTGGATCACGGCAACGCCCCTTACCAGTTCAAGGAAGGCGAGTCCAAGTCCTACTTCGTGAAGACACAGGACAA
>JAAOMR010000816.1 GCA_018853935.1 Acidithiobacillus ferrivorans
CGTGCGTCATGCACACCATTCGCCTCATGGCGGAACAAACGCAGGTCGCGCCGCCGCTGCAGAACTCGGACGAGATGAGCTCATTCTTGCTCGACTGTGGCTACCACGCGGTGGATATCACGCCTTGCTCGGATGGGCGTTTGAAGGGGCTGATACGCTACATACTGCGTCTGCCCGATGACGCGGTGCGCAGCCGCAAGGCTTACGCCGGTGCCATGTTCGACGTGGAAGCCAACGTCAAACGCTGGATCGAGACCGAACTGATGCGCTATCGCGAAGGCCATCCGGTGCCTGCCGACGCGGGTACGCGGTACTTGAAAATAGTGGTGTACCACTGGAGCAGTTCCGATCCCGCCCACGAGGGTTGTGCGGCGCATCACAGCAACGAAAGGGATGCAGCAGAAGCC
>JAAOMR010000817.1 GCA_018853935.1 Acidithiobacillus ferrivorans
CACTTCCAAGCACGAACCAGGCCGCTGTGCCGAACTTCCAGGACAAGCCTTGAGCCTGTATCCAGGCGAAGATGAATGTCATATAAACAATATAGCCACAAGCAAACAGAAAATAGGCCAACATACTGGGCATTAAACCACGGAGATTTAGCGCGCCGCTAGACACGGCATTTGCTTCCCCAGCAATGCGGCTCGCTTCCAGTATCGGCCAGACGGATGCGATTGCAGCAACGACGCCCAATGCCAACCAGGCAGACGGCCAAGCCGGATTACCGAACATGGCGATGATCGGGTTGACCACCAGTCCTGATGCAGCGATACCAATGCCCGCTCCAGCAAAAAAAAGCCCCGTCGCCACCCTACGAAGAGTCTGATGGGCATGATAACGCGCCGCCACGAGC
>JAAOMR010000818.1 GCA_018853935.1 Acidithiobacillus ferrivorans
TCCCGGCCTTTTTTCTTTGGTGATGAGGCATGGGAAAGAGGATATGGCATAGCGCAACACCGCATCGCGCGATCTCAGTTTCAAAACAGCAATCAGGTCCCCCGCCGTCCGCATAAATGGCAGAACCACTCTTTTTCAATCAGGAGCACTGCCATGTTGACCGCCAAAGACATTCTGGACAAGCACTCTATCGCGGACTACGCCATTATTTATCTCGGCGACCGCCGCCCATCTCCCGTCATCGACCCGAATACTCGCTATTGCGTGGAGGAAACCCCTGCCCCGGAACTCTGCAAGGACCGAGACGGCAACGTCATGATCTTCGATAGCGAGGCCCAGGCGTTCGATTTTCGCAAAGCACTGGGGATTCCATACCCTGTGCTGGCTTTCCGTGATCAACCGCTGCCCGATTTTGGGCCGGACTTCGCGCCGGATATGGATGAGCCGGAAGGATCACCGTTCGATCCCGACGAAATGGACATCCCTGACATCGAGGAGGCATTGGCATGAAGGCGACGCGCATGAATCCCTCGAAAAACATCCGCATGGCAGTTCTGTCCGCGCTTATGGGGTTTGCGGTTCTGCCGATACTGACCCCGGGTGCGGCTTTCGCCTCCACCGTGCCCGGTGCAACCGCATCGAGCGCCGCCCTGGCCAATGACGCAGGGGTTTCCCAGGCGGAGTTGCAGGCCGGAAACTCCTGGTTCAATAGCGACCAGAACAGTACCGGCTATCAGAATAGCGGGCAGTTGCGGACGGGGAACTCTTTGGGCGGACAGTCCCAGGTCCAGGGATCCCTTGCGGCCAGCCAGTCGGCGGCGGCCACGGATCCATACTTCGCCAGCGTTCTGGCTCGATACTACAACATGTACAACGGCTATTACGACAGTTATCTGACCGATGAATCCATGGCGTCAGGATCATCGTCCGCCTATGCTGCCTGCGTCGCCAAAGGTGGAACCAACTGCCTCAACAAGTCCAGTTATTACAGCGGACTCGCTGTCACTGCTTACAGCCAGTACCGGTATTATTACGATCTCTGGAACAAAGACTGGCAACAGCAGCAGGCGATGGAAGCCACCGCCGGTCAGCAGTCGGTGCTAAGCGGCGCATCGGCGCAGTCCAGCCAGCAATCCTACGGCAACTACCAGAACGATCAATCCACCATGAACGCTGACGCTCAGGCGGCGGCGACGGATACGCAAACGGCGAACATCGGAACCAATACCGCCGCCGTCAGTTCCGGCCAGCAGGCGGCATCCAATGCGCTGAACACCATTCAGCAGGAGACGGGGGTCACTCAGAACCAGCAGAGCGGCGCTGTCGTACCGGGCACGACGGCATCTACCTTCTCCTATACCGACCCGCTACAGACCGCCATGGAAAACGCCAATCAGGCGGCCATGCAGGATGCGCAAACCGCCGTGGTCCAGCAGCAGTACAGCGACAACCGGTCGGCGTCGGCCACCACTGCTGACAGCCTAGCGCAGGCTGATGGCGCAGCGGCTTCCGTGGCACCGACGCCGGAGAGCGCCACGATCTGGTCCACCGGGGCAAGTCTTGCGAGCGGCACGGCGAATACTTACCAGCAGGACGCAAACCAAACGGCGGCGACGGCACAACAGGCCCAACAATCTTTTGTGCAGAACCAGAATCAGGCCAATGCCGACGCCATTCAGGTCGCCAACGACACCAACGCGGCCGCAGAGCAATACGCCCGGCAGCAGGCAGCGAAGAACGGCGTGACATTCACTGCGCCGATTACGGCGGACACCGCCGTCCAGAACCAGATCGCCCAGGCGCAATCGGCCATCAACGCGGACAGCATGACCGCCGAAGTCCAGGCGGCGAATGCTTACAGCCAACAACGCATCGCATCGGACATGGCCACCGACGCCAACACGGCATCGCAACAAGCCCAAGCGGCTCAGAGCAATGCCAGCGCCGCGCAGAGTTATTCACCGTCGCTGGCGAAAACCTGGAATGCCGTTGCGGGATCGGAAACTGGCAGCGCGAACCAGTCCTTGCAAGCCTCACAATCCGCCACCAGCGCTGCCAGCACAGATATCGCCGCAGCCAACGCGGCGGAAGCCAACGCGCAAAAGGCGGCCGGGCAGTCCGGTATGGACGGCGCGGCGATCACACAAGGACAGAATGCCGCCCAGGCGGCTTTTCAGGCCATTCAGCAAGCCACAGGAGTCCCGCAATGAGCAACCCACCAATAAGCACCAACGGCAAAAACACGCAAACCCAGGCGCAGGTCTACCGCGAGCGTCAGATGGAGAGTCTGCGCCGCACGCTGGGCGACGACATTCTGGGGTTCCTGAACGACCCGGCCATCATCGAGATCATGCTGAATCAGGACGGCAGGATCTGGGTAGATGTGCTGGGTGGGGACATGGAGCCCCGCTCGGCGATGGACCCGGTGCGCGCCAAGATGGTGATAGAAACCGTGGCCTCTATGCTGGAAACCAGCATCACCAAGGAGAATCCGATCATCTCCGGGGAACTGCCGCTGGACGGCTCGCGCTTCGAGGCGCAGATACCGCCCATCGTGGAGGCGCCGACCTTCGCCATTCGCAAGAAAGCCCTGCTGGTATTCACACTGGATGATTACGTCGCCAAGGGAATCATGACGGAGCGGCAGCGGGACATAATCATTGATGCGGTCAGGGAGCGGAAGAATATTCTGGTGAGCGGGGGTACCGGTACTGGTAAAACCACTCTGGCTAACGCCATCCTGCACACGATTTCAGAAAGAACGCCAGATCACCGAATCATGATCATCCAGGATACCCTTGAGCTGCAGTGCGCTGCGCCCAATGCGGTGTTCTTCCGCACGTCGGATGAAATCGACATGACTCGGCTCTTGAAATCCACCATGCGCATGCGCCCCGACCGAATCATTGTCGGCGAGGTCCGGGGAAAGGAGGCCCTGGACCTGCTCAAGGCATGGAACACCGGCCACCCTGGCGGCATCGGTACCGTTCACGCCAACGACGCAAGAGCCGCGCTGGTGCGGATCGGCATGCTGGTCCAGGAGGCCAACGTACCGCCCAATCCAGAACTCATTGCCGAGGCCGTCAACATCGTCATCAGCATCAAGCGCACGTCCACCGGCCGCATCGTTGACGAAGTGCTGGCAGTGAAGGGTTTTGAAAACGGACGATTTTTGACGGAATCGCTGTAAGCCGGTACGTCCGGCTCAACGGGTTGCACCCAGCAGGGGTGGAGGAAATAAAACTTCCACCCTTTCTTTTTTTCGCGAAACTGCGCTGTCGCTTATTTTTCCCATCACCCCAAACTACCCCTCAAAAAACCTGCATCAGGTTCTAGCCAGCCCCTTACATGATAGGCACATATCCAAGGAGGAACCTGCCATGTTGAAATTGAAGCAGCATCTCGTGAAGTTCGGTACCGCGACCCGTGACGTGTATTTTAAGGCTGGTGTCGCCATCGGCGTGGCCTTGCAGTCCGCCCCCGCAGCCTTTGCCCAGGGGGCGGGCTCTTTGCCTTTGGACAGTCCGATCCAGACCTTGACCAGCGACTTGACGGGTCTAGTCGCCACAGGCATCAGCGTCGTGGTTTTTTTGGCCGCTGGCGTCGCACTCTTCTTCGCTAAGAAACGGAGCGACCAAGTGGGCAAACGCGCCAAGAACTTCCTGTACGTCGTGATGAGCATTTCCCTGATTGCTTGCGGCATTTCCATCTATTCACTGGTCGCCCACAACCCGGGGTGAATAGCCACAACCCACCTGGGTGGACAGGAAGAGAAAATATCCTCTCACCAACACCAAAAAAACCTGCATCAGGTTCCAGCCCGCCCCTTACATGATAGGCACATATCCAAGGAGGAACCTGCCATGTTGAATCTGAAGCAGCAAATCGGGAAGTTTGGCGCTGAGGTCAGCACCGCTGTCCGTGACATATATTTCAAAGCGGGTGTCGCTATTGGCGTGGCCTTGCAGTCCGCCCCCGCAGCCTTTGCCCAGGGGTCCGGCTCTTTGCCTTGGGACGGTCCGATCCAGACCTTGACCAGCGACTTGACGGGTCCAGTCGCCACAGGCATCAGCGTCGTGGCCTTCCTGGCTGCGGGCGCCGCGTTGGTCTTCGGCGAGGAACTGGGCGGTATCGCCAAGAAGGCGCTCTACGTGGTCATGGGCGTCGCCATGATCGTCTTCGGCCACACCTTTATGAGTGACCTTGGCATCGTCGGCGCGATGGTGTAACGCGGGTATCGTTCTGAGGAATAAGCCGGACTAAGCAGATGCCAGACGGAAGTAAAAGCATTCCAGGTAGCAAGGTGAGATCGGCGGGCGCGTCCCGCCAAAGGAGTTTCAAACGGAAAAGAGCAAGAATATTGCATTGCGGACTGTAGAGATTTTGTGGTCGATCGTATTACTGCCGTTAAACATCTACATGATAGTAGCCATTGGGGTAATTTTGTTGGTCTTTCATGGTTCAACATTTACCAAAGAGTTTACTCCAAAATACTTCAAATACGCACGTGAAGTATTCAGCTTCGGCCTTTTCTAACCCGGCCACCGTGCCGGATCAGGCCGCCTAATCCGCGGCCTTTTTCTTTTCTGCGGACGCATCACCACCACGATTCCAAACCGTAATCAGGTCCGGGCACATCCGTATATCTGGCAGAACAAACATCATCACAACCATCGGAGAATCACATGGACCAGTCACCCAGGCAGGAAATCACCATCCACCAGGCGCTGCAGCAGCCTATTCTCGTCATGGGCGGCGAGCGCAATCTGGTCATGATGCTGGGCGTCATCGCCGGCGTCTTCATCTTTTCGCTGGCACAGCTCTGGGCCGCCGTGGTCGGCGTCCTGCTTTGGGTCTTCGGGCAATGGGGCCTGGCGCAACTGGCGAAGCATGACCCCATGCTCAGCAAAACCGGCAGACGGCATATGAAGTACAAAAAATACTATCCGGCTTCGGCAACACCTTTCGCGCCGAATCGCACCATTCAATAAAGGAGATATACCATGCGTTCATTAAAGGAATTTCGCAACAAAGCCTACGGACTGCCTGACCTGCTGCCCTGGGCGTCGCTGGTGGACAACAGCGTCGTACTCAACAAAAACGGCAGCCTCATGGCCGGATTCTATTACACCGGTCCAGATTTGGATTCCGCAACAAACGCGGAGCTGGCTGCGATGTCCAACCGCATCAACACCGCGCTGTCCCTGGGGGATGGCTGGGTACTGAACTGCGACGCCATCCGCATTCCCGCACCCGGTTACGCAGAGGAAGCGAACTTTCCGGATCGCACCACGCGCCTGATCGATGATGTTCGGCGCGTTCGTTTTGAATCCGAGAGCGCAGGCTACACCAGCCGTTTCGCGCTGACTTTGCTTTATTTCCCGGCCCCAGACGCCGCCACCAAGGCCGGATCCTTTCTGGTGGATGGCGGGGAAAAGAGCACCCCCGGCGGCGACAATCTCAAGCGGTTCAAAGAGCGCATCAACGAGATACAGGGACGGCTTTCGGGTTTTCTCAAAATACGTCGTATGGAAGACATCCTGGACGAGCGGACTGGAGAAATCATCAACAGCGAAATCCTGCAATATCTCGAATATTGCGTGAGTTTCCGCAACCGGCCGTTCCGGCTATCCATGGTGCCCATGTATCTGGACTCGGTGCTGGGCCGACATGAACTGGTGACCGGCTTCAATCCCCGGATCGACAACCAGGCCATCGCCTGCCTCGCCATTGAAGGATTCCCGGCCATGACATCTCCCGGCATTCTGGATTTTCTGTCCCGGCTACCCGTCAGCTACCGCTGGTCCAACCGCTTCATTTATCTGGATCCGATTCAGGCCGAAAAGGAAATCAACCGGTATCGGTCACGCTGGAGCCAGAAGCGCAAGTCGGCTCTCAATGTCGTCCGGGAGAGTCAGGGCGGGCAGGCCACGCACATCAACATCCACGCCGATCAGCAGACCAACGATACTGTCGTGGCGATGGCGGAGGCCTCCAGCGGCGCTGTGCGTTTCGGGTACTACACCAGCGTCATCCTGCTTGCCCATGAAAGTGAAAAAGTGGTCATGGACACGGCGCGCGAAGTCCAGAAGGTCATCGAGAACGCAGGCTTCGGCGTCCGCATTGAGGACGTGAACGCCGTGGAAGCCCTCATGGGTTCCATGCCGGGAAACACTTATGCCAACGTCCGGCGGCCCCTGATCCACACGTTGAATCTGGCGCATCTCCTGCCCTTCACCAGTGTTTGGCCGGGACCGGACGAAAACGCCTGCCCGTTCTATCCACCGCACAGCGCGGTGCTGATGCACGCGAACACCGATGGCAGCACGCCGTTCCGGATTTCGCTGCATGCGGGGGACCTTGGTCACAGCGTGATTCTCGGGCCGCCAGGATCAGGCAAATCGACCATCCTTGCCATGCTGGTGGCCCAGCAGTTCCGTTACCCCAACGCCCAGGTCTTCGCGTTCGACAAGGGGTATTCCATGTTGCCCCTGGTCTCCGCCGCCGGCGGCCAGCACTACGACATCGCGGGCGAAGCGCACGATCTGGCGTTCTGCCCGTTTGGCATGGTGGACAAACCCTCCGAGCAGTCCTGGGCGGCGGAGTGGCTCGAGGGATTGGTGATATTGCAAGGCGTCGCCGTCACCCCTCGCATGCGCGATGAGATTTACCGTAGCATTGTGCAACTCGGTTCCAGCACCACGGAGATGCGGCAACGGACTCTGGGGTCTCTGGTGACCATCATCCAGGACGACAATCTGCGCAGTGCCCTCGGTTATTACACCCTGAAAGGCCCGGCTGGACATTTACTGGACGCCGAGAGCGATGGCCTGGGCGATGACATCTTCCAGGTCTTCGAGATGGAGCACCTGATGAACCTGGGCGAAAAAATCCTGTTGCCCACGCTCCTGTATCTCTTCCATCGCATCGAGCAGCGCTTCAAGGGCCAGCCGACTCTGCTGGTTTTGGATGAAGCCTGGGTCATGCTGGGGCACGACGTGTTCAGGGCAAAAATCCGGGAATGGTTGAAAGTGCTCCGCAAGGCCAACGTCGCCGTCGTTTTTGCGACCCAGAGCCTTTCCGACCTGATCAAGTCCGGCATCGCGGATGTCATCTTCGAGTCCTGCCCAACCAAGATCCTCCTGCCGAACCCGGAGGCCATGACCGATCAATCGCGCCCGCTCTACGAATCCGTGGGGCTGAACCAGCGCCAGATCGAGATTCTGGCCAATGCCATCCCGAAGCGCCAGTACTACATGATGCACCCCGATGGACGGCGGCTTTTTGAACTCGGTCTGTCCGGCCCGGAGCTGGCCTTCGTCGGCGCGAGCGGAAAGGAGGATATCGCCCGTATCCGGGAGCTTCGCGACCTCTACGACTGGAAGTGGCCGGCACAATGGTTGCGGGAACGCGGACAGGCCAAAGCCGCTGACCTCTGGGATTCGTACTGATTCATTAATTACTTTAAAGATAGGAGCTATCACCATGTTTTATTTTCATGATCCGTTGATAAATACCACGCAACCGCCTGTTACGCCGCCCGCGATGTCGCGGGTAGTGGAAGCGCCGGTGCCGTCCACCGCGCTACCCAAAGGATGGCAGTGGGCAAAGACCGGACGCGGGGACCCCATGAAAGAAGGTCATGTGGGAAGGGGGAAAGAACGGGGATTCCATTCCCCCGCCACCCCATCACCAATCCCCTCCGGCATTGTTGCCGCATGCCCTCCTGTCAGCGAACCCATTATGGGCACGGTCCCCGCACCGCAGGTGGTGCCGGCCCCCGTTGCGGCGGCAGCGCTTCCGACCTGGAGCGTCGTTTCCTGGAAAAACCTTGCCCCGCGCAGCATCACAGGGACCAGGAAGGAAGCCGTCGCTCTAGTCGAGAATGACCTGTCCATGGCCGGTATCCATCACATTGACGTCCATGTCTACGACGCTATCCATGTAATCGTCGCCCTGCAACGCTGAGGAATCACGCCATAGACTACAGCAGTTGCAACAAGTACAGGAGGTGGTGATGGGTAGAGGGAGAAGAAAATCCCACCGCCATGCATAAACAACTCCTTTTTCCTGTCACCTCAAACCACCTCTGATATATCACTAAATGTTGGTGTGGGTGGGAGACGAAAAATCCCACCATCACCATACATATCCGGTATTACACCGGTTTTTTTGTGTCTGGCCCAGAAATCTTGCTCGCTATTTTCAAGAGATGACAGGAACCGCCGACGGATGCTCATCAGGCTCCACGGCGTCCCCATAGTTACTGGAAAATCAGAAGGAGAGATGACATGGCTGCAGCACTTGATGAGATGCGCACGCGACTTCAGTTGCCGCCCACACAATCAGCCAGCCTCTGGCGGGGGATGTATTCTGACGGCCAGCGTCTGGGTCTCTGGACCGCATACGACAAGTGCACCACGCCATCAAGAAGGGTGGCTTTGTATGGCTCGGGGACAAGAAGATCTGGTGCGGGCCACTCAGCAAAGCACGATCCACCATCGAGGACCTTGCCCATGGCTGGCCGGGTCAACATCCCCTGGATCAAGGATACGCGATTCTGGAGAAAGCCATACGGCAGCCAGAACCCTTCTGGGCCATGGCCGTCCGGCCAAAGTTGGATCAGAAGCGTGAAAATGGACCATGGGTCTTTTCCTTCCCCTATGACCTTGCCACCATCACTTTTCTCAAGCGATCGGGCCGTGCGCAGTGGGACGCGGGTGCCCAGGCATGGGTCATCGAGGGAGAGAAGGAGAACGTCCTGGCGCTGTTGGAGACCGCCGCCATCCCCACCAGATACATCACAATTCACGGCTTCGGCGAGCCGTTCCAAATCACGCCAGCCGCTGGCGGTTGGACGCCGTATTTGGTCGGTGTGGATGAAGATGACGCGGAAACCGAGCGGGTGAAATTGCAGGTTGGTGGCGCGGAGATGCCCATGGAATCCAGCATGAGCGAGGAGGAAAAGGCCAAACTCCAAGACATAGAGGACGCCAAGGCTGCGCGCGCGGAAGCCATTC
>JAAOMR010000819.1 GCA_018853935.1 Acidithiobacillus ferrivorans
GTGACTTCAGCATGGGCTACCAGTACCAGAGCATGCCCTTCGGTCACGGGCTGAATCTGGGTACTGATCAGTACCGCGTCGGTTATCGGTTGCCGTTCTAAGTCGTCCATCACCGGAGATCCCCATGCCGGGGGCAGCCCTTGCAGGGGGCAGCCCTTGCAGGGTGCAGCCCTTGCAGGGTGCAACCCACACAGGAAAAGGGACTCTCCGGTTTCATTCCATTCAGATTCAAGGAGAGCATTTCCATGAACATTAGCATATTGACACAAGTTGATGCGGAGGCTTTGAGGGCAACGGTATTTCACGGGCTGATCGCCCCTATGGAATGTGGGGCGCTCATTGAGATCGCCCGCGCATGCGAAGCAAAGGCGTCCGTTTGTGATAGCGATACCGGAGCGGTCCGGGTGGATGCCGTACGCAATAACAACATGTCCTGGGTGAATAACGATCATCCCCTGGTACGGTCGATGAATCAGCGGATCGCCGCGCTAACCGGAATACCGCTGGAGAACCAGGAACCTTTACAGGTGCTTCACTACCGGCCTGGCGAGGAATACGTCCCGCATCACGACGCTTTTACACCGGGGAATCAGCAACTGGAACACGGCGGCAACCGGATCGCCACCGTACTGCTGTATCTGAACTCCGTGCCCGCTGGCGGAGGCACCTTTTTTCCGGAAATGGATATGCGGGTTTTTCCGCATGCGGGACTTGGGCTGTTTTTCAGCAGCGTGAAGGATGGACAGGTACTGCAAAAGTCGCTGCACGCGGGCGAACCGGTTCTGCAAGGTGAAAAATGGGTTGCCAGCAAGTGGATACGGGAACGGGCATACGTTTAACACCGAACGAAAACAAAACCTA
>JAAOMR010000082.1 GCA_018853935.1 Acidithiobacillus ferrivorans
CGCCTGCCGATACGCCGCCACCAGGGGCCTGTACCGGCGGCTCTCCGTTCGATAACTGACCCCTGGCGGCTGCGCATGCATACCCTGAACACCCGGCGGTTTTCCCTCCTTGCTCTGGTCGCCGTTTCCATCACCGGCGGTGATGCCCTGGCCCAGGACGGCCCCTCCTTTAACTGCGCCCAAGCGAAAAGCGCTGCGAAAAAAACCATCTGCGGCGACACCAACCTCGCTGCTCGGGACCGTCAGGTAAGCGCAATCTACGCCTCACGCCTGAAGGAGGTTCGCACAGATATGGGGGCCAGACACACTGCCATGAAGAGGCAAAAAAACTTCCTCAAACAGCGCAACCTCTGCGGGACAGACTCGGCTTGCATTGAGGACCTTTATATAACGCGCTTCTTTGACCTCACAAACTGTATCATAATTACCAGCAGTAAGGAGGCGATACCGCAGTCTCCAACCACCCTCACGGGGTCGGCACCACCGAAAATAGAACCAACACCGTTACCGGATTGGAAGCTGAATCCGTCAAGGGGGGCCATGACTCTTAGTGGCCAAGGAAGAACGCTTCTTAAAGACATAGAGACCCTTAGATTAAAGCCCTATGACGACCAAACTGGCAAGGAAATTAATAAATGGGTAGAAGGCGCTACAATTGGATACGGCCATCTTATCTCCCAAAGCGACTGGGATTTATACAAAAATGGAATTACGACCGAAGAAGCCAAACAAACATTCAGTCGCGATTTAGCGCCATTCATTGCAGAAGTAAATAAAGATATTAAGGTTCCATTAAAGCAAAATGAGTTTGATGCTCTTGTTATTATATCATATAACATTGGTGCGTCTAATTTTTCCAAATCGTCTGTGGTGAAGCTCATCAATGATCCGAAATCAAAAACATCATATACCAGCCTCGACAGTGCTTGGAAATCATGGAACAAATCTCAAGGCAAAGCGAGTTTTGGGTTAATTAATCGTCGCGCATCGGAATGGAACATTTATTCTCAAGGTATATATCAGGGATGGTGATCATCGTGTTCAAAATGGGGCTTGAGTTATGCGCAGAATAAACACCCTCTCTATCAAGTTATTTTTTGTCTGTAGCTTGGGCTTTATTGGTATACAACTGCTTCAAAATACTGCTTTCGCTTCTTCGTCACCACCCGCTCAGAGTAGCCATTCAGAAAGCGCAATGGGACGTTGCAAGGCACTCAGCGTTGCGCAATTTATAGGAGCATATCGAATAGATTCAGTAGACCGTTATGCCGGAGGAATAACGAGCAAAGCCCAAGCTAATGGTTTTGTAGGACGAACAGTCAAAATATCCGGAAAAGTTTTCAAATCTGCGATAACTCACAAAACTATAGTCAATCCCGTCTATGCTATCTCTTGCTATCCCGTGCTGCAGACCGAGGGGGATGTGCCGATACCACATTGGGGAGCATATTGGTCAAATTTCTACGGTTTTGGTGTTAATCGTAAGGTCATAGAGGTACTGGAGGTACATAGCCAAAAGAGTAACGCTGGTGCAATTATTGATTGGTTTGAGATTGTTCGAGACGGTAACACGTTGCTGCTATGGAATCTCCATGATGGCTGGTTATATCGGATGGGAAAGGAGGTGCAGAGCAAAAAATAAAAAATAGTATTGCGTGGCGCGCGGTCTACGTCTGATTCTTCCGGTGGCGACTGCTCTCTTGGCTGTAAGTCATGATGCTGACGGCGGGCATGGATTTACCACTCACTACCATCCGCGAGCAAATCGCCTCCGCCGTGGACTTCATCGTTCAGATCACCAGCTTTTCCTGCGGCTCGCGCAAGGTCGCGAGTATTTGCGAGGTAACCGACACCGAGACGGCACCATCCAGCAGTAACACCTCGTCACACATTGCAGGGCGCGCTACTTACGGAACGCGCTGCAGGAACTGGAATATCAATTGCGCGATCTGTTTCTGGCCGGCTGCGTTTGGATGTATGCCATCCGCCTGGTAATATACATCAGCCCCGTGGGTCTTGAAAAATCGTCGCAATTCCGCATAAACCGGAATGACCGGAACGTTCATGGCGTGGCCTGTCGTATAAATATCCGGAATGGGGCCACGGATCAACATGGCTTCGCTGATACCGGAATTCGCGTGGATTAGCGGCGGCGGCGTACAGATATAAATCTTGGGATGTGCTTTGAGCCGTGCGAAATGGCGAATCATCTCTTCTGCATTCGCGGTGAACTGAGAACCAAATTTTGACCAATTTTGGGGCTTGGCATCATTGGTGCCCAACATGATGATAACAATATTGGGATCAAAGCTTGTGGCGGCTTTATATTCCGCTGTCTTCCAATAAGGCAGGCCGCCATTCTTCAGCATAGTAGCGCCGCTGTGACCGAAGTTTGCAACCTGATAGCCGGTTCCCAATAATTGCTGTAATTTCCCCGGCCATCCTTGGGTATGCCGCTGTGGAACTCCGTCACCGTAGGTAATACTGTCTCCGACGCAGGCCACGCGGATTTTCCCCGCCACCGCCCGGGAGTCGGTGAGCAGAAACAACAAGCCGGCAATCAAGATGACCGGAAACAACCGCCAAGCGCCGGATTTGTGATGGTCCATAGAAGACTTCTCCCATACCGTTAGAAATATGACCAAGCCAGACTCCCGACGGGTCGAACAACGCGGGGGCGTCCGTCATTACTGTAACTCCGCAAACACCCCCAACGCCCGCTTCAGATCCTCCCAGACCTTGCGTTTATCAATCGGGTTGCGCAGCAGATAGGCGGGGTGGTAGGTGACAATCAGGGGAATGCCTTGGTATTGCTGGGTCGTACCCCGCAATTGGCTGAGCGGTGTACCCATCTGAAGCAAGCCCTGCGCCGCAAAGCGCCCGAGGGCGACAATCACGCGCGGCTGCAAGAGGGCGATCTGGCGCTGCAGATAGGGCATGCACGCCTGTACCTCCGGACCCAGCGGATCGCGGTTGTTGGGGGGGCGGCATTTGAGGATATTGGCAATATAGACGTCTTTCTCGCGGCTCAGGCCCATGGCGCGGAGCATGTTGTCGAGGAGTTGACCGCCGCGACCCACAAAAGCTTCACCACGGCGGTCTTCTTCCGCGCCCGGTGCCTCGCCGACAAAGAGCCAGGATCCACGCGGGTTACCGGCACCGAATACGGCATGTTGACGGGTTTCGCCGAGGGGGCAGGCCTGACAGGTGCTGACCATATTGTTGAGGGCACGCCAGTCCAGGGTGGCGATGCGTGTGATCCGTTGCGGGTCCGCAGCAGGGGTACTTGCCTGAGTGGCAAGCACTGGGGCTTGCCGGGCTTCAGTCTTGAGCGGCGGAGCCGGGCTGCGCACCGGAGTTGGTACCACCTCTGCGGGTGGTAGGGCAGCAGTCGCTGACCCCACATCGCGCCGTGCAGAGGACATCGCGGCAGAGGCTGGCTGCGCTTGCGCGGATACGGGCCGATTCGGCAAAGCGGTTGGGGCGTTAACCAGCGGTTTTGCCTGCACCATCTCCGGCGGCGGGTCACCGGGCACAGGCAGACGCAGGAGTTGCAGGAATTGGCGTTGTTCGTCAGTGAAGGTGTCTGGCATGAGTCTATGCTAAAGGTCCGGTCCATCGCTGGCAATCCTTCTCGCCAGCCGGGAAGAACCCCTCACAAGGCTATTCTTTAACAAAAAATTCAGTATGATAGTGGGCACAGGCCACGCAGAGTGAGGCATCACCCGGTCGACCCAGGACGAAATCCATTACCCTACAGGGAGCGTAACCATGGAAACCAGTAATCTCGTCGAAGTAGCCAGCAAGGACGATCGTAACATCGCCGCGCTCACCCATGCGGGCGGCGTCTTGTTCGGGTTCATCCCGGCGCTGATCGTCTATCTCCTCAAAAAGGACAGTGGCCCCGCCTGGCTGGTGCAGCAGAGCAAAGAAGCACTGAATTTCCAGATCACCGTGCTGATTACTTATGTGCTGGCCAGTATCCTGAGTATCCTGCTGATCGGCATGTTGATTTTCCCACTGATTTTCATAGTGAATCTGACATTTTGCATTCTGGCAGCCATCAAAGCCAGCAATGGGGAGACCTATCGCTATCCCCTGACTCTGCGTTTGCTGAGTTAATGCGCAGAACCTGAAGACGCTCGCCCGGCTTGCGCTGCTGCGGTGCGCCCCGTACCCTACGCCCTTATCTTTCGTAATTTAAGGATGGGGTCGGCTGAATGTCTATTCTGCGGCTGGAAGCGGGGCAAGTGGAATGGGGTGGCCGGGCACTGCTGGACCATGCCGAACTGAATCTGGAGGCGGGTGAGCGGGTCGGCCTTATCGGCCGCAACGGTGAGGGCAAGTCTACCTTATTGCAAGTACTGGCGGGCCTCAGTGCCTTGGATGCGGGAAACCTGTGGGTGGCACCCGGCGTGCACCGCGCCTACCTGGCGCAGGAGCCGGAGCTGGCCGGAGAACACGACCTGCTCACCGCCATCAAATCCGGGCACCCTGCCTGGCGACACTTGCAGAACGCCGATGTGGACGACGCCCATGCCCATGCCCTCGCCGACCATCACGAGGCCTGGCAGATCGACTATAAAGCCGAGGCCCTGCGCGATAGCTTGGGGCTACCCGCTGCGGGCGTGGTCAGCGCCCTTTCCGGTGGCCAGCGCAAACGGGTAGCCATCGCCGCCACGCTCGTCGCTGATCCGGACCTGCTTTTTCTCGACGAACCCACCAACCATCTCGACCTGCCAGCGATTCTGGCGCTGGAGCAATCCCTGCTGCGCCATCGCGGCACGCTGGTCTTCATCACCCACGACCGGCGTTTTCTCGACCGCCTGGCGACCCGCATTATCGAACTGGATCGCGGGATACTGCGCAGTTTCCCCGGCACTTTTGCCGCTTATCAAAGTCGCAAGGCCGAAGTTCTCGCCGCCGAAGCCGCCGCCGACAGCCGTCTGGAAGGACAACTGGCGGAAGAGGAGGCCTGGCTGCGCCAGGGCGTCAAAGCCCGCGCCAAGCGCAATCAGGGCCGCCTACGTCGTCTGGAGGGGCTGCGTGATGAGCGCGCCAGCCGTCGCCAACAGCAGGGGCAGGCCACCCTGCAAATCAGCACGGCGGACCGTTCCGGTGCACTTATTGCCGAACTGGATCACGTTTCTTTTGCCTATAAAGGGCGTCCGGTCATCCGCGATTTTTCCACGCGCATTGAACGCGGCGACCGGGTGGGCATCATCGGCCCTAATGGGGCGGGTAAGACGACACTGCTACGCCTGATCCTCGGCGAGCTGGAGCCACAAGAGGGAACGATCCGCCGCGGCACCAAACAGGAGGTCGCCTACTTCGACCAGATGCGGTCCACCCTCGACCCCGAGAGCCGCGTGTTAGACGCCATCGCCGACGGCAACGATTTCATCGAAATCAATGGTGAACGCCGTCACGTACTGAGTTATCTGCAAGACTTTCTTTTTCCACCCAGCCGCGCACGAGGACTGATCAAGGCGCTTTCTGGCGGCGAGCGGGCACGCCTGCTGCTCGCCCGGCTGTTTGCCCGCCCGGCTAACATCCTGGTACTGGATGAGCCCACCAATGATCTGGACCTGGAGACACTGGAAGTTCTGGAAGAGCGTTTGCAGAGTTATTCGGGCACGCTCTTTCTAGTCTCCCACGATCGAGACTTTCTCGATAACGTGGTCACCCAGGTCATCGCCTTCGGCGAAGATGGCCAGATCAGTCAGAATGCTGGCGGCTATGAAGACTGGCTCCGCTGGCAGACGGAGTCCCGGCGCCCGGCAAAATCTACGGAGAGTGGCGGTGGCAAGGGTTCTGGCAAACGGGACGGTGGTGGCAAGGGCAAAAAATCCGCCATGAGCTACAAGGAAACCCAGGATCTCGCCATTCTGCCCGCGCAGATTGAGGCGCTGGAGAAAGAACAGAGTGAAATCGCCGCCGTGTTGGCCCTGCCGGAAACCTACCAGAACCCGGAACGGCTGCGCGAGGTTCAAGCCAGTGCCGATGCCATCAGCGCATCTTTAACGAAAGCCTATGGGCGCTGGGAGGCGCTGGAAGAAAAAGCGGCTGCCCTGACCGCAGCAGGCTCCTAGGAAGAAGATTTCGGCGTGCCGCGCCCCTTGTCGCGCAGCAAAAAATGCAGCATCACGCCGTCAATAATGGCCGGAACCAGGGCGGCGATCAAGCCCACGGCCATACTCATCCAGGGTCCGGGCGGCACCTGCGGGCCAGGGATAAAACCCTGCCATTGCCAAGCTATCCCAGTTACCCCGTAAGCGATAATCAGCCCTGGAATCAGCAGCAGACCATCCACAGCCAGAAGCACCAGCACCGCCAAGAGCACGAGCAACACCATACTCGCACCGTTGATCAGTTCGCGCAGCCACTGCAGCCCGTCGCGCAGCTCAGCCATGGTACACCCACAACAGAATATCTTTGCGCGGCAAGGTCACCGAGGCACCGCTTTTGAAGTCCAGGACAGCACTGGGCCAGAAGGCCGTGGCCGCAGAGCGCGGACTTGCCCGATAAGCACCTGGCCAATCGGGAGCCGCCGCTGCCTGATGCCCACCGACAATGATGGCACGCGCGCCCGCTGCATCCACATAAATATGCGCCACCGGGATGCGGGCAATGGCAGCCGCCGCCAGTACCCCCAGCAGGATCACCGCGATACCTGCCGTAAGCACCCTCGCGACCCATTTGTCCAGTCTGCTCATTTGCCGCCTCCCTCCGCCCAGATTTCGGCCTGAGTGGTCGTAATGTGATTATGCTTAGAGGCACAAGCCTTACCTCCGCACCAGCGTGGCGCAATGTTCAACTCTTCAAGGGCATGGCGCATGGTTACCCGGAACACCGGTGCTGACTCGACCCCACCGAAATTCCAGTAGCGAGTACTCCCGCGCAGAGTCACCGCCATCACCAGCTTCGGCGCAAAGCCCGGTGCAAAGCCGACAAAAGTGGCATTGGTCTTGTTCTTCAAAAAGCCGTCCTTGCCATTGGCCATATTCGCAGTTCCCGTTTTACCGGCCACCGCGTAGCCGGGAATGGCAGCGAGGATACCGGTGCCATTGGCCGCACAAACCCCCTCTAGCCAGTGCCGCAGGTGGGCAGCGATGCCCGCGGACATGATCCGCACGCGCTGCACCGACTGTCCGGCAATCAAGGTCGGGGTAACATGATAGCCTCCGTTGGCGATGGCGGCATAACCCTCTGCCAATTGCAGGGTCGTCACGGACACCCCGTAGCCCAGCGCAATCGTGGCATGGCGCGCCTTATCCCAGGTCTGGGGCTGGGGAAGCACGCCACCCGTAGCACCCGCAAAGCCGAGATTCGGCTCCTGCCCGTAACCAGCCGCCAGGTACATGTCATAAATAGCCTTTGCGGGCGTCCGCAAAGCAATTTTAGCCGCACCAATGTCGCTGGAGTACTTGAGGATATGCGCCACGTTCAATTCATGGTGTATCACATCGTCGCGGATACAGAAACCGCCCACGGGCAGGCAGCGGGAGACATTGAAGCTCTGGTCCGGCTGGATGCTGTCCGTTGCAAGTGCCGCAGCCACCATAAACGGCTTCATGACTGAACCGGGCTCAAAGGCCTGATGCACGGCATTATTCACATAATCAGAAGGGTCGCCGCAACCGGCGCGCGCGTTGGGATTACAGGAGGGCACGCTCGCCATGGCGAGAATCTGCCCGGTTTGCGCATTCATTACCACCGCCGAGCCCTCTGTGGCGCCAAAGTGCTGTTGCGCTGCCAACAACGTCATGTAGGCCCAATACTGAATCTGCGGGTTGATAGTCAAATGCAGGTCGCGGCCGGGCACTGGCGTCTGCCGCGCACCCACAACATGAAGCACCTCGCCCTGCCCGTCCACCAGCACCTTTTCACTGCCTGCTTTACCCGATAACCATTGGTTGTAACCCATCTCCAGCCCGGCTGCGCCCTGATGATCCAGATGCACAAGGCCCAGCAGCGGTGTGGTTACCGCACCCAGAGGATAATAGGTGCGGCTGGTTTTTTGCACATAGATACCGGGCACATGCAGCGCGTCCAGAGACTTACCCAACTGCGGTTCCACCTGACGCAGGATATAGGCGAAGCCTGACCCACCCGACTGCACCCGCGCCGCCAGAGTCTCCGGACTGATGTCCAGAGCCTGCGCCACCTTGTCCCAATCTTTGCGGTGGGCATTAAAGAGGCGCGGATCGGTCCAGATGGTCACCGCTGGCACATTTGCCGCTAGCGCATCGCCATTGCTGCCATAGATCGCGCCCCGGCCGGCGGGCAACGGCCGCGTCTGCAAATAACGCATGCGCCCTTGGGCACGCAAATCATGGGCCCGCCACCACTGCAATTCTGCATCTCGTGTCAGCACCACCACCAGCCCCAGCAGAATGACGATAAGGAGCAGGGTCGCCCGCCAGCGCGGCAAAATGCGTTGCAGGCTTAGTCGTTCCGGTGGCATGCGCAGTTCCTCAGCATTTTTCTTGGGTCATCGGCCTTCAGTGTGGCGTTGCCGCCCCATGCGCAGACTGACGATGGATCGCTTGCAGCCAGGAAACAGCTGGGGTATAGCCCTGATTGTCTCGCAACAACTGCAGCAAGGTAAGCTCCGCTGCATGCTTTTCGCCCGCCCGCCATTGGGTCAGGGCGATGTCCATCTGCAGATTACTACGCGGGTAGGGGAAAAGCGGCCGCTGCAACCCCGCGCCTAAAAAGGCCACCCCCTCTTTGAGTTGACCCTGATCCACATAGGCCAACTGGGCGATTTTATTGCGCAGGCTGACACTTTCGGGATTGATGGCCAGCCCCTTACGCCAAGCCAGCAACGCCTGCCGATCCCTGTGTGTTTTATCGAGATCGAGCAAGGCGCCCTGCGCCAGATAGAGCGTTCCGATGGAATTCCATACCCCCGACTGCTGTGGAATCCCCACCAGACTCTGCCGGTATTGACTGAGCGCTGCCTTTATCAGAGTACGGCGATGTGCGGCATCCGGCTGCGTCTCACGGTCCGCGAGAGTCAGATAAGTGTTGGCCAAATACACATGGGGTTGTGTCGCCAGTGGGCGCACCAGGGTCAGCACATCCGCCGCCTTGAGCAAAAATAAGGCCCGTTGGTTCGGATTCGTGATCACCCGATTGAGCCAGCCATTGTCGCTCAGCAGGGCAAAAGTCGCAGCATCAGCGATCAGATTCCAGGAAGCGACCACTATCGCCAACACCAGGAGCGCCTGCGTAATGACTCCATGGTTAATACCGATCCGTGGCAACAAGGGCGCAGTCTCGCCCTGGACACCGTAGATACGCCATGCACGCGCCAGAAAAAGTCCCGCCAGCAGGCTCAGGGGGAAATTATAAAAAATGAAGTTCCCTAATGCATGGCCGGTAATAGCAAAAACCCCCAACACCAGACCCAAAGCTGGCAAACGGCGTTCATCCGGCACCTGCAGGGCCTTGCCCGCGCGGTACAACAGGCGGTACATCGCGTACATAAGGACTGCCGCAAAACCCAAGAGAAAACCCAGATTGATGAGTCCACCCTCGGCCAGATACTCCAGATAGTCGTTGTGGGTGTAAGTGCCAGCCGAGGCGAGTTCGTCGGGCAGACGGTATGCGGGATAATTCAGAAAATAGGACCCCATCCCGGTACCCAGCCAGGGATGGCTGAGGAACATATGCCAGGTGGCCACCCACATCAGTCCGCGCGATACTGTAGTGATATTGCTCGATATATAGCCTGGAGCAAGATGCCCGATCAGATCAAAGCCATGGGCATAACCCATCAACAGCAGAGCTATGAAAGCGAGTCCGAAAATCAACACGAAGCGCGCGCGCGCCGCCGGCTGTCGCCACAAGCCCCAGATGGCAAAAGGCATGGTACAAGCCCATGCCAGAAGGCCGCCGCGGCTATTGGTAGAGAAGAAGGCGAAGAGCAGCAGCGTCAGTGTCAGCAGATAAAACAAAGCTGCCGGATCGGCACCACCACTCAAAAAGCGGGTACGGCGGCGGCCATCCTGCACAAAATAGACGGCAAGGGTCGGGAAAAACAGCAGATTCAGCCAGGCGGCAAAACTATTGGTATCCAGTAGCGGGCCATAAGGCCGCAAATTGACCAGAGCAACGCCTTGCCCCATCCACTGGTAATACTGCCAGAGGGCCATACCGCTTAGTATCCAGGCACTGGCCAGTACGCCCCGCCACAGCCAAAGCCAAAACTGTTCCGCAACCGGCTCTGGAATCAGCACACTGATGAGAAATACCAGCGGCAAGGAACCCAGCACCCAAAAATAGAACCAGCTGCTATAGGGCGATCCGCTCCAAAACAGGGTCAGCCCAAACCACACTAGCCAGAGCAACATAAAACCCGGTAGGAAGCCGCGGGGCCAGGGCAGTCCCTCCCGCAAACGTGGCCACCAAACCGCGGCACCCCAGATCATCAGAACGATACTGGCCATTGCCAGTAGCGGAATCAGCTGCCCGTTGTAATACCAGGAAAGTCCATAAGCGATGAGAGCAAAGGCGGCATAGAGCCCGGCCCGGAAAGAGGGTGCGGCAGGATTCACTGATCGTCTCCGACATGTTGTGGACAACGGTAATCACCATCACCCCGGCAGACCGCCGCACGAATGGAAAGATGTCGGCTGCAGCGCGTGCAACGCACCAAACGATCGACAGCAGAAACTTTCGGACGCTGGCATTTCTGGCGCCAGCCATAAAACAGGATCACAGCAAACGCTGCGACAATAAGCCACTTCAGCATCGGCAAGCACACCCGCGTGATGCCAAGGCGCCCCTATTTCCTATACAGGCGCATCGACCAGGAAAGTCAAAAAGACCATTACCCAACGACTACGAAAAAGGCCCGACAGTGCGGGCCTTTCCTCAATTGGTCGGGGCGAGAGGATTCGAACCTCCGACATCCGCCTCCCGAAGGCGGCGCTCTACCAGGCTGAGCCACGCCCCGATAACATAACTTTAAAAATCACGCCGCACAGCAAATGCCGCCAAAAAAGCCAGGGCTTCTTTCTCCACACTGCCTGGGAATCCGGACAAGCAGGCAATAGCCTGATCCACCTTTTCCTCCGCGACGCGCAAAGTGTAATCAATTGACCCTGTTCTGGCAATGATTTCCCAGACAGGTTCAAAGATAGCCGGTGCATCACCACAAAGTGCCTCACGCAGAATGGCCTGCTCTGCCGCCGTGGCATGTTGCATGGCATGGATATAGGGTAAGGTTGCCTTACCATCAGCAAGATCATCACCGCGGTTCTTACCCATTTTCTCGACACTGGCGGAGTAATCCAGGGCATCATCCATCAGTTGAAAAGCGATACCGAGCAGGGAGCCATATTGCGCCAACGCCTTTTCCGCAGCGGCATCCAGGTTGTTTACCAAGGCCCCAATACGCGCTGCCGCCTCAAAAAGCTTGGCGGTCTTGGCTTCGATAACCGAGAAGTACGCCCCAGGACTCAGATCAGGGTCGTTGGCATTCTCCAATTGCGCGACCTCACCCTGGGAAATGACGCTGGTAGCCTCCGCCATGGTGGCGAGGATACGCATATCGCCGTCCTGTACCATCATTTCGAAAGATCGGGCGTATAGAAAATCCCCGACAAGCACTGCGGCGGCATTACCCCAGAGTTGATTGGCCGTCGCATTACTGCGCCGTAGTTCGGAACCATCGACTACATCATCATGCAGCAACGTGGCCGTATGAATGAACTCCACGATCGCAGCCAGTGGGATCGGACGCGGACCGCAGTCGCCGCCCATACGCGCGGCCAGTAGCAGAACAATGGGCCGCAGCCTTTTGCCACCGGCATTGATCAGGTAAGTACCCATGGCCGGAATAGTCGGCACCCCGGAACGCAATTGCTCTTGGATGACGCTGTTCACCGCCGCCATATCGGACCGCACGAGGCGGTTGACTTCCTCCAAATCCATGCCCTACTGCTCCCTGTCTGCCTGCATCAGCACCTGCTCCACACCGGAAGGTGCCAAGCTTGCGGCCGCAGGCGATTGTCGTTAGCACGGCATAAACTTGTCAAGCGCAGTTGTTAGCGGTCTGTGGCAGCGCCGGACAATCCGGCAGGAATCTCCAGATGGCGTGATTGGGCCAACCGCCGCAAAACCTCCGGGTCACCGTTCCACTGCGCCAGCACGCTCCACAAAGGGTGTGGCCCCAGATCGACACCGGCCCGCAGCATACGCTCGCGCAAAGTTTTACCACCGACCCTCACCGCGAGAAAGAGCAGGATCAATGCGTTGAGATAGTCCTCAATACGGCGTTGCTGGTGGGTAATACGCAAAAGTTCGGCATAAAGAGGCAGGCGTTGCGGCTCATGTGCAATGGCCCGCTGCAATACCGCCATACCGTAGGCAGGATCAGCGTTACGAGACACCAGCGCCAGCGCCATCTCTGCAGTCATGGCCGTTTCTGAGGCCTGCACCTGCGCTTGCGGTACCGGCACCGCCATTCCCACCTTCTCGGCCAGCACCAGCAGTTCGAGATTGCCCGGATCCTGCGCCAACCCGGTATCCACGCGTTCTTTCCACCACGCCTCATTCATGGGCGCCGCGCCTGGCTTCTCTCCCAGCGCTTCAAGCAGTTCGGCATAACTATCGATGTCGGCCATCGCCAGGTAGGCGTCCAGAAGCCTGTTGATCGCCTTGGTCTCATGCGGGTTAAGGTCTACGTACCAGCGCAAAACCGTAGCCGCCTGGGCATAGTGCCCATATTCCATATAAATAACGGCTTCATTGAGAAGGTCGTCAATGCTGAGCGCTTGCTGTTCAGCGCCGCCGGTAGTCGTTACGGATGAAGCAACAATTTCCACACTGAACAGTTCCGATCGAATCTGCGGCGCGTCCGCGTCCGCGTCCGGTGCCAAACACGCTGCTGAGGAGACTGGCGCGCTGCTTTTATTCTGTAAGCGTCGGCGCCGTGCCCGCAAGCGGATGAAAACTTCCGCCAGCAGCAGCATGACAACAACGATTTCCAACAGTAACATTACACCTTGCATAGACACCTCAAGCTCGACCAAGCATACCTCTTAAATACCAGCACACAAGGGCTTTTAGTCGAAAGCCTGGGATTCGCCAGGGCCGCTGCCAAACGCATCTTCCATGCCCAGTTCTTTGAGCTTGCGGGTAAGCGTATTACGCCCCCACCCGAGCTTGTGCGCGGCGTCCTGCTTATGGCCACGGGTATGTTGCAGGGCCGCTTCCAGCAAACAGCGCTCGAACTGCGGCTGAATCTTGTCCAGCAAGGCCTCTTCGCCACCGGCGAGACACTGCCGCACCACGGCCCCCAGCAGCAGGCGCCAATCCTGGGCGTTCGAATCCAGCAGCGGCACGGCAGGCGGCGGCGGTGCCGCCATTTCCGGCGGCAAATCCGTCACCTGGACCTCGCTGGTGGGTGCCATCACGGTAATCCAACGACAGACATTTTCCAATTGGCGAACATTACCCGGCCAGCGCCAATTCATGAATGCGGCCTCCGCCGCCGGACTCAACACCTTACGCTCGACATCCAATTGCTCCGCACTGCGCCGGAGAAAGTGGCGGGCCAGACGCGGGATGTCTTCACGCCGCTCCCGCATGGGTGGGAGGTGGATGTGGATGACATTGAGGCGGTGGTAGAGATCTTCCCGAAAGCTACCGTCGCGCACCTTGGCTTCAAGATTCTGGTGGGTTGCGGCAAGAACGCGGACATCCGCACGTTGGGGCGCATGGCCACCAACCCGGTAGAAGGTACCGTCGGAAAGCACCCGCAGCAGACGCGTTTGCAGCGCGGCGGGCATATCGCCAATTTCATCGAGAAAGAGGGTGCCCCCGGAGGCCTGCTCAAAGCGACCCTGCCGGGTCTGCACCGCCCCGGTAAAAGCGCCCTTTTCATGGCCGAAAAGTTCCGATTCCAGCAACTCGGCGGGAATGGCCGCCGTGTTGATGGCGATGAACGGTCCGCGCGCGCGGGGACTGTGTCTATGCAGAGCACTGGCCACCAGTTCCTTGCCTGCCCCCGACTCGCCGGTAATAAGCACGTTGATCTGTGAACGCGACAGACGCCCAATGGCACGAAACACCTCCTGCATGGCGGGGGCCTCGCCAATCATTTCCGCCGGATCACTCTCCTCAACACCTGCAGCGTGCGGCTCTGTCTGACGGCCAAGCGCGCGCCGCACCAAGGCCACCGCCTCGTCCATGTCAAAAGGTTTGGGCAGATATTCAAAGGCCCCGCTCTGAAAAGCGGCGACGGCATTATCGAGATCGGAGTGCGCTGTCATCACAATTACCGGCAGCTTCGGCCAACGCGATTGCACCTCACGCAGGAAAGCCAGCCCGTCCAGGCCGGGCATGCGCAGATCGGTAACGATGGCCTCTGGTTGCTCGCGCCCCAATGCCCGCAGAGCGCCGTCGGCCTCGGCAAAACTGCGCACCGGGATATCGGCCTGGGCCAGCGCTTTTTCTAATACCCAGCGAATGGAAGGATCATCATCAATAATCCAGACCTCTGTCATGCGGATGCCTCCCGGTGCGGTAACAAGGGCAGGGAAACGGAAAACACCGTTTCCCCCGGTTGCGAGTGGCAATGAACCACTCCGCCGTGCCCGCGCACCAATCCCTGCGCGATAGCAAGCCCCATCCCCATGCCCTCGGCACGACTGGTGACCAGCGGCAAAAAGATCCGCGGCAGCAGGTCTGGGGGGATTCCCGGGCCGCTATCGACCACATCCACACGGAGCGCCAGGCGGAACTTGTGATGCAAGAGAGTGACGTAGCGCTCGACCCGGGTGCGAATCAGGATCGTACCGTGGCGATCCAGCGCCTGCTGGGCGTTGCGCAGCAAGTTCAGAAAAACCTGCACCAGTTGCTCCTGATCAGCCAAAATGTCGGGAATAGAGGGGTCGTAGTCGAAACGCACGGCAATGCCAGTAGGCAATTCCGCATTCAACAGACGACGCACATGTTCAAGCACCTGATGGATATTCACATCGGCTAAAACCGGGCGGCTGCGGGATCCTTGCAGGCGATCCACCAGATGATGCAGGCGGTCCACCTCATGGAGGATGACCCGGGTGTAATCCTTCAGTTCCGGGCGCTGCAGTTCACGCTCCAGAAGCTGCGCGGCGCCGCGCAAGCCGCCAAGGGGATTTTTGATTTCGTGGGCGAGACCACGCAACATCTCCTGGGCGACGCCGTAGATACGATCCTGCATTTCCTCCTCGGCATGACGTGCCAGCAGCTCCATCGGCCGCATTTCCAGAATGAGGCCACCGGTTGGCGCGGGACTCACCACCAAATCCACTACTGCACGACCGCCCTCACTCAACACCAAAGACAAAGCCCTGCGCAGTATGGCCATGTTCGCCGTGGCGACATCCGCAAAAAATGTGGCGAAGCACTCATCACCGACAATGCTGCAAAATGCCGACAAGGCCTGTCCCAGCGCCTGATGCTGGCTGATGCACAGCAGATTTTCAGCGGCAGGATTCATATATCGGATATGGTAATCACTCCCCAGAACCAGTACCGCTGATTCCAGAGCATCCAGCACCATATTCTCTGTGGGCAGAGTGGTTATTTTTTTGCGGCGCACCATGCAAGCTCCGATTTTGTAACTCACCAAATAGGCTCTAAGCTCAGTCAAGCAAAAAGCGCACCAACACATTAGGAATGCGACACCCTTCACACCGACATACCACCCGGCACTGCTTAACGCCTCACCGAAAAACCGGACCCGCGATCACCGTGCAAAGGTCGATCATGCAACCAAGCTGTTGCACCATAATAGTGCGCTTTTGACGGGTTGCCTAGCGCCGCCGGGAGGCAAACGCGGTCCACGCTTCCCAACGGCCTCATTTTCAGCGAGTATCATAAAATTCATGCCGCCGGGCTCACAGGAACACTCCATGACCTATTGCCTCACCGCTCATGTCGCAGAGGGGCTGATTTTCTGCTCCGACTCGCGCACCAACGCGGGTGCCGATAACGTCAGCATCTACTCTAAAATGCACAGTTTCTGCTGGCCCGGGGACCGCTTTCTCTGCCTGCTTTCAGCGGGCAATCTGGCGACCGCTCAGGGGGTGGTCAAGCGGATGCAGCAAGATATCGACCAGGACGCCGAAACCCATCTGCTCAATCTGACCAGCATGGCGGAGGCCGCGGACTATGTCGGTCTCATCAATGCCGGGGTGCAGCGTAACCAGGCCAACCGCGACACCGCCAACACCAATTTTGAGGCAACCTTCATCCTGGGCGGCCAGATCAACGGAGATACTCCGGCGACCTATATGATTTACCCGCAGGGCAACTACATCCATGAGTCGTCAGATCACCCATTCCTGCAAATCGGCGAAATCAAATATGGCAAACCGATTCTGGACCGTGTCATCAGTCCCGACCTCTCGCTAGAGGCGGCGGCACGCTGTGCGCTGGTGTCCATGAACTCTACCATGCGTAGTAACGTCACTGTGGGTCCGCCGGTGGAATTGCTCATTTATCGCACCGACAGCCTGCAGTCAGGGCGTTACCTGACATTGTCCGAGGATGACCCTTTCTACCGGAGCATCGGCGAGCGCTGGAGTCAGGGATTACTAAAAGCACTGGATGATCTGCCACGCTTTGCTTGGGAGACTTCCGGCACCCCACTGGTCTAAGCTCCGGGAATGCGGGCAAATATGGAGAAATGTCCTATGCACCAAATATGAATAATGCGCACCGTTATGGTGCAACCGTGCAGTGCTTCCCTGCTCAAGTACGGTTTGATACCATGGCCAGGCTCACCAATACAGAATAGCGTTGTCACCGAGATCAGGAAAAACCGGAGACCACCCGACCAGTAGTTGGCGCAAGTATTGCTTAATCCTTCCAATAATTATAGTGCGCTCTGATCCGGTATACGGACAAGGACGTCGCCTCACCGCCATACCAGGAGCGTGATGCACGCGCAGAGGAGAAAGTGGCTTATGGATTGGCTGAGCAAGCATTATCAGCAGCAGAATGCCTATGATGAACTGGTGGGCGAAGGTGGCATTCCGCGTCTGGTCGCAGCCCCACTGTTTGACTACCTCAGCACCCTGGACAGCAGCGAACTGCTCGTCCGCCGACAAGCCGCAGATGCAGCGATCCTCGCCATGGGCATTACCTTCACCGTGTACAGCGAGGCTGGCAATATCGACCGCGCCTGGCCCTTCGACATTATTCCCCGCATCATGTCACGACGGGAATGGACACGCATTGAAGAGGGGCTCAAACAACGCTTGCAAGCCATCAACCTCTTTATCGACGACCTGTATAACGAGCAACGTATTGTCGCCGACGGTATTTTCCCCGCTGAGATACTGGCCAGCTCCCACAATTTCCGGGACGCCTGTCGGGGCGTGCACCCGCCTTTGGGGGTCTGGGCGCACATCTGCGGCAGCGACCTGGTGCGTGATGCCGACGGCACGATCTATGTGTTAGAGGACAATCTACGGGTTCCCTCTGGCGTCTCTTACATGCTGGAGAACCGGCAAATCATGAAGCGGCTCTTTCCAGAGCTCTTCAAGTCCGCCACCATCCTGCCGGTGGACGACTACCCAAACCGGCTCTACGAAACGCTCGCGGCCCTGTCCCCGCGCGAGGAGGAGCGACCCGTCATTGCGGTGCTCACCCCCGGCATCTATAACTCGGCCTACTTCGAGCATAGTTATCTGGCACAGCAGATGGGGGCCTATCTGGCGGAAGGTGCGGACTTTTTTGTCGGCCACGACGATGTCGTTTATCTCAAGACAATCTCCGGGCCACAGCGGGTGGATGTAATCTACCGGCGCATCGACGACGATTATCTCGATCCCGAAGTCTTTCTCCCTGACTCCACCCTCGGCATTCCCGGGCTGCTGCGCGCCTGGCGACGCGGCATGGTAGCCATCGCCAATGCCCCCGGTGCCGGCGTCGCCGATGACAAAGTGGTGTACGCCTTCGTGCCCGAGATCATCCGCTATTATCTGGATGCCGACCCAATCCTGCCCAACGTACCAACCTACCTGTGCATGCGCGACGCGGACCGCGATTACGTACTGAATCACCTGGACGAACTGGTGGTCAAACCGGCCAACGAGTCGGGTGGTTACGGCATGTTGATCGGACCACACGCTCTGCCGGAAGAGCGGGCACGCTTCGCCGAACTGATCATCGCCAACCCGCGCAATTATATCGCCCAACCCACGCTGAATCTTTCCACTGCACCGACTTTGGTGGACGATCACCTGGAACCCCGTCACCTGGACCTGCGCCCGTTTATTCTGCAGGCCGATAAAATGTACGTGACCACCGGCGGCCTGACCCGGGTGGCCATGCAACCCGGGTCGCTGGTGGTGAACAGCTCCCAGGGCGGTGGCAGCAAAGACACCTGGATTGTCGATAAGGAGGCTCCATGCTTTCACGGGTAGCCGAAAACCTATACTGGATGGCCCGCTATCTGGAGCGGACCGAAGACATGGCCCGGCTGATCAATGCCACCACACTGCTGCTGCTCGATCTGCCCCAGGGCGCCGAGTTCGGCTGGGACATCCTCTTGCAGGTGACGGGCGATGCCGAACTCTATACAGAACGTTACGGTACGCCGGAGGAAGACCGCATCATGCGATTTCTCATTGCCGACGAGCGCAACCCCAACTCGGTGATGGCCGCCATCCACCAGGCCCGGGAAAACTGCCGCACCTTCCGCGATCTGCTCCCCGCCGAGTTCTGGGAGCGCCTGAACACTCTCTTCCTCTTCGTGCGTGAATATGCCGGCATCAGCTCGGACAGCCGTCATGCACGTTATGCCTTTCTCAGCGAGGTCATTTCCCGACGCCATGCCCTGGTGGGCCTGCTCATCAGCAGCATGAGCCAGGACAATGTGTACCAGTTCATCAAGCTGGGCCGCAACATGGAGCGCGCCGACATGACCACGCGCATTGTTGACGTGACCAGCGCCGTGATCCTGCCTCAGGATCACGGCCTGCAGAAAACGACTGGAGCCAGCCTCTGGCTGGGCGTACTGCGGGCCATGAGCGCCTTTGAGATGTACCGCCGCCACGTTTCCGTGCAGGTGCGCAGCAATCAGGTGGTAGACTATTTGCTCAAGGACGGCAAGTTTCCACGCAGCATGAAATATTGCATGGGCGAGATGGAGGTGGCGCTGGCCCACCTGCCCAACGCGGGCATTCCTTCCGAGGCAGTGCGCCGGGCACGGCGGCGCCTGGATGCCCTGAAGCTCGCCAACCTGCGCCCGGACCTGCTGCACGAATACCTCGATCAGGCGCAGAAAGATCTGGCCATGGTCCACCGCACCATTCAAGGCACCTACTTCGCCCGGGATGCTTCGGGCTTTGATGGCATGCCTCAGGGACTGCATTTGAGCGCCGTACAAGCCTGACGGAAAACACGGCACCCACTTCAACCTTCAGAGGAAATCATCATGGGTATCCATGTTGTTCTGCGCCATCAGACCAGGTATGACTTTGATCGCCTGGTGCAGATCCACCCTCATGTGCTGCGCCTGCGCCCGGCACCACATTGTCGCACGCCGATCCTGGCCTACTCGCTCAAGGTCGAACCGGCCAGGCACTTCCTCAACTGGCAACAGGACCCTTTCGGCAATTATCAGGGGCGCCTCGTTTTCCCGGAACGCGCAAAGTCGCTTAAGGTGGATGTGGAGGTCATCGCCGACCTGACAGTGATAGATCCATTTGATTTTTTTATAGAACCTGCGGCAGAACACTGGCCCTTCCATTACGATCCCACCCTCCGCAAAGAACTGGCACCCTACCTGGAGCGGGAGGAGGCAGGCCCGTTAATGCAGCGTTTTCTGCTCGACATCACGCGCCGTCGTCAGCGGACCGTGGATTTCCTCGTTGCCGTTAACCAGCAACTCCAGGGGCACATCGGCTATACCCTGCGCATGGAGGTCGGGGTACAAACCCCGGAAGAAACCCTGCAAAAAGCCAGCGGCTCCTGTCGCGACACCGCCTGGCTGCTGGTGCAGGTGCTCCGCCACATGGGTCTCGCCGCCCGCTTCGTGTCCGGCTATCTGGTGCAACTGGTGGCCGACCAGGCCCCACTGGATGGACCGGCTGGCCCCACCAGTGACTTTACTGATCTCCACGCCTGGGTGGAGGTCTACATCCCCGGTGCCGGCTGGATTGGTCTCGATCCCACCTCCGGACTGTTTGCCAGCGAGGGACACATCCCGCTGGCCTGCACCCCCCATTATGAAAGTGCCGCCCCCATCACTGGCGCCACCGACGCCTGCGCGGTGGAGTTTCACTTCACCAACTCCGTCACCCGCCTGCCGGAGACACCGCGCGTCACCAAGCCCTACACCGACACGCAATGGGAACAGGTGATGGTCTTGGGCAATGCGATAGATATCCGCCTGCAGACCGCTGATATGCGCCTCACCATGGGCGGCGAGCCCACCTTCGTAGCCACTGAAGGGGTGGATGACCCCGAGTGGAATCAGGAAGCCCTCGGCACGGAGAAGCGGAAACACGCTGAACGGCTGGTGCGCCGTCTTGGTCAACGTTTTGCGCCGGGCGCACTGCGGCACACCGGTGAAGGCAAATGGTACCCCGGTGAGCCTCTGCCGCGCTGGGCACTCGGCCTCTACTGGCGCAAGGATGGCATTCCCTTGTGGCACGAACCTCGGCTGCTTGCCGATCCACTGCACGACTACGGCTGGCCAGCGGATGCTGTCCACAACTTCGCCTGCGCCCTGACCAGCCACCTGCAAATCGACAGCAACCGCCTGCTGCCCGCCTACGAAGATGCCTGGCATATCCTGCATCAGGAAGGCCGCACCCCGGTTAATATTGATCTCAGCACTCATCGCCTAGATGATCCGCTGGAACGCCAGGCGCTGATCGGCAAATTGCAGGCCGGACTCGACCACCCGGTGGGCTGGGTGCTCCCCCTCGCCTGGGAATGGCGCCAGCAGCGCTGGTACTCGGCGCCCTGGAGTTTCCGCGGCGGACGGCTGGTTTTGCTGCCTGGCGACTCGCCGCTGGGTATGCGCCTGCCCCTCGATAGCCTGCCTTGGGTCGTCGAAGCCCATAAAAAATGGCAGCCGGAGAGTGACCCCTTCGCGCCGCTGCCACCATTACCGGATATCCACGGCGAGATCGCCGCGCGCAACAGCCATGTCCCCGAAGCACCGCCATCGCCCACGGCGGACCAGCAACTCTGGGAGGAGATACCCCATACCGCAGTCACCCTGGAAATCCGCAAAGGCTGCCTGTACTGCTTCTTCCCACCCTTGCAGGTCATGGAACACTATTTGTACCTGCTCAGCGCGATCGAACACAGCGCCGCCGAACTCAATATGCCGGTGGTCATTGAGGGCTATGCGCCGCCCAACGATCCACGGGTGGAGAAGTTGCTCGTCACCCCCGACCCCGGAGTCATCGAGGTCAATATCCATCCTTCCACGCACTGGCCGGAGATGGTGGCAAAGACTACAGCCATCTACGAGGACGCCCACGCCTGCCGACTGACCGCTGAAAAATTCATGCTTGATGGGCGCCACACCGGCACCGGCGGTGGCAATCACATGACGCTCGGCGGCGCCACCCCGGGCGACAGCCCCTTTTTGCGCCGCCCCGATCTACTGCAGAGCCTGATCACCTACTGGCAGCACCATCCGGCCCTGTCTTATTTTTTTAGCGGCATGTTTGTCGGCCCCACCAGTCAATCACCACGGGTGGATGAGGCGCGCCATGAGGCCCTTTACGAACTGGAGATCGCTTTTGCTCAGGTGCCACCCGGTACCGTGCCACAGCCGTGGCTGGTGGACCGTCTCTTCCGCAATTTGCTGGTGGACATTACCGGCAATACCCACCGCGCCGAAATTTGCATCGACAAGCTCTATGCGCCGACCGGGGCGGCCGGTCGGCAGGGGCTGGTGGAGCTACGTGCCTTCGAGATGCCGCCCCACGCCCGCATGAGCCTGGTACAGCAACTGCTGGTGCGGAGCCTCCTGCTGCGGTTCTGGGAAGCCCCTTATCGCCACGAACTGGTACGCTGGGGCACCACCCTGCATGACCGCTTCATGCTGCCCCACTACGTCTGGGAAGATCTCCGCGACGTGTGCGCCGATCTGCAGGAGCACGGTATTCCTTTCGCTCTCGAATGGCTGACGCCCTTCTCAGAATTCCGCTTTCCGCAGCATGGCCATGTCCGGGTCGGCGAGATCGACATTGAGCTGCGCGCGGCCATCGAACCCTGGCATGTTCTCGGCGAAGAAGTGACCGGCACGGGCATGGCGCGTTATGTGGATTCCTCCGTCGAACGGCTGCAGGTGCGCGTGACCGGCATGACCCCGGGACGCCATGTGATCGCCTGCAACGGACGGCGGGTGCCGCTACGCGCTACCCGTGCCCATGACGAACACGTTGCCGGAGTACGTTATCGTGCTTGGCAGCCACCGTCCGCACTGCACCCGACCATTCCGGTGCATACACCGCTGACTTTTGATCTGATCGACACCTGGAACGGGCGTAGCATAGGCGGCTGCACCTACCATGTCATGCATCCCGGTGGCCGCAATTCAGAAGCCTTTCCGGTCAACGCCTGGGAAGCAGAGGCACGGCGGCAGAGCCGCTTCACCACCACCGGGCACCGTCAGGGAGCACGGCCGGATGCGGTCCTACAGAGTCCCAGCGAGGGCTTCTTCGTGCCCACCGGCAGCGGTGAACACCCCTGGCTGCCGTCCCATACGGACGACCAGCCAGACTATCCCCACACCCTGGATCTACGCCTGGCCCGCCCCGCTGCACCAACCTGAGGGGACGGCACCCTCCGCGCGGGAAAGCGCCTCAGCTTTCTTCCTGGCGCTGATCCTTGTGCTGTAAGAGCAGAACTTCTGCCCGTGCACCGAGATACACATAGACACCCAGTGCGACCATCAGTGCGGCGGCAGCAAGCAGCAACACCACCGCCAACCACAAATGTTGCGGGGCATCCAGGGCGAATTTGAAAACCAGCATCAACCCTTCAATAGACACCGCAATCAATATGGCGGCGATAAAACGGGTCAGGGTGCGCCGGGTAGTGCTGTGACGACGAATATCTTTGCGGAGCAGCACCTCCTCTTCAAAAATGGTCTTCGCTAGATCGAATACCGCCAACGCCAATGTAAAGAGAATGGTTGCCTGAAAAGGGGCAGCAAAGTCTCCCGGAGAAGCTGCTGACGACCATACCGGCCCCAGCGATAGCACCGCGTGCAACCCCAAAGCCATGCTCACCGCCAGCAATCCCAATGAAAACAAAATGTAAAAAAACTTAAAATAGGGTTCAAAACCGCGGCGAATATCGTCCTCTTCGAGCAGGGCAAGGGCACGATCGAACTCACTGTCCACTACCACCATACCCAGCAGTTTGCCACTTTCATCACGAATCGGAGCGGCGGCAGTCACACAAATATGGCCATTGGCAGAAGAAAGATAAGGCTCGGTGAGTATCGGGCTATTCGCCTCCAGCGTCAGCCGGTAATACGGCCGGTGACTGCGGTCCACGCCTTCTCCACCCTGCGTATTACGTCGGCGGGAGGCAGCAACGTTATCGCCAATCTGTAGCCCTTCCGCATCAAGTAGATAGCAAAGGTCCAGGAAAGGATGCCGGGCAATGAGGCAGGCTAGCTTTTGGCGTTGTGCCTCACGGTCCTGCTGCAACAGCAGCGGACTGGCTACTGCATCGACTACTCCACCAAGTAAAACCGAAAGGTCTTTGCGCACTTCACGAAAATGCTCGAAGCGATTCATCGGTGGTCACCTGTCGGGTCGAAGGCCGGGAATGGGCGCCCACTAACAGAGCAAAGGGTGTGCCACGTCGAGCCGAAGTGCGCCTTTTTAAAGATATCCACACGACAGCGCAGCAGCGCATCGAGAAGCTGGCACACTTCCTGCTCTATCAACATTGATCATGGTCATGTGATCACTCCTCCTCAAGTGGCTTCCAGGGCGGTCCTACCGCCCTTTTTTTTGTCCGCAAACCGCTTTTTTCTATACATTCCGCAAAAACAGTCTATTACCAAACAGCGTCAGCCCCGCACCTACCCGTCAAACCAGAGGGGTAAGGCGCCTTCACTGCACTGGCGCCGCCCAGGGTTCTGCACCATACTTGTGCAGCGGGTGCGCCATCCTGGCGCACGACGTTTGCGGCCAGCTCAGCCCGCCCATTCACCGTAAAACGCCCGGCGGTCGATGCTGCGCATGCCAGACTGGCACGGGAAATGCTTATTTCATAGCGCACTTGCGGGCTACGCAACCAGCGAACCCCATGACCTATAATGGGTCTAAACAACGTGAACGCGGCAGTGCCGCAAGGAGTGGCAAATGGCGTTATTCGACCGTTACCAGGAGCGCTTTCTGCAGCAGCAGGAAGTTGTCCTCTCTATAGATGCCTATCTCGATCTCTGCGCGCGTGAGCCCATGGCTTATGCCACCGCCGCCGAGCGGATGCTGGCAGCCATCGGCGAGCCGCAGGTGCTGAACACCCAGGCCGATCCCCGACTGTCACGTATTTTCATGAACCGTAAACTGCTCACCTACCCCGCCTTCAAGGACTTCTATGGTATTGAAGATGTCGTAGAAAACCTGGTCGCCTATTTCCGGCACGCGGCGCAGGGCCTGGAAGAACGCAAGCAGATTCTCTATCTGCTCGGCCCGGTGGGAGCGGCCAAGTCTTCGCTGGCGGAACGCCTGAAGAGTCTGATGGAGCAATACCCCATCTACTGCCTCGCCGCCCATGGCAAGGTGTCGCCGCTCTTCGAGTCGCCGCTGGGACTCTTCGATCGGGATGAAGATGGTCCGGTACTGGAGGATCGCTTCGGCATCCCCCGCCGCGCCCTCAATGGCGTGATGTCCCCCTGGGCGGCCAAACGGCTGCGCGAGCTTGGCGGTGACATCCGCAAATTCACCGTCCACCGTCTGATGCCGTCCCAGTTGCACCAGATCGGCATCACCAAGGTGGAGCCGGGCGACGAAAACAATCAGGACATCTCCAGCCTCGTCGGCAAGGTAGACATCCGCAAGCTGGAAGACTTCTCCCAGGACGATCCCGACGCCTATTCCTATGCGGGCGGCCTCAACGTCGCCACTCAGGGTGTGCTGGAGTTTGTCGAGATGTTCAAGGCACCCATCAAGATGCTCCACCCCTTGCTGACGGCAACCCAAGAGGGCACCTACAATGGTACCGAAGGCTTCGGTGCCATGCCCTTCCAGGGCATCATCCTGGCCCACAGCAATGAATCGGAATGGTCCGCCTTCCGCAATAACAAGCGCAACGAGGCTTTTCTCGACCGTGTCTACATCGTCAAGGTGCCCTATTGCCTGCGCGTCACGGAAGAGACGCAGATATACCACAAGCTCCTCGAAAGCAGTGCCCTCCACGCCGCCCCCTGCGCCCCCGATACCATGGACATGCTGGCCCGCTTCTCCGTCCTCAGCCGCCTCAAGGAACCGGGCAACAGCAGCTTGTGGTCGAAGATGGAGATCTACGACGGCAAATCCCTCAAAGACAAGGACCCCAAGGCCAAAAGTCTGCAGGAATACCGCGATGCAGCCGGTGTGGACGAGGGCATGGATGGCATCTCCACCCGTTTCGCCTATAAAATATTGTCGCGCACCTTCAACTTCGACAGCGAGGAGGTGGCGGCCAACCCGGTACATCTCCTGCACGTCCTGGAAACACAGGTTCGTGCCGAGCAGTTCCCGGCAGAACTGGAGTCCCGCTATCTCGCCTTCCTGAAGACTGAGCTGGCCCCCCGTTATGCTGAGTTCCTCGGCCTGGAAATCCAGAAGGCCTATCTGGAGAGTTACGGCGATTACGGCCAGAATCTCTTTGACCGCTACATCCAGTATGCCGATTTCTGGCTACAGGATACGGAGTTCCGTGACCCCGATACCGGGCAGCTCATGGACCGCGGCCTGCTCAACGAAGAGCTGGAAAAGATCGAGAAACCGGCGGGTATCGCCAACCCCAAGGACTTCCGCAACGAGGTGGTGAACTTCGTATTGCGGGTCCAGGCATCCAACGACGGCGTCAGCCCGGCCTGGACCAGTTATGAGAAGCTGCGCGTGGTCATTGAGAAGAAGATGTTTGCCAATACAGAAGATTTATTGCCGGTAATTTCTTTCGGCAAGAAGAGCTCATCTGACGATGAGCGCAAACATCAGGACTTCGTCGCGCGGATGACCTCCAAGGGCTACACTGAAAAACAGGTACGCCTGTTGGTCGACTGGTACATGCGTTATCGCAAGCATCATTAGGGGCACCAAGCCGACATCGGAAAAAATAACCGCCCACACGCCCCTCAGCCACAATATCCTGCCCGCATTTGCGGGCATTTTTAACAGTGGTCCGATCATTGCCGTGGTGCGGCATATTTACCGCACCATTTTGGTGCACCCCTCGCTCCAGATACCTCATCGCGAGCCATAATCCATACGCCCTCCCGTTGTTAGTCATGCTTGCACACTTATTGCTTAACTCCATCGAAGTAATCGACGAGGCAAACTGCCTTATCTCTGACAGGAAAGTAAGGAGTGACAAGATGCAGAAGGGAGCGATACACAAAATTTCTGTGGGAGCGTCGTGGGTCGGCGCATTAACCCTGTTGGCCAGCCCGCTGGCCCAGGCCGACACCACGCCGCCTTTTAACAGTGGCGATACGGCATGGATGCTGAGTTCCACGGCTCTGGTGCTGCTCATGACCGTCCCCGGCCTGGCCCTCTTTTATGCAGGCATGGTGCGCAAGAAAAACGTTCTGGCCACAGCGGCGCAGAGTTTCGCCATCACGGCACTGATTTCCGTACTGTGGATGATCATCGGCTACTCACTGACCTTCACCGCAGGTAATGCTTTCATGGGCGGGCTGAGTCGCCTTTTCCTCAACGGCATGGGCCTGGATTCCGCCAATGATCTGGCCCCCACCATCCCGGAATCCGTCTATATGACCTTTCAGATGACCTTTGCCATTATCACCCCGGCACTGATTGTCGGCGCCTTTGCCGAGCGCATGAAGTTCTCTGCCCTGCTCTGGTTCACCGGCCTCTGGTCACTGCTGGTCTATGCGCCTATCGCCCACATGGTCTGGGGTCCCGGCGGCTGGCTGGCTGCAGATGGCGTCCTCGACTACGCGGGCGGCACAGTGGTACATATCAATGCCGGTATTGCCGGCCTGGTCGCAGCGCTGGTCATGGGCAAAAGGATCGGTTACCGACATGACATCATGCACCCCAACAACCTGATGTACACCCTGATCGGCGCATCTCTGCTCTGGGTTGGCTGGTTCGGCTTCAACGCCGGTTCGGCGGTGGCCGCCAGTGACCGCGCGGGGATGGCCATGGCTACCACCCAGATTGCTACTGCCGTGGCGGCCCTCTCCTGGATGTTTGCGGAATGGCTGGCGCGCGGCAAACCGACGGTGCTGGGCATGACTTCCGGCGCAGTAGCCGGTTTGGTCGCCATCACTCCTGCCTCAGGTTTCGTCGGCCCCATGGGCGCACTGTGGATCGGTCTTGTGGCGGGCGCCATCTGCTTCTGGGCTGCGGTCTATCTGAAGAACCAGCTGGGTTACGACGATTCTCTGGATGCCTTCGGCGTCCATGCCATCGGTGGCATTATCGGCGCGTTGCTGACCGGCGTCTTTGCAGTAAAGGCCATCGGCGGTACAGCGGGTGTGCTGGAAGGGAACACCGGACAACTGCTCATTCAGGCGACGGGTGTTGGTGTCACGATTGTCTATGATGCCATCGTCAGCTTCATCATCCTCAAGGCCATCGACTGGACCCTGGGTCTACGTGTCAAAGACGAGCAGGAACGGGAGGGACTGGATATTACCCAGCACGGTGAGCAGGTATACGAGTAAGTCGTGATCCGGGCGGACCACCCATGGGAGGGGTCCGCCGCAACCATCTGCCCCATTTTAGGTCATAATAAGGGTGAAGCGTCGCTGACCAGGAGTCTGCCATGAGCATGATTATCGACCGGCGCAGTTCCGGAACCCGATCCACAGCCAACCAGGATCGTCTGAACAGACGTGTTCGCGCCCGGCTCAAGGTCGCTGTCGAAAAGATGGCGCGCTCCGGCTCCATTGAAGATCTGGCCAACGCCGACCAGCCCATTTCCATCCCTACCCGCGATCTTCATGAACCCAGCTTTCGCCGCGACCTCAGCGACACCTCCTGGGAGCGGGTGTTACCCGGCAACAAGGAATATCAGCGCGGCGACAAAATCAGCAAACCCGAGGGCGGCGGCTCGGGAAAGGGTCGGGAGGGCTCACCGGACGGTCTCGGCGATGATGAGGTGGCCATCGTCCTCTCCGCCGACGAATTTCTCGATCTGCTCTTCGACGGGCTGGCCTTACCCAACCTGCTCAAGACCGTGCCGGGGGATATTCAGGCAGATCAATGGCGGCGGGCGGGTTTCATTAAAGATGGCAACCCCTCCCGCATGCACGTCGGGCGCACCATGCGTGCCGCCCGTGCCCGCCGCCTCGCCCTGCGTGCCGGCAAGCGCCGTGAATTGCAGGACCTGCTGGACGCCCGCCGCACACTGCAGGAAGAGATTCAGGGCCGCCTGGCGCAAAAGCAGGATGTCTCCGTGGAGCAGGAGCGCCTCAGCGAACTGGATCGTCAGATTGCCGCCCTGGAACGCAAAATCAAAGCCATTCCCTTCATTGACGAGGCGGACCTGCGCTTCGCCCATATCGACCAGCAGCCCCACCCCATCACCAATGCGGTGATGTTCTGTGTGATGGATGTGTCCGGCAGCATGGGCGAGAAGGAAAAGGATCTGGCCAAACGCTTCTTCCTGCTGCTGTATCTGTTTGTGCATCGCCACTATCAGGCGGTGCAGATCATCTTCATCAAGCACCACAGCACCGCCTCGGAGTGTAGCGAGCAGGCCTTTTTTGGTGCCCGCGAGGGAGGCGGCACGCTGGTCTCACCGGCTATCACCCTGGCCGAGGAGATCATGCAGCAACGTTTCCCGCCAGACCGCTGGAATGTCTATCTGGCGCAAGTATCTGACGGCGACAATTATTTTGCCGACAATGCGGTGGTGGAAAAGCATCTTATGAGTCTATTGCCGCGCTTGCGCAACCTCTTCTATCTGGAGGTCAACCGTGACAGTGAGAGTGATCTGCTGCAACTGTACGAAGCCATTGCTCAGGATTTCCCGGAGCTGATCACCGCCCGCGCCAGCGAACGCGAGGATATCTATCCGCTCTTCCGTACCCTCTTTGCCACTGAGGAGATGCCGAGCCATGTCTAAGTTCCTCTTTACCGACAACGACTGGACCTTCGCGCGGATCGACACCGTCACCGAAGCCATCGCCGCCATCGCCGCCGAAGAACTCCAGCTCGACACCTACCCCAACCAGCTAGAAATCATCAGCGCCGAGCAAATGCTCGATGCCTACGCCTCCATCGGCCTGCCGGTCTATTACGCCCACTGGTCTTTTGGCAAACAGCGCGCCATCGAGTCCGGACAGTATCGGCGCGGCGAGATGGGCCTGGCTTATGAACTGGTGATCAACAGCAACCCCTGCATCAGCTACCTCATGGAAGAAAACACCATGACCATGCAAACCCTGGTCATCGCCCATGCCGCCTACGGGCATAATGCCTTCTTCAAAAACAATGTTTTCTTTCAGCAGTGGACCGATGCCGAGGGTATCCTGGACTACCTGGAATTCGCCCAGCGCTACATCGCCCACTGTGAAGAACGCTACGGGATCGACGCAGTGACCGACGTATTGGATGCCGCCCACGCCATCAGCCGCAACGGCGTGGATCGCGCCCGCCGCCCGCGCCAGCTCTCGGCGCGCGAGGAAGAGCGGCGGCGCGAAGAACGCGAGCGTTATCTGCAGCAGCAGCTCTCGGAAATCTGGCGGACACTGCCCCCGCATAGCGTCGACCAGCCCGCTGATGCCGCTGTATTTCCGCCATCCCCCCAGGAAAATCTACTCTACTTCATCGAAAAAAACGCCCCACACCTGGAGGGCTGGAAGCGGGAAATCCTGCGCATCGTGCGCAAGATCGCCCAATACCTCTACCCGCAAGGGCAGACCAAGATCATGAACGAGGGCTTCGCCTGCTTCGTGCATTACCATATCCTGCACAGCCTGCATGCCAGGGGGCTGATTACCGACGGCACCCTGCTGGAGTTTTACGCCAGCCACACCGCTGTCACCTTCCAGCCAGACTTTGATGATCCGCGCTACAGCGGCATCAACCCCTATGCCCTCGGTTTCGCCATGTTCCAGGACATCAAACGGATCTGTCTCGCGCCCACGGACGAAGATCATCGCTGGTTCCCCTTTGCTGGGGACCCTGACTGGCGCAAGCACATCCACTTCGCCATGCGCGAATTCCGCGATGAGAGCTTTGTCCTGCAATATCTCTCACCCAAGGTCATGCGTGACCTGCATCTCTTTGCCCTAAGCAACGATCCCAGCGCTACGACGTACCAGGTGAGTGCCATCCATGATGACTCCGGCTACCAGTATCTGCGCCAGGCCTTAGCCCAACAAATCGCCGAAAGCACCCGCCCGCCGGACATTCAGATCGTGTCCGTGGATCGCTGGGGCGATCGCCATCTGCGTTTGCGGCAGATGGATAGCCAACCCCTCGCCCAGGATGAGGCCCAGAGAACGCTCAGCTTTGTTCATAGCCTCTGGGGATATGATGTTCACCTGGATATGGAAGACTTTTCCCTGCGTGAACCGCTCACCTCCTGAGGGTTGATACTCCGCAACTCCAGCATACGCACCATCGTGGTGCATAACGCATTACCATGGTGCAGATCACCGCTTAGCACCTTGATCGTTTTACTAAACCCATTGATTTTTAGATCGTTATAAATTGGCATCAAGTTTGCTAAGAGCTCCCTGTAATGTCATACAATAGGGAGCGACAAACATGAAGACGTTAAAAAACGGTTATCGTTATAAAATCATCTCGCTGGCAATATTTGCGGCACTACCCATGATGATTGAGACCGGGCACGCATCGCCACTGGCGCTGCCCGGCCCTCTGACCTTTGCGGCTGGCCCTTTGGGCACCCTCAACGTACAGGGCGTGGCGAGCGGCTACGGCATCTGGCAGGACAACAAGTTCGCCGGATCAGGCAACCCTGGCAACAAATCTGCGTCCGCCGACATCAGCAACGGTATGGTCATCATCCAGAAGAACACCGGGCTTGTGCAGTTTTATCTACAGGCAGGGGCGTATAACGTCATGACCCTGGGCTCCAGCTATTTCTCCACTGGCACCTTCACTCAGAACACCTTCGGTGCCCTGCCCGTCGGCTATGTTGAGATCGCGCCGACCGACAATTTCAATATCCAGATTGGTAAGCTCTATACCCTGATCGGTGCCGAATACACCTATAGCTACCAGAACTGGAACATTGAGCGCGGTTTGCTCTGGGGCCAGGAGAATGCGGTCAACAAAGGTATTCAGGCTAATTATACCGCAGGCCCGGTCACTGCGTCGGTATCCTGGAATGATGGCTTCTACTCGAATCGCTTTAACTGGGTGACCGGCATGTTGACCTGGGCGATTAACAAACAGAACAGTGTGTTCTTTCAAGGTGGTGGGAATCTGGGACAGACCGATTATGCCTACTCCTCCATCGCTACCACACCGTTGCAGAATAACGAAAGCATCTTTGACGTAGGATACACCTACAGTGGCAGCAACCTGTCGGTCACGCCTTACGTGCAGTATACCAGCGTGCCGGCAACCGCGATCAACACGTACTACGGGGTTGCCAACGGTAAGGCCACCAGCACCCTCGGTGCCGCCATCCTTGCCGACTACAGTCTGACGGACAAAATATCCGTCGCCGGTCGGGTGGAATACATCAGCAACTCCGGCACCGTTACAGATGGTGCGGCCAACCTCACCGGCTTCGGCCCCGGCTCCCATGCCTGGTCGCTGACCGTGACGCCGACGTATCAGAACGGCGGCTTTTTTGCCCGGGCTGAGTTGTCTTATGTCGCTGCTACTATGCCAAGCAATACGGGTTTCTCAGGCACCAACAGCCTTGCCCAGACCCAACTCCGTAGCATGCTCGAAACCGGCTTCATGTTTTAACCCCCAGGGGCTTCTGCCCCAGGGATGTTCCAACCCTGTACGAGAGGTGTCGCCATGAAATTGATTACTGCCATTGTTAAACCCTTCAAACTCGATGATGTCCGTGAGGCGCTATCGGCGGTAGGGATCCAGGGCCTCACGGTTACCGAAGTCAAAGGCTTCGGGCGCCAGAAAGGTCATACCGAGCTCTACCGCGGCGCTGAATATGTGGTGGATTTTCTCCCCAAGGTCAAAATCGAGGCGGTAATCAGCGATGATGCCGTCGACCAAGCCGTTGAAGCCATCGAAAAAGGTGCCCGCACAGGCAAGATTGGTGACGGCAAAATCTTTGTCTCCGAAGTCCTGGAAGCCATCCGTATCCGCACCGGCGAAACCGGTAATGATGCGTTGTAACCAACTATAACCGCTTTACCACCGCTCCGTAATCCTTAATAGGAGGAAGTTCTTCATGTCAGTAGCTTGGCTTAATACCGGCGACAATGCGTGGCAGCTCACCGCAGCAACTGTCGTTGGCTTGCAAAGTGTCCCCGGGCTCGTCGTCCTGTACGCGGGCATCGTCAAAAAGAAATGGGCCATCAACTCCGCTTTCATGGCTTTTTATGCCTTCGCCGCCGTATTGATCGCCTGGGTGCTCTGGGCCTACAACATGGGCTTCGGCAATGAATGGTTTTCCTTCGTCGGCATGCCGCACCCGATCCTCACCATGCAGGATGAGCTCACCCAGGCGCGCATTCCGGCCTCCAACACCACCGCCGCTTTCCCCATGTCTACCATGGTGTACTTTCAGTTCGTTTTTGCCGCCATCACCTTGATCATCATGGCTGGCGCATTCCTCGGGCGCATGAGTTTCAAGGCCTGGATGATTTTCGTGCCACTCTGGCTGACCTTTTCTTATACGATCGGTGCCTTCAGCCTCTGGGGCGGCGGCTTCCTCTCCACCCTCGGCGTCATCGACTATTCCGGTGGTTACGTCATCCATCTTTCTGCCGGGATCGCGGGCTTTATCGGTGCGGCGGTCATTGGCCCCCGGCTGGCGCGTGATCGCGAAAACTTTCAGCCCAACAACGTACTGCTGATGCTGGTTGGTGCCGGAATTCTCTGGCTCGGCTGGAACGGATTCAATGGTGGTGACCCCTACGCGGCGAGTCGCGATGCTGGTGCAGCCGTCCTCAACACCAATATCGCCGCCGCCGTCAGCGTGATCGTCTGGACCATCATGGATCTCTTCTACTTCAAGAAGCCTTCCGTCATTGGTGCTGTGCAGGGCATGATCACCGGCCTGGTGGCCATTACTCCGGCCGCCGGCGTGGTAGATGGTTGGGGTGCAATCGCCATCGGCATCGCCTCCGGCATCATTCCCTGGCTGAGCATGAATCTTCTCGGTAAAACCGCACTGTTCCGCAAGGTCGATGACACCTTGGGTGTCTTTCACACCCATGCGGTAGCGGGTGTTCTGGGTGGCATCATGGCGGGCTTGCTGGCCACCAAGGCCGGCTGTGCGGCTTTCGGGCTGAGCACTCCCGGTGGCGCTATTGATGGCAACTGGCACCAGGTCTGGCTACAGCTTATCGGCGCAGCATTCATCATCGTGCTGAACGTTGTGGTGACCTACATCCTGCTCAAGCTCATCAGCCTGGTCGTGCCACTACGCATGTCTGAAGAAGAACTGCTGATCGGCGATGATGCAATCCACGGTGAAGAAGCCTACGCTTTCTATGGCGATGGTGAACGTCGACCAGTGGCTGGGGACTGAATTCCACTAACACTTCGACATCCTCAAACACGGCGGTTACCC
>JAAOMR010000820.1 GCA_018853935.1 Acidithiobacillus ferrivorans
CGGTAACGAGCAGGTCGATCATGCGCTTCGCCCAGCGTTGGCCGTACAGTTCGTGGACCATCGTCAGCTCCCGCAGGTGATGCGCATTGCACAGGCCGTGGAGGCAGTCATATTTCCGGTAGGGTGCCCAGCCATCATGAATGGCTATTCCCTGGAATCTGGGCAGAATGCCGAAAGCATCAAAAGCTTCCTGACCACGGCGGGTATGTATACCCACCCAGGTCAAGTTGGGGGTGGCGGCCGTGTGCA
>JAAOMR010000821.1 GCA_018853935.1 Acidithiobacillus ferrivorans
CCTCTGTCAGCTTTAGTCGACTGCGGGCGAATGAAGTTCTAACCGTGCCGGAAACCACGATTACGATTTACACGACTCTGGTGCGGAAATCTGCGAGGCTCCACTCGCCTTGCACTTGGCGCAGACCGCGTAGCGAGAACTGCCGGAATCCCATCACCGATTTGATGATGCCGAAGACGGGCTCTCATGCGGAGTCTGTCTCTGATGGGCGCAATGCCCAGAGGTTGACGGTGCGGCCCTGGGCACTGAGGGCGCAGCGGGGGGAGTGGATCA
>JAAOMR010000822.1 GCA_018853935.1 Acidithiobacillus ferrivorans
GGTTGTTGGAAACAATACCACCGTTCTGGATGCAGGACAGGGCCAAGATGGACAGATCGCTATTCCGTATGTCGTACTCCCGTTCCATGCGGTGAATCATGGCATCATAGATGGACAATAGTTTCACCTCGGATTGAAGATCATGGCGCAATGCTTCTTTAGCCATATCCAGACCGAAAGCAACTACCGGGGTGGCATCCCAATACCGATAAATAGTACCGTTGCCGGACAATCTGAAATCGAATTGATCGCCGTCAAGCCAGCGCACATTCCACATGCCGCGCGCCGGAACAGAGAAGCTCTGTAACGCTTTCAGGTATTCTCTTTCATGTCGTTTCATGGCCATGGAAACGGGTAACACCGTATCTGCTTCCAGTTTCCCGGATTGCGCCAGTGTGCGATGAAACAAAA
>JAAOMR010000823.1 GCA_018853935.1 Acidithiobacillus ferrivorans
AAAAAATCCCCAGGAATACCAAATCGAATACCACATCCATCGGGCTATCATGAAAAAGCATGGCATCGAACTGGAATACTGGGATGGCAGTGTAGAAAAAGACCAGACCATCGCCACCAACGGCGGCGAAGACGAACTGGATTGCTCATTCCCGCTGCCAACCGTTGCCGATGCCCGGCGCTATGTACTGTCTGACATCAACGCGCAGATTGCCCAGGGCATAGGCAGACTGCGTGGAGTCCGGCGCACGGAAGAAAATCCGGCAGAAGTAACCATGTTTTTGGGTGACTTTCCGGTGGCCGCCGTGGAGGCCGGTGACTATCACCTGCCGACCATCGCATACGAAACGTCGATCCAGAGCCACCTCTGCCAGACGGCAACTAAAGAAGCCATGACGGTATCGGTCATTTCCGTCATGGAGGGCGGGCGAATCTGCTTACAGGAAATATGCGATGCGGTAAACCACATCACCGGCAACATGAAACTGTCCATCCCGAAAATGGGCCGGGATGGGGCTCGGAACCTGCTGAACAAGATCAGGAACTACGCGGTCAGCCTGAAAGTCAGTCTGACAGAAGCGGCCAGAATGCTGGCCGACAAGATCATGGTCTGGA
>JAAOMR010000824.1 GCA_018853935.1 Acidithiobacillus ferrivorans
CTGGCCAGCGCTGCGGAGACTCTGGCGGTGCCCAGCAGTGCCGTACTGCGTACCGGTCAGAGAGATTACGTGATGCTGGGCGAGGGCCAAGGACACTTCCTGCCGGTACAGGTCGCTCTAGGGGTGGAGGCCGACGGTTGGGTAGCCATCGACAAGGGACTCAAAACGGGTGACCGGGTAGTGGAAAGCGCCCAGTTCCTGCTCTATTCCGAATCCCAGTTCCAGTCGGTGAAGGCTCGTATGCTGGGGGGCAACACGGCGCCCACTACGAGCACCACGCCGGGTGCAGAGATTTCCCTGCCACAGAACAGTGGCCTGACGCAGAGCCAGAAGCCCCCTGCGTCGGCCATTTCTGCCGGGGATGCAGATGCCCTGCCCACGCCACCGACCGCATTCGGTCAGGGGGGCAAATCTCATGATTAGAGCGATCATGCGTTGGTGTATGGAAAACCGCTTGCTGGTCGTGATCGCCGTCCTGGTATTGATCGTCGGCGGTACGCTGGCGGTGATCAACATCCCCCTGGAGGCTATCCCCGACATTTCGCCCACCCAGGTCATCGTCAAGACCTCCTACCCTGGTCAGGCTCCGCAGATTGTTCAGGATCAGGTGACCTACCCCCTGGAGACCACCCTGCAGGAGGTACCCGGTGCCCAAGCCGTGCGCGGCTACTCCATGTTCGGGGACTCCTATGTCTACGTCCTCTTCAAAGGGGGCACCAGCATCTATCAGGCCCGCAATCTGGTACTCC
>JAAOMR010000825.1 GCA_018853935.1 Acidithiobacillus ferrivorans
GTTTGGTCCACTGTCTCCGGGCATGGAGACCATCAAAGCCTGGTCTTTGGTGCATACGAAAGACTATGCAGCCGCCAGTGCCTTGTTCACGACGCTCTACCGGCAGGATCCTTCTTCGGGCAATGCCGTCGGGGTGTTGATCGCCGATCAGCAAACCCATAACCTGGCCCACACCTACCAGCTGGCGGCCGCGATCAAGGGTCCTCTGGCCTCGCATTTACCGATGACCACCATGCGCGACCATCGGGCCGATATCAACACGATTCCCTGGCGCTTCATGCCGCCCGATCAGGTTGTGCCCCCCCTTGCCCGCGCAAGCTACCTGGCCTTGGGCGG
>JAAOMR010000826.1 GCA_018853935.1 Acidithiobacillus ferrivorans
TGTACCACTGGAGCAGTTCCGATCCCGCCCACGAGGGTTGTGCGGCGCATCACAGCAACGAAAGGGATGCAGCAGAAGCCGGCCTGGGGCGATTGCGCGAATTCCGTCAGGCCATCGAAAACAGCTTCTGCTGCGGGGCCTCGGTAGATACCTTGCTGATCGGGGTCGATACGGATACCGATGGCATCAAGGTGCATGTGCCCGATGCCGATGGCGAAATGAGTTTGTATCGTTGGGTCAGCAATCTGACCTTATATAAGGAAACGCTCAACGAGG
>JAAOMR010000827.1 GCA_018853935.1 Acidithiobacillus ferrivorans
ATGGCTGTGATCTCTTACAACCCGCCTCCTGCCGTGAGCAGCACTGCCGTGAGCAATACCGCGGATGTCTGGACGGAAATATCCCTTGCCCCGCAGAGTCCCGAAGGTCCAATCGCAGCGGTACCGGCAGAATCTCCCGTGCAGATTCCTCAACCCATTTGGCAACAGGAGGTTACCCATCCCATGAACGCCGAAGAACAGCAGGCCATGGAACAAATCGATACTTTTCTCAAAGACCCGAAATCCATCAGTGAGGTACACAAGCAGCAATGGATTGCCCA
>JAAOMR010000828.1 GCA_018853935.1 Acidithiobacillus ferrivorans
TCTGCAGGGTGCCCATTCGACCTTGAGCAAACCCCACGGTACCGCGGATATCGACTTCTGGATGCCGGGCGGCCTCTTTGCCTCGCGCCAGAGCAATTTGAAAATGAAATTGACCATGGCTACGGAGCCGCTGACGCAACCCGCCACCCAGCCCATCATCACCGTCATGGCCAATCACCACTGGATCTCCGAGTGGAAACTCACCCCGGGGGTCGCCAATTACCAAACCACTATCCCTTTCTCGGCATT
>JAAOMR010000829.1 GCA_018853935.1 Acidithiobacillus ferrivorans
GAACCTTTGTAGATGGCGTTTTCCAAGCGCGAATATTTTGCATGCTCTATCTCGGGCATTTGCTGGCATGACTCCCCAAAAAGCACAGGCCATGGGGTTGCCAGGGCAACCCCGACTTCATTTGCTCAATCCGCCATATTCCAGTGGGTTCCAACATGACCGGCACGGAGCCATGCCAAGTAACGGCGTGCTTCATAGATACTAAGAAGAGACGGCTCTTGATCGTGGTGATAACGTACGCAGACATAA
>JAAOMR010000083.1 GCA_018853935.1 Acidithiobacillus ferrivorans
ATAACCCGCCTGATTGAATGGCGTGGTCAGACCAAAGTGCTGCATGACTTCAACCCGCATATCCTTCTCCTGCGCCTTGGTGCGATGAGCGGAAGTGCTCCCGAATACGGGCCAGAACGACCTTGCGCACCAAGGTTTCGGTCAGCACCTGATCAATAAAAGCGCGGTCTTCCGGCGATAGTTTGCTCAATGGCGCCGCCACTTCATCGGCGATAGCGAGCTTGGCAGCGATCACCGTCGGATACCGGTATTCCAGCGCCTCGGCATCGAAGGCCTGTTTGAGTATGGGTGCCGCTGACGCTGTTGCAAAACGCGCTTGCAGTACTGAACATAAGATTGACGACAGGCTTACGAAGCGACAGTCCGTACAGGTGAGTACAGAATACAGTAACCCATTGGGCTAATTCGTCCCTCAACAAGCTGACAGCTCCCGTTCTTCATCATTCCAGGTCCCATGTTGGGCATATCACCCATCATATCCGGCCCCATACCGTCCATCATTCCGTGTCCGGCGACCCCGCCAGTCGGGATGAAATGTATGCACATCCCGCACATCTTGTGCCCGCTCGGGTGGTCCTGGTAATGGACGACGGCTTTCGCAATCTTCTTGCGCGTCGCAGCGTGGGCTGCTGCGCCGACAAAGGGGTATGCGGCAACTGTTGCAACCATCATGGCAGCAGTTCTTATCCAAATGCGGCGTGAAATCCGTTTTTTTTCCATTAGATATGCCTCAGTAAGGTATGCGCCTATCCAAATTTAGGTAGCATGGTTTTGCATGTCAACCGCAACCGACAACCCCACAGTCGGGCACTAACCATTGGGCTGTTGTGCAAGGGCTTGAGGGAAGGCTCCTCTCAATGGGCCGGTTTACGAAACAGAAGACTTAACTCAGAACCGAAGGTTTAATAGACACTCTGTTTCTGGACACTTTTGGGGCAGTTTCCGGACCTGAAAGTGTCAATAAACCCCGTCTACCTTTCAGCGTCCGGCAAACCTCATTCTACCCGCGTTCCCTGACCCAGCCCCTTGGCGATGAGCGTCAAAACCATCGCATTGAGCGATACTCCCTCCATTCTGGCCCGCGCAGCAAGTTGGGCATGGATGGATTTTGGTACTCTGGCAATGAATTTGCCGGAAGCCACGCCCCCACCATTCGGTGCCGGTACCGGCATCCCCTGCTCCTGCAAAGCCTCTATCACTGCCTGCAAGGCTTCCCGGCCATTCTGTAACGCTTCTTCCAGCGTTTCGCCATCCGCAATGCATTCTGTGAAATCCGGATAGGAAATCAGAAATCCACCACCTTCTGAAGGCTTCAGCGGACGCATCTCGAACGGGTAATCTTCCAAGGCATGCATGGTCATTCTCCTGCCACCAGGCGCAAAAACTTTTTGATGTAGACCGGCTTGATCGGTCGATGGGCGGGCACTGGCAGCGTCCGTCCATCGGGCCGGATAAATACGCAATGACTGCCGCCATCGTGTCGCCAGGTGATTCCGTGCTGACGGGCAACCACCTGAAGATCATCAATCTGCCACCCCATGGGGTGGTTTTTCATAGCCTCACGCAGCTTGATCGCTTTATTCATCAACGAATGATACTACTTGTAACATCGTTTAGCATCATAGACGCCCTTTCACAACCGAGGGTTTTTGAGAGGCAAAACCCGCCACGGGCACCATGACCAACAACCAACAGGATAGGGTTCTCGAAAACAGGTCTTGAAATGGGTTTCTTGATTCATTACCGTCATTATGAATATCGAGAGAGTCAGGAGAAAAATATGCTGATCGGTTATGCCCGGGTATCCACCCAGGACCAAAATCTGGACCTGCAAAGGGAGGCACTGACCAAAGCCGGTTGCGAGAAGATCATGGAGGACCAGATTAGTGGTGCCCGCGCAGAGCGACCGGGTCTCACTCAGGCGCTGGGAGATCTCCGCGCAGGGGATACGCTGGTGGTCTGGAAGCTGGATCGTCTGGGACGCAGCGTGCGGAATCTGATCGACCTGGTCAGCAGCCTGCAAGCTCGGGACGTTCAGTT